>NZ_CP032364.1:1561356-1873627 GCF_003589745.1 Lachnoanaerobaculum umeaense | reverse complement strand
AATAATAATGGAAGTAAGGAAATGATAGTATCCGAGGGAGAATATATATATGCCATATATACCTTACAAAATGGAACACCTATTACAGTAGAAACAGCATTTCCGAGATGTTCAGTTCACATTATAGTTGGCGGATCTATTTATACGGAAACGGATATTATGGGTGTACATACAAGAACTATTGAAGAACTTGATGAAAATGACAATATAGTTAAAACTGTTGATGCATCACATAGTGAGGATGGTGATACAATGAAATATTTTATATCAAACGAGGAGGTATCTGAAAGCGATTATTATACTTTATGCATGAGATATGGAATAGATATGTATTACAAGGATAATTTAGATAAGAAATATCAAGGTAGTAGAAGTTTTTAGCAAGGCGAATATGAAAAGTGAATTATTTGGAGTGAGATAAACATGAAAATAAAAAAAATCTGATAACAGCTATTTTACTTGGATGTAGGGCAGCAAGTATTGATGCGGGAGGCGTTTTATCTGACAAAGTTGAAACATCAAAATTTCTCAAAGCTTATGAAAATACTTCAAGAGTGGATGTAAGTATAGATGATAATGGAGCAGCCTATTTTATAGAGATTGGAAGGAAAGGAATAAAAGCCTTTGGTATTGAAGTAGGAGATGAGCTGAATAAAAGCGAAATCAAAAAGAAATTGTCAGGTTATACATTTGATAAGTCATATGGAACAACTTCCGACAGTTGAGGAGACCACAGCTAGTGCAGATTTTATCATACCTGATAGCAGTACAAGAATACTTACTGATGATGAGGTAAATACACTTGACCAAAATACTGCAAGGTATGCACTCAACGAAATCTATGCCAGAAGAGGAAGGAAATTTAAAGACCAAGAGTTGCAAAATTATTTCAATGGGAAATCATGGTATGTTGGTACTATTGAACCTGATAATTTTGATGAAAGCAGTTTGACAGCTATCGAAAAAGAAAATACAAAAAAGCTGGATTTGAGAAGGAATGGGAAGACTGTAACAGCAGGTGCTACTCTTCCAAATGCAGGGTATATAAAATATTTTCAAGATGAATATATAAAGCTGGGGCATCAGGATGTACATACCGGAGGAGGTCATATAAAAGCGATGTATGGAAAAAACTTAGGATATGGAGTAAATGTTTATGGAAGAATATATGACCGTGGAGATTATTATGAATTCGTAAATATAAATTTATATACACCATATCTATATGACAGTAAACCAACAGATTATATGGTAGAAAAAACTTCTGAGGAAGATCATGATGATTATCATGGTTCATATCAATTAAGCAATGGTAAATGGGTTATATATGGTGACAGTGATTCCAAACATTCCTATGTTTTTTATACAGGAAGTATATATATGAGAAAAGATGCTGTGATATATAGTGGAAGATATTCAGAACCATATGAGTATAAAGCATATAAATTAAAAGATATTATAGACGATTTATCCTATGGCTATTGGGAGATATCTGTATATATACTTGAACTGGATGAAAATGGATATATAAAAACAATGGCAAATCAGGAATGGGGTTAATAGTATATAGGAGTGAATATGAAAAGAATGAATTTATTTAAGAAGTCAATTATATTGGCGATAAGTATAGTATCAGTAGGTATGTTATTTACTGGATGCTCCATAGGAAAAGGTGAATCTGATAAAAAGAATGAGAGAACTTCTGAAGATGAGGATTATACTAAGGCGGGCAAAAAAGATAAGAAGAGAGATAAAAAGAATAAGAAAGAGGCTAAGGAGCTGAAGAATACAGCTGTAAATGATGGAAATCTTGTTGGAAATATGGTCTGCTATGGAAGAATGGTAAACAATGGAGATTCATACTACTTTAGAAATCCAAAGGACCAAGAGAGGATCTATTCTGTAGATATGAGTGGAAATGTAAGGAGAATATCCGGAAATATTTTTATGAAGGATATGCACATACTAGATGGAAACATTTATTATGCCAATACAAATACAGGAGATCAGAAAGATGTTAACTTTATAGACCATAATCTATATAGATATTCCATAAGTACCGGAGAAAACACAAGACTTACAAGTCTTGATTTTGGAGTTGGTGATGACAGTTGGCTAAGCTTTGAGAGTCTGGTAGATAATTATTGTTATTTTAGCTATTCAAATGGTCAGGACGGAATATATCATATTTGCAGAGTAAATACAGAAGGTCAGGATTTTGCAGAGCTGTTTACAATACCCACCGGACAAAATGTGGGAAATCCCAATGTCAGTGTAGTTGACAAAAGATATGTCTACTTTCTTACTAAGGATGGGCTCAACTGCTATGATATGGAAACAAAGCAAAACTCTGTGGCAATACCTGGATTTGACTGCCAGAACTATATAATATATGACGGTACACTATATTATACTGAGGAAGACCCATATCTTAGAAGTAGTGACCTTACAGGTGGAAATCAAAAAACTGTTTATGACGGGTCAGGAATTGGATTTTTTGCAGACAGTGTACAGTTCAATATATATGATGAGACCATATATGTACTTGAAAAGTCCAGTGAACAGAAGATGGGATCATTAAAGAAGATGACACTTGATGGAAATGATGTAGTTGATATAGCAGAGGATATCAACTGGTTCAATATAGTGAATGGAAATGTATTCCTAAGATACTGGGATGGCAAGAGCAAGCCTGATACAGAGTTATATACCTATAATATTGCAGCCAATACTCCTATAGGTCAGATGGTAAACTTTGATGCAGCTATAGCAAATGCAAAACCTGAGGTAGAGATGCCACAAATCAATGATTATATTTTTTCTGATAGCAGTACAAGAGTACTTACTGACGCTGAGGTAAACGCACTTGACCAAAATATTGCAAGATATGCTCTCAATGAGATCTATGCTAGAAGAGGAAGAAAATTTAAAGATCAGGAACTTCAAAATTATTTTAATGGAAAGTCATGGTATGTTGGTACTATTGAACCGGAAAACTTTGATGAGAACAGCCTATCAGCAATCGAAAAAGAAAATACAAAGAAGCTGGAAATAAGAAAGAGTGGCAGGATGGTAACATCCAATGCTTCACTTCCGGAAGCAAAGTATTTGCCTTATTTAAAAGATGAAAATATCAGTCTTGCAACTAAGGAAACAACATTCTGGGGAGAGGAAGAAATTGCGAATAAATATAAAAATAAAGTAGGATATGGAACATGGATAAATGGCAAGATTTATGATCGTGGAGATTATTATGAATTAACAAATGTTAGTTTATATACACCATTTTTATATAGTAGTAAGCCAACATATGATATTATACAGCAGGTTGGTGTGGTAGATAATTGGGATTATACAGGAACATATCAACTAGATAATGGTAAGTGGTATATTATTGGAGATAGTGATAAAACATACGATTATGAATTTTATAAAGGGAGCATATATGTAAGAAAAGATGCCATTATATATACCGGTTATTCTCATTTGGGAAGCGAATACAGTCCACATGAGTTAAAAGATGTACTTGGTGAATTAATGAGTCAGGGTGAAATTGATTGCTATATATTAGATGTTGACGAAAATGGGTATATAAAGGCATTAGCACATAGAGAATGGGGTTAATATATTTAGGAGGAGCTATGAGAACAAAGAGATCTTTGATATTTACAGCTTGTGTATTGTTGACAAGCTTAGTGTTTACAGGATGTGGAATAAGTGTAAACCAAAATTTTGATAAAAGAGCTGAAAAAACTTCTGAGGATGACGACTATACAAAAGCTAATAAAAAATCTAAGAAGGAAAAAAAGAAAGATAAAGAAGATAAGAAAGAAGTCAAAGAGCTAAAGAATACAGCTGTAAATGATGGAAATCTTGTAGGAAATATGGTCTGTTATGGACGAATGGTAAACAATGGTGATGTGTATTACTTCAGGAATCCAAAGGATCAGGAGAGAATCTATTCTGTAGATATGAGCGGTAATGTAAGTAGAATATCCGGTGATATATTTATGAAGGATATGCATATTTTAAATGGAAATATATATTATGCTAATACCACTACAGGTGATCAAAAGGATACTAATTTTACTGATAGAAATATATATAGATATTCTATCAGTACCGGAGAAAATACAAGACTGACAGATCTTGGCTTTGGAACCGGTGATGATAGCTGGCTCAGCTTTGAGAGTCTGGTAGATAATTATTGCTATTTTAGCTATTCAAATGGTCAGGATGGTATATATCATATTTGTAGAGTAAATACAGATGGGCAGGACTTCACAGAATTGTTTACAATACCGGCAGGACAAAATGTGGGGAATCCCAATGTCAGTGTAGTTGATAAAAGATATGTATATTTCCTTACTAAGGACGGATTCAATTACTATGATATGGAAACTAAGCAAAACACTGTGGCAATACCGGGATTTGACTGCCAGAACTATATAATATATGACGGTACACTATATTATACTGAGGAAGACCCATATCTTAGAAGTAGTGACCTTACAGGTGGAAATCAAAAAACTGTTTATGATGGATCAGGGCTTGGATTTGCAGCAGACAGTGTGCAGTTCAATATATATGATGAGACCATATATGTACTTGAAAAGTCTAATGCACAAAAGATGGGTTCATTAAAGAAAATGAATATTGATGGAAGCAATGTAGTAGATATAGCAGAGGATATAAACTGGTTCAATATAGTGAATGGAAATGTATTCCTAAGATACTGGGACGGCAAGAGCAAGCCTGATACAGAGTTATACACTTATAATATTGCAGCCAATACTCCTATAGGCCAGATGGTAAACTTTGATGCGGCGGTGGCAAATGCAAAACCTGAAGTAGAGATGCCACAAATCAATGAGTATATTTTTGCTGATAGCAGTACAAGAGTACTTACTGACGCTGAGGTAAACGCACTTGACCAAAATACTGCAAGATATGCTCTCAATGAAATCTATGCTAGAAGAGGAAGAAAATTCAAAGACCAGGAACTTCAAAATTATTTTAATGGAAAGTCATGGTATGTTGGTACTATTGAACCTGATAATTTTGATGAAAGCAGTTTGACAGCTATCGAAAAAGAAAATACAAAGAAGCTGGAAATAAGAAAGAGTGGGAAGATGGTAAATAGTACTGTTAAAGAAGAAAAAAATGCTGAAGTTCGTGAAGTTATAGAAAGCTTTTCATTGAGCATGATGGAGGCAACAAATGGTGAGGTAGATTTTGAGGTGTTGAATGACTGCATACATATTGACAAAGATATGGACTATTGGTATGTAGTGGAAGGATTGGACTATATTAATCCCGGATTTGCACATAAATATTTGTTAATGCCATCAGATAGATCTGTAAATCAAGATGAAGGCGATGCTTTTTATAGTTTGTATCTCGAAGCCTTAGAGATTTATGGAAAAAATTAAATACACTTTGGAGGAATTATGAGAGTAAAAAAACATGCAATATTTGCATCTTTTGTATTGTCTGCAAGTTTATTGTTTACAGGATGTAGCGTAGGTTTAAATACGGATTCTTATAAAAAATCTGAAACTGAAGACTATACAAAAGCTAATAAAAAAAATAAAAAGGAAAAGAAGAAAGATAAAGAAGATAAGAAAGAAGTCAAAGAGCTAAAGAATACAGCTGTAAATGATGGAAATCTTGTTGGAAATATGGTTTGTTATGGACGAATGGTAAACAATGGTGATGTGTATTACTTCAGGAATCCAAAGGATCAGGAGAGAATCTATTCTGTAGATATGAGCGGTAATGTAAGTAGAATATCCGGTGATATATTTATGAAGGATATGCATATTTTAAATGGAAATATATATTATGCTAATACCACTACAGGTGATCAAAAGGATACTAATTTTACTGATAGAAATCTATATAGATATTCTATCAGTACCGGAGAAAATACAAGACTGACAGATCTTGGCTTTGGAACAGGTGATGATAGCTGGCTAAGCTTTGAGAGTTTGGTAGATAATTATTGCTATTTTAGCTATTCAAATGGTCAGGATGGAATATATCATATTTGTAGAGTAAATACAGATGGTCAGGATTTTACAGAGCTGTTTACTATACCGGCAGGACAAAATGTGGGGAATCCCAATGTCAGTGTAGTTGATAAAAGATATGTATATTTCCTTACTAAGGACGGATTCAATTACTATGATATGGAAACTAAGCAAAACACTGTGGCAATACCCGGATTTGACTGCCAGAACTATATAATATATGACGGTACACTATATTATACTGAGGAAGATCCATATCTTAGAAGTAGTGATCTTACAGGTGGCAATCAAAAAATAGTTTATGATGGCTCCGGACTTGGATTTGCAGCAGACAGTGTACAGTTCAATATCTATGAAAATACTCTATATGTACTTGAGAAGTCATATGAGCAAAAGATGGGCTCACTAAAGAAGATGAATATGGATGGAAGCAATGTAGTGGATATAGCGGAAGATATCAAATGGTTTAATATAGTGAATGGAAATGTATTCTTGAGGTATTGGGATGGCAAGAGCAAGCCTGATACAGAGCTATATACTTATAATATTGCAGCTAATACTCCTATAGGCCAGATGGTAAACTTTGATGCAGCTGTAGCAAACGCAAAGCCTGAGGTAGCTACAAAAAATACGCAACCAAGTAGCTCCGAAAAGGATGATAGTTACTATATGGAGAAATATGAACCGGTTATATTTGACTATTACAAATATATTTATGAGGGATTCTATGGTAGTACATATATTGAATCTGGTTCGTATGGACCAAATGAAGAATATCGCTTCGGGTTTTCGGATATAAATGGAAATGGAAGCAAAGAGATGATAGTATCACATAATGAATTTATTACTGCCATATATGCTTTAAATAATGGTGTTCCGGTTATAGTTGATGCAGGTGGTCCCAAAACTTTAATAGATATCTTTAAAGATGGAGAGATACATGTTACACATGGATTTGGAAATGGTTATGAAGAGGTAGTATTTAAATTAGACAATAATGATAAAATTGTAGTATTATATTCAAATGAAATATATGGGGAAGTATATAAGATAAATGGATCAGAGGTAACTGAAAGCGAATATAATAGAATTATGCAAAAATACTTAAATGGCTCTAATGATAATAAATATTATATAGGTGATAAAAGTTTTTATAGACATTCGGAGTAAAGAATAGGTCGATACAAATAAGCAGGTAATCTTATTTCCCACCTGTCAAGCGTAAATATTTTCATATATTGACTTGGTATATATTTTGATATATACTTATTGTTGAAGGGATGGTGATTTTATGTTGGCAGCAAAAATTTTTGAAAATGGTAGAAGCCAGGCAGTGAGATTGCCTAAAGAGTATAGATTTGATTGTGATGAAGTGATGGCAAATAAAATTGGTGATGTATTGATTCTGTTGCCTAAAAATAGTAAGTGGGATTCCTTTATTACAGCTATAGATATGTTTTCAGACGACTTTATGATTGATAGAGAAGATAATTTAGTTCAGAAGAGAGAAGAACTATGAGATATATGCTTGATACTAATATATGCATATATATAATAAAGAACAATCCGGATAGCGTAATAGAAGAATTGAAAAGACATGATCCTAAAGAAATATGTATTTCTTCTATAACATATGCAGAGCTGATACATGGTGTAGAGAAAAGTAAGGCGGTTGGTAAAAATAGACTTGCACTAACATTGTTTTTATCTAATATAGAGGTGTTGGATTTTGATACCAATGCAGCAAATAATTATGGAAAGATTAGAGCTTATTTAGAAAAAAAGGGAACACTGATAGGTCAGCTTGATATGATGATAGCTGCTCATGCACAGTCGTTGGGATATTCTATAGTAACTAACAACATTAAAGAGTTCACAAGAGTGCCGGATTTGACAGTGTATAATTGGGTTAAATAAGCATGTAATCTTATTTCCCCCTTGCATTTAAATGAAAAATGTGCTATAGTGAATGAAATATGTTTGACAGGAAAGTGGGCCGGTGGGTCCACTTTTTTATGCATATGAAAGGATAGAAATGAGCAAAAGCGAAACTTATGTAAAAAGAACTGAAGAGTTCTTGGAAAAACTTAGCGGTGAGCTAAACTTTGAAGTAGTTGATGTAGAATTTGTCAAAGAGGCAGGAGAATACTATCTAAGAGCATACTGTGATATGGATGGCGGTATAGGAATAGAAGATTGTGCGGAAATTTCAAGACGCCTTAGTGATTGGCTGGATGAGAATGATTTTATTGATGAGGGATATATTTTAGAGGTATCTTCTCCTGGACTTGGGAGAACCCTAAAAAAGGACAAGGATTTTCTGAGAGAACTTGGAAAAGAAGTTGAGCTAAAGCTCTACAAGGCAAGAGAAGGTGTAAAGGATTTTGAGGGAATACTGAAATCATTTGATGGTGAAAATATCACTATTGAAATGGAAGATAAGGAAGAAGTCTTTACAAAAAAAGAAATTGCAAATATTAGATTAAAGATAGATTTTTAATGGAGGAAAATACAAAGGATGAATAAGGAATTACTAGAGGCACTTGATCTCTTGGAAAAAGAAAAAAATATAAGTAAGGCAGCAATTTTGGAAGCCATTGAGAACTCTTTGATTTCTGCATGTAAAAACAATTTTGGAACAGCTGATAATGTAAAGGTAAGTGTAAATCCAAATACATGCGATTATTCTATAATACAGGCAAAGGAAGTAGTAGAGACTTTGGGAAGTAAGCCTGCCATTGAAGAGAAGGCAACAAAGATATCACTGGCAGAGGCTAGAATGCAAAATCCAAACTTAAGTGTAGGAGATACAGTACTTGTACCTGTTATCTCAAAGGAATTTGGTAGGATAGCAGCCGGAGTTGCAAAGAATGTTATCTTACAAAAGATAAGAGAAGAGGAAAGAAAAGTAATCTTTAATGATTACTTTATGAAAGAAAGGGATATAGTAAGTGGTGTTGTTACCAGATTTATGGGCAAAAATATTGCAATAAATTTGGGAAGAATAGATGCGGTATTGGCTGAAAGCGAGCAGGTAAAGGGAGAAGAATTAAAGCTTGGAGACAGACTGAAAGTATTTGTCTTGGAGGTAAAGGACAATCCTAAGGGACCTAGAATATCTGTATCAAGAACCCATCCGGAGTTTGTAAAGAGACTCTTTGAGGCAGAGGTGCCTGAGATAAGAGAAGGTGTAGTGGAAATAAAGTCCATATCAAGAGAGGCGGGTTCCAGAACAAAGATTGCAGTATGCAGTCATGAAGCTGATATAGATCCTGTAGGTGCTTGCGTGGGCGTAGATGGAGTCAGAGTAAATGCTGTAGTAGAAGAACTTAGAGGAGAAAAGGTAGATATAGTAAACTGGGATGACAATCCCGGATATTTAATAGAAAATGCCCTTTCACCGGCTAAGGTAATAGCAGTAGTGGCAGATGAAGAGACAAAGGAAGCAGATGTAATTGTTCCGGATTATCAGCTCTCACTTGCTATAGGTAAGGAAGGACAGAATGCAAGGCTTGCAGCCAGACTTACCGGATATAAGATAGATATAAAGAGCGAAAGTCAAGCCAGAGAACTTGGAGTATTTGATACATTAGACAATGATGATGAGTCATACAGTGAAGAGAATGATGTAATAGATTCTGAGGCAGAAACAGAAGATGGCAACTATAACGAAGAATAAGACACCTCAGAGAAAATGTATTGGATGTAATGAGTCAAAGCCTAAAAAAGAATTGATTAGAATAGTAAAAACGCCTGAGGGAGAGATGCTTTTAGATACAAGTGGAAGAGCAAATGGCAGAGGTGCATATATATGCAGAAATGCTGATTGCTTGCAAAAGGCTATAAAAACTAAGGGTTTGAACAGAGCTTTTAAAATGAATGTGGATACAGATATTTTGGTAAGGCTTAGTGAGGAGATGGCAGAGCTTGACAAGGGATAAAGTATTAAGTTTGATTGGACTTGCTATGAAAGCGAGACAGGTGGTTTCAGGAGAATTTTCAGTTGAGAAATGTATAAAGTCAGGCAAGGCAAGATTGGTTATAATAGCAAATGACGCATCTGAAAACACTAAAAAGAAGTTTGAAGATAAGTGTAAGTTTTATCATGTTCCGATAATAATATATTCCACAAAGGAAGAATTGGGAACAGCTTTGGGCAAAGGGCTTAGATCATCAATAACATTGACTGAGGACGGATTTAAAAATGCAATATTAAAAATCACGGAGGAATGATAATTGAGAGTAAAAGATCTGGCAAAAGAATTAGGCAAAAATAATAATGAGTTGATAGGATATTTGAAAGAGAAGGAGATATCAAAGACTGCTATGTCAAATATATCAGCTGATGAAGAAAAAATGCTTAGAGAAAAATTTAATAATAATATAGATGGAAATAAAAAATTGGATAATAAGGAAATAATGGATAATAATAGAACGGTAGAGACCACACAGGAAGTATCAGAAAATAAAAGTGGGGAGACTCCAAAGAAAAAGGTGGTAGTATTTAGACCGCAAAATGCACAGCAGATGTCCACAAAGAAGTCAGGATCAAAGTCCAATTCAGGGGCAAAGAAAAGCACAAAGAAAAATGATGAGTCAGATACACAAAAGCAGATTGTAAAGAAGAATACAGAAGAAAAGATTCAACCTGAGTTACCAAAAGATATGGAATTAAAGAAGGAAGAAAAAGCTGTAGAGCCAACAAAAACAGAGGAAGTGGCAGTAGTAAAAACTAATATTGAAGAGGCTGCTGTAAATGTTGAAGAAACTGTCAGTGAACCTGCTAAGCCAAGAAATGTATATGCAGAGATGGAAGCTGCAAAAAAAGCAAAGGAAAATGCTAAGCCTATCAGAAATATCTTCAAGGAAAGAGAAGAAAGGGATAAGGCAAGAGGAAAAGATTCACGTCAACAAAATAGAGATAAGAAGCCTTTCAACAGAGACAAAGACCAAAAAGGCAACTTCAGAAATGATAGAAATGTCAAGAGTAAGGATGGCGATAGAAATAACGACAGAAATAGAAACTTTGCCGGAAAAGATAATAAGAATTTTACCGGATCAAATGACAGAAATAATAGAAATGATAGAAATGATAGAAGCAAAGATTTCTCAAAGGATGATAATAATAGCAGAAGCTTTGGAAATAATAAACAGCAAGGATTCAAGAAGAATGATGCTGCAAGTGGAGTTCCGGTACTTGATGGCTTAGGTAAGAAGACTTCTAATAGAGTAAATAAGAATAATTTCAAAAATAATAAGAATGACAAGAAGCATAGAACAGAGGACGGACCGGCAAAGGGAAAGATAAGTAAGCATCCGTTTATAATGCCTACAAAGCAAAAGGTGGAAGAGGTTCAGGAAGATATCAAAGAAATCATTATTCCTGAGACAATTACATTAAAGGATTTTGCTTCAAAGCTTAAACTTCAGCCTTCAACTATTGTAAAGAAACTGTTCCTAAAGGGTCAGATAGTTACAATAAATACAGAGCTTACTTTTGAGCAGGCAGAGGAAATAGCACTTGAGTACGATGTTATCTGTACTATGGAGGAGAAGGTAGATGTTATCGGAGAACTTCTGGCAGAGGAGGAAGATCCGGAGAGTACACTAGTACCAAGACCACCTGTAGTAGTAGTAATGGGACATGTTGACCATGGTAAAACATCACTTCTTGATGCTATAAGAAAAACAAATGTAACAAGTAGAGAGGCAGGAGGTATTACACAGCATATCGGTGCCTATATGGTAAAGATCAATGGAGAGCCTATAACCTTCCTTGATACTCCGGGACATGAGGCATTTACGGCAATGCGTATGCGTGGTGCACAGGCTACAGATATCGCTATACTTGTAGTAGCAGCAGATGATGGTGTAATGCCACAGACTGTGGAGGCTATAAACCATGCTAAGGCTGCCGGAGTTGAAATAATAGTTGCTATCAACAAGATAGATAGACCGGCTGCAAATATTGATAAGGTAAAGCAGGAACTTTCAGAGTATGAACTTATACCTGAGGATTGGGGTGGTTCAACCATATTTGTACCTGTTTCTGCAAAGAATGGTGAAAATATATCAACACTTCTTGAGATGGTAATACTTACAGCAGAGGTTAAGGAGCTTAAGGCAAATCCAAACAGAAGAGCTAGAGGACTTGTAATAGAAGCTGAGCTTGATAAGGGTAAAGGACCTGTAGCAAGAATACTTGTTCAAAAAGGAACACTTCATGTAGGAGATTTTATAGCTGCAGGAGCATGTTCAGGTAAGGTTCGTGCTATGATGAATGATAAGGGAGTTAAGGTTAAAGAGGCTACTCCTTCCACACCGGTTGAGATTCTGGGACTTGATAATGTACCAAATGCCGGAGAGGTATTTGTTGCTACAGAAAATGATAAGGAAGCTAAGGCATTTGCCGCAACCTTTATTTCTGAGAGCAAAAATAAGCTTATTGAAGACACCAAGGCTAAGCTCTCTCTGGATGATCTCTTTAGCCAGATCAAGGCAGGAAATGTTAAGGAACTTCCAATAGTTGTAAAAGCTGATGTACAGGGTTCTGTAGAGGCAGTAAAGCAATCTCTTACAAAGCTTTCAAATGAGGAAGTGGCAGTAAAGGTTATCCATGGTGGTGTAGGTGCAATAAATGAAAGTGATGTTGTGCTTGCAGCTGCAAGTAATGCAATTATTATTGGATTTAATGTAAAACCTGATCAGATGGCAAAGGCTACAGCTGAGAGAGAAAATGTAGATTTGAGACTTTACAGAGTAATATATCAGGCAATTGAAGATATAGAGAGTGCTATGAAGGGTATGCTTGAGCCTATTTATGAGGAGAAGGTTATCGGACATGCTGAGATTAGACAGATATTTAAGGCTTCGGGAGTTGGAAGTATTGCAGGAAGCTATGTACTTGACGGTAAGTTTGTGAGAGGATGTAAGGTAAGAATCACGAGAGACGGAGAGCAGATATTTGATGGAAATCTGGCATCACTTAAGAGATTTAAAGATGATGTTAAGGAAGTTGCTACCGGCTATGAATGTGGTCTTGTATTTGAGAAATTCAATGATATAAAGGAATTTGACCAAGTAGAAGCATATACTATGGTAGAGGTTCCAAGATCATAAATAGAAAGGAATGTATGAGAAAGAATAGTTTAAAGTCTACTATGATAAACTCAGAAGTGATGAAAACTGTATCTGAAATCATAAGGGGAGAAGTCAAAGACCCAAGGGTTGCACCTATGACAAGTGTGACAGATGCTGAGGTTACCACAGATTTGAAATATGCAACAATTTATGTTAGTGTATTAGGTGATGAGGAACAATCAAAGAAGACATTATTAGGACTAAAATCTTCTTCAGGTTTTATAAGAAAAGAGCTTGCAAGAAGATTGAACCTAAGAAATACGCCTGAACTGAAATTTGTTTTAGATGAGTCATTGGCTTATGGCATGAAGATGGATAAGCTGATAGATGAAGTTATTAAAAAAGATGAGAGGGGCAATGAATAAACTAATAGAGCTTATTGAAAATGCAAAAAATATAGCTATTACAGGTCATGTGAGTCCGGATGGAGATTGCATAGGTTCTACACTGGGACTATATAACTATATAATTGAAAATTATAAAGATAAGCAGGTAAGAGTATGTCTTGAAAAGCCGTCAATGAAGTTTGCATTTATGAACGGGTTTGAACTGATAAGTGAAGACCCGTTTGTAGAAGCGGATCTGCTTGTAACTTTGGATGCATCGGACAGAGAGAGACTTGGTATTAGAGGGGGAATGCTTGACAGTGCAAAGGAAAGCATATGTATAGATCACCATGTCACAAATACAAATTTTGCAAAATTCAATATAGTAGAGGAGTTTAGAAGTTCAACATGTGAATTACTGTATACATTGTTGAGTGAAGATAAGATAAGTGTGGCTACGGCAATGTGTATATACACCGGCATAGTACATGATTCAGGAGTTTTCAAATATCAATCTACTACAAAAGAAACTATGGAAATTGCAGGTAAATTGATGGCAAAAGGATTTGACTTTACAAAAATTATAGATGACACTTATTTCAAGAAGGACTTTAATGCTACAAAGCTTTTGGGCCTGGCACTGACAAATGTAAAACAGGAGTTTGACGGTAAGTGCTGTTATGGATTTTTAGATTATAATACTTGGAGTAAGTATGTTTCGGATAAGAAGAAAATGGATGGAATCATAGACAACCTTAGAAATATAGAGGGTGTGGAAATAGCATTATTTATGTATGAGACAGCCAAAAATGAATATAAGGTGAGTTTACGCTCTATAAATAAGAATGTGAGCAGTATTGCTTCTGCACTTGGAGGTGGTGGACATATCAGAGCTGCCGGAGCCACAGTGTATGGTAATATTGATGAACTTTTGAAAGATACCATATTGCCTATGATTGAGAAAGAATTAAATGGCTAAAAATATTTACAATGGAATAATAAATATCTTCAAGGAAAAAGGATTTACTTCTCATGATGTTGTAGCAAAGATGAGAGGGATATTAAAACAAAAGAAAATAGGTCATTCAGGTACATTGGATCCCGATGCTATCGGTGTACTTCCGGTATTACTGGGTAATGCAACTGTGCTATCTGATATGCTTACAGATAAATCAAAGGAATATGAGGCTGTACTGCTACTTGGGATTTCTACAGATACACAGGATTCATCAGGAGAAGTTTTAAAAGAAAGAGATATTTCAAATTTGAATGAAGATGAGGTCAAAGAGGTCATAAATTCTTTTTTAGGCGAATATATGCAGCTTCCTCCTATGTATTCAGCATTAAAAGTAGGTGGAAAAAAGCTTGTAGATTTAGCAAGAGAAGGCAAGGAAGTCAAAAGAGAACCAAGAAAAGTAAATATTTTTGATATTGATATCATTGATATTGATTTGCCAAGAGTAAGGTTTAAGGCAAAGGTATCAAAGGGCACCTATATCAGAACTTTATGCCATGATATAGGGGAAAAGCTTTCAGTAGGAGGATGCATGGAATCACTTATTAGAAAGCGAGTAGACAGATTTGATATAGACGGGGCAATAAGCCTGACACAATTGGAATCAGAGAGAGATAATATAGATAAAAGGATAATGAGCGTGGAGGAGTATTTTTCCTTCCTGCCAAAGATAAATACCTCCCCTGACTTTGATAAATATCTACATAATGGTAATAAATTAAAATTTGAGGATAAGTTCGGCAATAGCGAATTATATAGGGTTTATGATTCTGGAGATATATTTATTGCAATATATCAAAAGGATAATAAGGAACTAAAGCCATTTAAGATGTTTTTATAGATAGGTGATAATGTGATTACATTTATAGATACTACAGACATAAAAATAACAGATAAAACAGCTGTTGTTATAGGAAAATTTGATGGTGAACATAGAGGACATAGAAAATTATTTAGAACTTTAAAGGATGAGGCAAATAAAAAGGGATTGAAGACGGTAGTTTTCTCTTTTAGAACTTTACCATCAAATATTGTAAGAAATAAAAATACCACGCAAATTTTTACAAATGCAGAGAGAAGAAAAAAGCTTGAAGAACTGGGAATTGACTATTATATAGAGTACCCGTTTGATATGAATATTGCCAAGTTGACCGGAGAAGAGTTTTTGACTAATATTCTTATAGAAAAGCTTGGAATGGCAGAGATAGTGGCAGGAGATGATGCTGCTTTCGGATATAAAAAGAGTGGAAATATAGAACTTTTAAATAGATTGTCAAAGACCTTGGGATATGATGTAAAGATAATCACAAAGGAAAAGGATGATTTCCAAAATGATATCAGTTCGACTCTGATCAGACAAAAGCTTGATGAAGGTGATATGGAAGAAGCGAACAAGCTCTTAGGAGGTATATATTCTATTAGTGGTATCGTAGAAGAGGGAAACAAGCTTGGTGCAAAAATAGGTTTCCCTACATTGAATATATTTCCTTCAAGTCAGAAGCATTTGCCAAAATCCGGAGTTTATGCTTCAAGAGTAAGAATTGGAGATGATGACACATTTTATCTGGGACTTACAAATGTAGGTTCAAATCCAAGTATTGAAAATGATAAGAGAGATCATATTGCAAGAGTTGAAACATATCTTTACAATTTTGATGCAACTCTTTATGGTAGAGAGATAGAGGTGTATCTTTATAAATATATAAGACCGGAGATAAAGTTTGACAGCTTGGATACACTTAAGAGTCAATTAATCAAGGATAAGGTGGAAGTTTTGAACTTCCTTAACAGTCAAGTTAAATAAAGGAGAGCTATGGACGATAAGAATTTATTTGAAAACGGTATAGTAGAAGAAGGTAATGTATCAGTTTCTATAACACTTGAGGATGATACAGTCCTTGAGTGCGTTGTACTCAATATCTTCAGTGCCGGAGACAGAGAGTATATTGCTGTAATGCCTGAGGATGATAATGATGAAGGTACAGTATATCTTTACAGATATTCAGAGACCAAAGAAGGTCAGCCTGAACTTACAAATATAGAAACTGATGAGGAATATGAGATAGTAGCAGAGGCTTTTGACGAGCTTCTTGATGAGGAAGAGTTTGAAGAATTATTTGATGAGGATGATTTATAAATTCTAGAAGAATGGTTACAGTTTGGTTGATAACTTTAATATATTAAGGTTTTGCCAAACTGTAACTTTTTATATGTGTAAAGGTTTGAGAAAGAATATGAAGAGAGAGTTGGATTATTTTTACATTGATGGTAAATATGGTTGGAATCAGGAGGACTTTAAGAATCTTTGGATGAATAAGGGTGGATGTGCCTGTGTAACGGCATGTGATAGTTTTATCTATATGAGAAAGTATCTTGGTAAAGATAAGCTTTATCCTTATGAAATTGAAACTGTCAGAGCACTTGATTATGTGGATTTTTCAAATGATGTAAAGCCATATCTTAGACCTAGATGGACAGGTATAGATAGATTGGAGATTTATGTGGACGGTATTAGAGACTTTTTAAATGACATTGATGAGGAAAGTATAAGGCTGTCAGAGTTTTCGGGAGATAATTCCATAGAAGATGCCATCAGTATAGTGAAATCTCAGATAGATAAGGAATTTCCAATACCTATGCTTGTACTAATGCATAAAAATCCTAGGTTTAAAGATTTTGTATGGCATTGGTTTCTGCTTACAGGCTATGAAGAAGATGGAGAAAAATTCATGGTAAAGGTGGTAAGTTATGGTAGCTATAGATGGTTTGATTTTAGAGAATTATGGAATACCGGACACAGAAGAAAAGGTGGACTAATATTATTTGATGAAAATAGGTGATTAATCTTAGTTTTAAATTAATTAACTTGACAATATAGTAAATAAAGCATAGATTGATATACAAAGACTTAGGTAGTTGCAAAAAAAGGATGGAATAGAGAATGAATAAAAGAAATTTGACATTATTGACTGACTTGTATGAGCTTACAATGATGCAGGGCTACTATTTGGAAAACAATGCAAATGAAACAGTGATTTTTGATATGTTTTACAGATCAAATCCTAATAAAAATGGATATGCCATATGTGCAGGACTTGATCAAGTAATTGATTATGTAAAAAATCTGCATTTTGATGATGAAGATATAGAATATCTCAGAAAGACAAAATTGTTTAAAGATAATTTCTTGGAGTATTTGAGAGATTTTAAATTTACAGGTGATATCTATGCTATACCTGAGGGCAGTGTTATATTCCCTAGAGAACCGCTGGTAAAAGTGATTGCTCCTATAATGCAGGCACAGCTTATAGAGACTGCTCTTTTGAATATAATAAATCATCAGTCACTTATAGCAACAAAGGCTGCCAGAGTAGTGTTAGCTGCTGACGGTGATGGAGTGATGGAGTTTGGTCTTAGAAGAGCACAGGGACCTGATGCGGGTATCTACGGAGCAAGAGCGGCTGTGATAGGAGGTTGTGTAGGAACAAGTAATGTACTCTGCGGAAGAATGTTTGATGTACCTATACTTGGAACACATGCTCACAGCTGGATAATGAGCTTCCCGGATGAGCTTTCAGCTTTCAGAACTTATGCAAAGACTTTCCCGACAGCCTGTACACTTTTGGTAGATACATACGACACACTAAAATCAGGTGTACCGAATGCTATAGCTGTATTTAAGGAGATGAGGGAGGCAGGAATACCTCTAAAGAATTATGGTATCAGACTTGACAGCGGAGACCTTGCATACCTTTCAAAGAGAGCCAAGGAGATGCTTGATGAGGCAGGATTTAGTGATGCAATTATATCAGCATCAAATGATTTGGATGAGAATATTATATCCTCATTGAAATTACAGGGTGCTACAATAAACAGATGGGGCGTAGGTACAAACCTTATTACTTCAAAAGATTGCCCGGCATTTGGAGGAGTATACAAGCTTGCTGCTGTGATGAATGAGGAGACAGGTGAGTTTATACCAAAGATAAAATTGTCTGAGAATGCTGAGAAAATAACAAATCCGGGAAATAAGAAAATATATAGAATTTACAATAAAAAGACAGGCAAGATAATAGCAGATTATATTTGTTTAGAAGAGGAGAATCTTTCTACAGATGAGTCACTTATGCTATTTGATCCTGTTGAAACATGGAAGAGAACAAAGCTTAGTGCAGGATCATTTGAGACTAAGGAGCTTTTAGTTCCAGTATTTAAAAATGGTGAATGCGTATATGAGTCTCCTTCAGTAATGGAAATAAGAGAATTTTGTAAAAAAGAGCTTGATACTCTTTGGGATGAATCAAAGAGACTTGCATATCCTCATGAAACTTATGTGGATCTTTCACAGAAGCTGTGGGATATGAGATATGAGCTCTTACAAAAGTATAATTATCAGGAGTTATAGTTTTAAAGAGTAAAAGAAAGAGTAGTATGATACAGGAAATATATCCGAAAGTATTTTATCCCGAATATAGGAGAAAGAAAGCCAATAAGGAAAATAATAAAAAATCATTTGTTTTACATTTTGAGTACAATAAAATAATGCTTATAAAGGATGCATTAACAGGAGAAGTAAGCATACCTAGATTCGAAGATCTGGAAGAAGAAGATGAGAACATATATGAAAAGTCCTATTATGCGAACTCTGTTGATGATGAAGAATTTTATCTGGTGGAGGATATGAGTTTGCCGGAGTTTGGCGGATTCTATATGGAGGGCATACAGGCTTTGCGTGAGTTTGAACCTCGTTATCAGGCATTTGCAGGTGTAAGTGCTTCGCAGGTATACAGATGGATGCAGAGTAGAAAATATTGCGGATACTGCGGAACAAAGACAGAAAAATCCCTTACAGAGAGGGCTTTGATCTGTCCGAAGTGTAAGAATATAGAATATCCTAAAATATCTCCTGCAGTCATAGTGGCAATCAGAAACGGCAACAGACTCTTACTGACAAAGAATGCCAAGGGTATATATAATTACTATGCATTGGTGGCAGGTTTTGTAGAAGTCGGGGAGACTCTTGAAGAGGCGGTAGCCAGAGAAGTAAGGGAAGAAGTGGGCTTAAAGGTAAAAAACATACAGCCTTATAAATCACAGCCTTGGTCTTTTTCCGATACCATAATGCTGGCATTTATTGCCGATCTTGACGGAGATGATAAGATTACCTTACAGGAGGAGGAATTATCTGAGGCAAGATGGTTTGAGAGAGAAGATGTACCTGTTCTGCCTTTTCATATAAGTGTGGGGCATGAACTTATTCAAAAATTCAGAGACGGGGAAATATAAAAAGTCGGGGAAACCCGACTTTTTTATGGCAGTTTATATGGATAAAAGGGCATATTTCTTATAATGCCATATAGTATCAATATAACTATTAAAATTATCATGATAATATTTTCTACAGCAGTTGTTTTTCTTTGACCTGTTAATATATATCTTATCTGATAAAAAGCATAGTAAAGAGCTATGATAGGAAAAAGGAAAACAAGTATTTGATTATAGAAAAATGCCGACCTGATATCTCAATGTGAGAGCGATACACACATCCTGCTTACTCCGCAACTCGGACAGTCCAGATGAGTTATTGTTTTAAACATACAGGGGATTCGTATATGTATTGAATATAGTATATACAAAAAGGGGCTGTCGGGAAATGGCATCCATAAAAGAGGGAGGTGTGACTCAAAACGAGTCACACCTCCCTAAGTTTTTACATAAAAAAGATGGCTAACGATAACCATCTTTCTCCGTTACATGTTATAATGTAACTATGCTCACAGTTAATTATTATAACGACTTTTTTGAAATAGGTCAACAGAAAATCAACTTTAGCTTCTATGAATTGAGTTTACCCGATGACGATCCAGTCTATACCCCAAAAAAAGTTATGGAGGATTTAGATTTTTCCGGACTATTAGCCAATTGTTCGGACAAGGGAAGAACAGGGTACAACCCGATCATGATGTATGCAGTTATTACTTATGCAAATATGCGTGGAATACGCTCTATTGATCGTATTGTGGATTTATGTGAAAGAGATATTGCTTTTATCTGGCTTACTCAAGGGAGGAAGCCTAAAAGAGATGCTTTTTATGAATTTAAAAGTAAAAAACTTACTTCAGATATTTTGGATGACTTAAACTATCAGTTTATGAGACGATTACAAAAGGAAGGATTTGTAACATTAAAAGAATTGTTTATTGATGGAACAAAAATAGAAGCTAATGCTAATCGTTATACTTTTGTATGGCGTGGAAGTATTAATTATCATCTTGCAGGTCTGCTGGATTCTATTGATAAGCTTTATTCAGACTATAATTCTTTTTTACAAGATAATGGATTTGGTGAAAAGTACGAGCTTGGAAATGCACAAATGTTTGTGATTGACGGGATTGATAGAGTTAGAGATATTATTGAAAAAAACAGAAAAAGAAAGATTACGAAACATAAAAAGCTATCTAATAACCGTATTATAGAGATTGATAACTGCTCGCCTATTGAAATACTTAAGCTTCAGAAAAACCTTATGACTATTGCTGACGGAGAAGGTATTGTATTTGTTAACGGAAAGGGTAAGAGAAAGCCAAAGCTTCAACAACTCTATGAAGAACTTGAACATTGTGGACAGCGATTAATGCACTATAAAGAATGTTTTGAGATTATGGGGAAAGATAGAAACAGCTATTCCAAAACTGATTTGGAAGCAACCTTTATGCGAATGAAGGAAGATCATATGCTTAATGGGCAGCTAAAGCCTGCATACAATGTACAGATAGCGGTAGAGAATTATTTTATTGTACATAGTTATGTAAGTAATGATCGTACAGATTATAATACATTAATTCCGGTCCTTGAAAAGCATAAGGAAGCATTCGGAGAAGTACTTGAAGAAGTGACGGCAGACAGCGGTTATTGTAGTGAGAAAAATCTCTTATATCTAAAAGAAAATAAGATAGATAGTTATATAAAACTACAGGATCATGAAAAACGAAAAACAAGAGCATACAGTAAAGATATAGGTAAATACTACAACATGAAGACAATGGTATTTGAAGATGAGCAAGTCTATATCTGTCATGACGGCCGTGAACTTAGACATATCAACACAGAAAAGAAAAAACAGAATGGTTATACACAAACATATGAAGTATATGGATGTTCAGACTGTAGTGGATGTGAACATAAGTCTAAATGCTTATACAAATATAATCCTGATAAAGATGTTGATAAGAACAAAGTGATGAAGATCAATGAAGTATGGGAAGAGCTTCGAGAGAAATCACATGCTAACATACAGAGTGAAAAAGGTATTCTGAAACGACAGACACGGTCTATTCAAACGGAAGGTCATTTTGGAGATATTAAAGAGAATGAAGATTTCCGACGCTTTAACTATCGTTCTTCAGATAAGGTATATAAAGAATTTATGCTTTTTGCGATAGGAAGAAATATAAACAAATATCATCGTTTTCTCTACGCAAAACTAAAGAAATTTGAAGGAAAACCACAGGAGAAAACCGCATAGTAAAAAATGCAAAAGCAAAATTTCAGCCAAGGGGGTTTTATGCCCAAAAATAGACAGCATAATAGAAAAACAAAATATCCTGACAAAGTCACAAAGCCAAAATGCCTTGTACTTGTCAGGATATTTCTATTTTGTTCTGTAGGGATTAAAATTCAGTATTTCCCGACAGCTCCTTTTATTGTCCTTTTGATTCGATTCGGCATATTAATTAAAATGTAGTTTTATTAATATTATTCTGAGAATCTGCAAGCTTATTTATGCTGTCCTGCATAAAAAAAACATAATCTAGTAAATATTATAAATGTAATTGTAATATTTTATAAAGAATAATGTAATAATGCTATGAGAAGTTCGATTTATAGTCCACTTGTATTTAATAAATTGCCATATGTCCATATTCTATAGACAAAGTTTACTTATTTCACTATGCTTAATCTAAACAAATATATTTGTATTTTATTAAGGGAGGTGCTATATGAATGTAATCTATCAAAATGATGACAGTATTGACTCGGACAGTGCACTGATAAAAACGCATAGTAAATTTGAAGATTTAGAAAAACTTTTAGAATATGTAAGGGCTTATAATAATAAGCTGAATGTAAAAAAAGATGATCATCTTTATCAAATTGCCATCAATAAGTTTATAAGATTTTATTCAGGGGCAAAGCTTGTATATGCACAGACTGAGAATGAAGAGTATCAGATTTCAAAAAGGCTTTATGAGCTTGAAGAAATCCTGCCTGTACAGTTTGTCAGAGTATCAAATTCTGAAATCATAAATCTTGATTATGTCTCACATTTTTCAATGAGTGTGGGAGGGATTATAAATATTGAGTTCAAAAACGGTACAATGACCAGCTCATCAAGAAGATATCTAAAAAAAATAAAGGAGATTTTATATCATGAAAAATAAAATCATAAATAGAGTAATAGTTGGAATATTTATAGGAATTGATATAGGCTTATTTATATCTATACTGTTTTCATACTTATCAGGCAGCGGAGCCTATCAGCCGGCGCCGAATAAATTTTTGGAAGCATTTCCAAATGAGATCATGGCAATGCTTGTATCTGTTTTTATATGGGCAGCGATAGGTGCATTGTTCTCGGTCACAAGTCTTATATTTACAGATACTGAATTCAGTATAAGTAAAATGACTGTTTCGCATTGTATTATAAATTATGTGATTTTTATTCCCCTTGCAATACTTGCAGGTTGGTATTCATTTAGTATCGCAAGTTTGCTTTCATTTACAATAATATATATTTCAATATATTTTATAATCTGGCTTATATTTATGCTTATAAATAAAAAGCATGTGGAAGAAATCAATGAAAGACTTAAGAAGTCATAATTGCCGTAAAAATGTCTCTTATAAATGGATTTGCTATTGCTTTGTAATAGCTCATATGTTAAAATACTGTAGTTGTGAATAAGGCGATGGTCCTCTGGAAGAAATTTTAAGAACATCAAAATAATAGGAGGTTTCACATGAATGATTTAATAAGAAGTATTGAGGCAGAGCAACTTAAGGCAAGCGTTGATGATTTTTGTGTAGGTGATACAGTAAAAGTACACAATAAGATTCGCGAGGGTAACAGAGAGAGAATCCAGATTTTTGAGGGTACTGTTATCAAGAGACAAAATGGTGGTGCAAGAGAGACTTTCACGGTAAGAAAGAACTCAAACGGAATCGGTGTTGAGAAGACATGGCCATTACACTCTCCATCTGTTGACAGAATAGAAGTTGTAAGAAAAGGTAAAGTTAGAAGAGCTAAATTATATTATCTTCGTGACAGAGTTGGTAAGGCTGCTAAGGTTAAAGAGGCAGGTGCAAGATAATCTGAACTTAATATTTTTAATGGAGCTGTCGGGAAATACTGAATTTTAATCCCTACAGAACAAAATAGAAATATCCTGACAAGTACAAGGCGTTTTGGCTTTGTGACTTTGTCAGGATATTTTGTTTTTCTATTATGCTGTCTATTTTTGGGCATAAAACCCCCTTGGCTGAAATTTTGCTTTTGCATTTTTTACTATGCGGTTTTCTCCTGTGGTTTTCCTTCAAATTTCTTTAGTTTTGCGTAGAGAAAACGATGATATTTGTTTATATTTCTTCCTATCGCAAAAAGCATAAATTCTTTATATACCTTATCTGAAGAACGATAGTTAAAGCGTCGGAAATCTTCATTCTCTTTAATATCTCCAAAATGACCTTCCGTTTGAATAGACCGTGTCTGTCGTTTCAGAATACCTTTTTCACTCTGTATGTTAGCATGTGATTTCTCTCGAAGCTCTTCCCATACTTCATTGATCTTCATCACTTTGTTCTTATCAACATCTTTATCAGGATTATATTTGTATAAGCATTTAGACTTATGTTCACATCCACTACAGTCTGAACATCCATATACTTCATATGTTTGTGTATAACCATTCTGTTTTTTCTTTTCTGTGTTGATATGTCTAAGTTCACGACCGTCATGACAGATATAGACTTGCTCATCTTCAAATACCATTGTCTTCATGTTGTAGTATTTACCTATATCTTTACTGTATGCTCTTGTTTTTCGTTTTTCATGATCCTGTAGTTTTATATAACTATCTATCTTATTTTCTTTTAGATATAAGAGATTTTTCTCACTACAATAACCGCTGTCTGCCGTCACTTCTTCAAGTACTTCTCCGAATGCTTCCTTATGCTTTTCAAGGACCGGAATTAATGTATTATAATCTGTACGATCATTACTTACATAACTATGTACAATAAAATAATTCTCTACCGCTATCTGTACATTGTATGCAGGCTTTAGCTGCCCATTAAGCATATGATCTTCCTTCATTCGCATAAAGGTTGCTTCCAAATCAGTTTTGGAATAGCTGTTTCTATCTTTCCCCATAATCTCAAAACATTCTTTATAGTGCATTAATCGCTGTCCACAATGTTCAAGTTCTTCATAGAGTTGTTGAAGCTTTGGCTTTCTCTTACCCTTTCCGTTAACAAATACAATACCTTCTCCGTCAGCAATAGTCATAAGGTTTTTCTGAAGCTTAAGTATTTCAATAGGCGAGCAGTTATCAATCTCTATAATACGGTTATTAGATAGCTTTTTATGTTTCGTAATCTTTCTTTTTCTGTTCTTTTCAATAATATCTCTAACTCTATCAATTCCGTCAATCACAAACATTTGTGCATTTCCAAACTCGTACTTTTCGCCAAATCCATTATCTTGTAAAAAAGAATTATAGTCTGAATAAAGCTTATCAATAGAATCCAGAAGACCTGCAAGATGATAATTAATGCTTCCACGCCATACAAAAGTATAACGATTAGCATTAGCTTCTATTTTTGTTCCATCAATAAACAATTCTTTTAATGTAACAAATCCTTCTTTTTGTAATCGTCTCATAAACTGATAGTTTAAGTCATCCAAAATATCTGAAGTAAGTTTCTTACTTTTAAATTCATAAAAAGCATCTCTTTTAGGCTTCCTCCCTTGAGTAAGCCAGATAAAAGCAATATCTCTTTCACATAAATCCACAATACGATCAATAGAGCGTATTCCACGCATATTTGCATAAGTAATAACTGCATACATCATGATCGGGTTGTACCCTGTTCTTCCCTTGTCCGAACAATTGGCTAATAGTCCGGAAAAATCTAAATCCTCCATAACTTTTTTTAGGGTATAGACTGGATCGTCATCGGGTAAACTCAATTCATAGAAGCTAAAGTTGATTTTCTGTTGACCTATTTCAAAAAAGTCGTTATAATAATTAACTGTGAGCATAGTTACATTATAACATGTAACGGAGAAAGATGGTTATCGTTAGCCATCTTTTTTTATGTAAAAACTTAGGGAGGTGTGACTCGTTTTGAGTCACACCTCCCTCTTTTATGGATGCCATTTCCCGACAGCCCCATTTTTCACATAAATCTAAATAAACCAATAACCTTTCCAAGTATAGTGACTTCTTTTACCAAAATAGGCTCCATAAAATCATTTTCAGGCTGGAGACGATAATAATTTTTTTCTTTGTAGAATGTCTTTACAGTAGCAGAATCTTCTATCAAAGCTACTACGATATCCCCATTTTTTGCAGTATTTTGTTTAGATACAATGATCTGGTCTCCATCATGTATGCCAGCGTTAACCATAGATTCACCCTTAACCTTTAACATAAATATATCACTATTTGGGAGAAATTCACTTGGTATAGGAAAATAATCTATGATATTCTCAGAAGCTAATATAGGCATACCGGCTGCCACAGTACCTATCATAGGAACATTGACAACTTCTCTACGGGTAAGATTGAAAGTATCATCAGTAATTTCAATAGTTCTTGGTTTGGTAGGATCCTTCCTTATGTAGCCCTTCTTCTCAAGAGTATTTAAGTGGGCATGAACAGAGGATGTAGACTTAAGTCCCACCAATTCTCCTATTTCACGAACAGATGGAGGATATCCCTTATTCAATATGGAATCCTTTATAACATTGTATATTTCTTTTTGCTTGGTTGATAATGTGTCCATTTAGTCTCTCCTCATATATTTTTAGATAGAATACTACATCTATCCTAACATATGTTCGATTGAAATGCAAACAATAGTTCGAAAGTGAGGTTTTTGTAAAATAAAAAAGCCTTGAAAATCAAGACTTTTTAAGATGGAGATGACGGGAGTTGAACCCGTGTCCAAAAAACAATTCCCTGTTCTTCTACTATTATAGTTGCTTGTCAAAATTCCCCTTCAAAACAGTCAAACAACAAACTGTAATGAAAGGTAGCTTCATGATACATCTATATACTCAAAGCTTTGTATATAAGGTTTCTCACATAAGTCGATACAGATTCTATAAGTGTGAGTGCTTATAGGTCTGCAACTGCCTTAGGCAGCGTATGCTAAATTATCTTCAGCGTTTATATTTAATTTTGCCATTTAACGCATTGTATACGAATAGCTTCACCAGCTGCATGTTCCCTGTCGAAACCGGTACATCCCCAAATCATATGTAAATATAGAATTTACATATGATATTCTAACATATATAAATAAAAATACCACTTAAAATTTTCTTACATACGACATTATAATATCTTTCGTACCGCTTACATCAAAAAGTCCCACATCATATTTAAGGGAAAGCCTTAGCATGGTATCATAGGCTTCTTGTGAAAGAGAACATGAGAAGGCGGAATAGATTATATAATTTACGATGCTATAGTCGGTAAGATAGTTTTATATTACCGGGGGTTTTAGTCTTTTCAAAAACCATTAAATCGTAGCTCATAAAATATCTCTTAAAATTAATCTAATAAATTCATATATATTATATCACAATTTATTTTAGTATATATTTTTAGTTACTATAAAGTATGAATAACCAGCTATAAGCTATATGTATAATGTAAAACTTTACTTTTTTTATAAATTATCTTACTATAGTAAAACGAAACAGGTTTAAATACCTTTAATATATACTTATTACAGAAAGAAGAGAAATGTTTAATATAGATGTAAAACTTACACCGGAGGATGAATCGGAGGTACTAAGGTATCTTCAACACAATGGTAAAGATATAGATGAAAACCTACATGCACAGGTGCTTGAGTGTATGAATAAAATAAATGCTGTAGCAAAGCCGAACTTTGTCTTTAGAGAATGGGATTTAGAAAACAAGGGAGAATTTCCGGCGGAGCTTGACTTTTTTGTAGGGGACAGCATAAAAAAGCATATAAAGGATTGCCATAAACTCATACTAATGGCGGCAACCATTGGAGTAGGTGTGGACAATGCTATAAGAAAAGAAGAACTTAAGAATGTGGCAAATGCACTTATTATGGACTCATGCGGTTCGACACTTATAGAAGCAGTATGTGACAGTATAGAAGCAGGATTTAGAGAGCAGTATTTAAAGGAAAATAGTTATCTGACATTCAGATTTTCACCTGGATACGGTGATTTACCTATAAGCATACAGAGACAGTTTGTAAATGTGGTAAATGCGACAAGAAGAATAGGTGTAAATGTCAGTGACAGTGGAATAATGTTGCCGAGAAAATCGGTGACAGCTATAATAGGTGTCAGTGATCAAAAGTTAGAGACACTTAAAAAGAGTTGTGCAGGATGCAATCTTTTAAAATCTTGCAGGTACAGAAAGATAGGAGTTAGATGTTATGCATAATTTATTGATACTTGACGGTGCAATGGGAACAATGCTTCAGGCTGCCGGTATGAAGGCAGGAGAGCATCCTGAGGTTTTTGGATTTGACAATCCGGATATAGTAAAAAATATACATTTAAAATATATAAAATCAGGTAGCAATGTAATATATACAAATACTTTCGGAGCAAATGCACATAAACTTGAAGGCTGTAAAATAGATGTGGATACAGCCATAGCTACAGCTATAAAATCGGCAAAGGAAGCAGTGGCAGAGAGTAAAAAGGATGTAAAGATAGCTCTTGATATCGGACCTATAGGTGAGCTTTTGGAGCCGCTTGGCGTACTTAGATTTGAGGACGCCTACGAAATCTATAAGGAAATGGTAGTAGCCGGAGAGAAATACGGAGCTGATGCTATCATATTTGAGACATTTACAGATCTTTATGATGTAAGAGCTGGTGTACTTGCGGCAAAGGAAAATACAAAGCTTCCTGTATGGGTTACAATGACATATGAGACCACAGGCAGAACCTTTACCGGAACAAAGATAGAGTCTATGGCGGTAACACTTGAGGGACTTGGCGTGGATGCTCTAGGCTTTAACTGCTCTCTGGGACCAAAGGAGATATTACCTCTTGCAAAAAAACTTAAGGAATGGACCAATCTGCCTATAATAATAAAGCCAAATGCAGGACTTCCAAATCCTTCAACGGGAGAATATGATCTGATTGCAAGTGATTTTGCGGATCTGATGGCGGATTTTGGTGAAATAGGTATAGATTATGCAGGCGGATGCTGTGGCACATCTCCTGAATATATCAGTGAATTAAAATCAGCATTTGATAATAGGGAGTTCCCTGAGTTAAAGCCTACAAAGGCAAAAACAGGTATATGCTCAGGAAATGAAATGGTGGAGCTTACCGGTGTAAGAGTTGTAGGTGAGAGATTAAATCCTACAGGAAAGAAAAGATTCCAGGAAGCACTTTTAAACCATGAGATGGAATATATATGTAAGGTTGCAATAGAGGAAGAAGAGTCAGGAGCTGATATTCTGGATATCAATGTAGGTGTTCCGGGAGGTGATGAAGTTGCACTTATGATAGAGGCTGTGAAGGCGGTACAGTCTGTAGTTAATATTCCATTACAGATAGATTCATCAAATCCTGAGGCAATAGAAGCCGGACTTCGTGTATACAATGGTAGAGCGATAGTAAACTCAGTAAATGCTGAGGATGAAAGACTTGATATCATACTTCCTATTGTTAAAAAGTATGGTGCGGCAGTTATAGGACTGGCTCTAAATGAGAATGGTATACCTACAACAGCACAGGAAAGATTTGATAATGCAAAGCATATACTTGATAAGGCACTTGAGTATGGTTTAAAGAAAGAGGATGTTATAATTGACTGCCTTACACTTACAGTTTCTGCACAGCAAGATCAGGCAAAAGAAACTCTTGAGGCTGTAAGAAGGGTAACAAGGGAGCTTGGACTTCACACAACTCTGGGTGTCAGCAATATTTCATTTGGGCTTCCTGCAAGAAGTCATATCACAGAAAATTTCCTTATACAGGCAATGTATGCAGGTCTTGATCTACCTATAGTAAATCCAAATATTGAAGGAATTATGAATGCTATATATTCATTTAAGGTGCTTTCAGGAGAAGATAAAGACTCTGTAAAATATATTGAGAGATTTGCAACTGTAAAGGCTGAAACTAAGGTAGTAGCGGTATCTGACAACGGAGAAGTTACAAAGGAAATTGTACAGGATGCAATATTAAAGGGGCTTAAGGAAGAGACTTATAATAATGCAAAGAAGCTTTTAGAAAGTCACAGTGAGCTTGAAATAATAAATGAATACCTTATACCGGCACTTGATACAGTGGGAGATTTATATGAAAAACAGGTAATATTCCTCCCACAGCTTATCAATGCGGCGAATGCGGCCAGCTCTGCCTTTGAGCTTATAAAAGAGCAGATAGCCAAAAAGGGCGACAAGAATGTAAGTAAGGGTAAGATAGTGGTATGTACTGTAAAAGGTGATATACATGATATCGGGAAAAATATAGTTAAGGTAATATTGGAAAACTATGGTTATAGAATGATTGACCTTGGAAGAGATGTGGATATTCAAAAAGTGGTGGATACAGTTATCAGAGAGGATGTAAAGCTTGTCGGACTTTCAGCCCTTATGACTACCACCTTACCTGCAATGAAGAGTACTATTGAAGAGATAAGAAAGGTGTCAAATGATTGCAAGATATGGGTAGGTGGTGCAGTACTTACCAAGGAATATGCTGATGAGATGGGAGCAGATTTCTATGCACCTGATGCCAGAAGCTCAGTTGATATTGCAAAGACAGTTTTAGGATGATAAATCATGGAAAATATAAGAGACTATTTAAAGAACAATATATTGCTCTTTGACGGAGCGATGGGAACATATTATGATGAGCTTACAGATGACGGTATTGGCTGTGAACTTGCAAATATCAAAAATCCGGAGCTTATAAGAGGGATTCATAATGAATATATTAAAGCAGGTGCAAAAGCAATAATTACAAATACATTTTCCACCGGTATAGATGCATTCTTTGGTGATAGAGAACTACAAAAAGAAGTGATCAATGCAGGTATAGATATAGCACTTGAGGTTGCAAAGGACAGAGCGTATGTATTTGCAGATATGGGTGTATTAAGTGTTGACAGCAATAGTGAGGCATTTGAAGAATATAAGATCCTGGCAGATATATTCATTGAAAAAGGAATAAATAATTTTCTATTTGAAACAAGAAACAGCACTATAGGATTAAAAGCAATAGGCGAATATATCAAAGAAAGATCACCGGAGTCTTTTATAATAGCATCTTTTGCGGTAATGCCTGACGGGTATTCAAGTGAAGGGTATTACTATAAGTCAATGTTTAAAGAGATCTGTGAGTCAGGATTTTTTGATGCGGTAGGATTAAACTGTGTTTCAGGTGCAAATCATATGGCAAAGCTTTTAAAAGATGTGGATACTGACGGATTATACCTTATTGCTATGCCAAATGCCGGATATCCTATAGTAAGAGATAATAAAATACACTATGGTTCATTGGCAAATTATTTTGCGGCTCAGATAGAAGATATTCTTGATATGGGTGTAAATGTAGTCGGAGGATGTTGTGGAACTACTCCAAAGCATATTGAGCTGCTAAAAAAGAGTATGAGCGGAATGCTTATAAAACCGAGAAAGTCTGTAAAGAAAGAAAAGAATGTCTTCCAGAATGTAAGATTAAACAGGTTTGAACAAAAGCTTTTATCAGGAGAAAAGCCTATAGCTGTAGAGCTTGACTCACCGATAGATACCAATGTTTCCAAGTTTATGGAAAATGCAGGTAAATTAAAAACAGCAGGAGCTGATATTGTAACTATAGCAGACAATCCTATAGCAAGAGCAAGAATGGACAGCTGTTTGCTTGCTTGCAAAGTAAGAAATGAACTTGACTTGGATGTACTGCCTCATATGACCTGTAGAGACAGAAATGTAAATGCAGCTAAGGGACTATTGCTTGGTGCAAGTGCAATGGGAGTTGACAATGTGCTTGTAATAACCGGAGATCCGATACCGAATGCTCAAAGAGATGAGATAAGATCAGTATTTGAGTTCAATTCAGTGAAGTTTGCAAACTTTATCAAATCTTTGAATGATGAAGTTTTTGAAAGCCCTATGAATATCTGTGGTGCTTTAAATGTAAATGCCAAGAACTTCAGTGCGGAGCTTAGAAAGGCAAAAAGAAAGCAGGAAAACGGTGTAAAGGTACTCTTTACTCAGCCGGTTTTGACACAGAGAGCTATTGATAATCTAAAAGAAGCCAGAGAAAATCTGGATATTAAGATAATGGGCGGAATTATTCCTATAGTAAGTGAAAGAAATGCCAGATATATGCAAAGCGAAGTGAACGGCATATATATTACAGATGATATCGTAGAAAAGTATATCGGCAAAGAAAGAGAAGAAGCCGAAGAGATCGCACTTTCTATGTCAAAAGAGATAGCAAATGAGATCTATGATCTGGTGGATGGATATTATCTCATAACTGTTTTAAACAGAGTAAGTTTGATGGAAAGACTTATAAAGACTGTAAAAGAGGTTTGTGAAAACAGATAATATTTATAGAAATTAATTAAATAGAGTGAGTCAGCATAAATATTATAATACTTTATCATATAATCCTGTGAGTTGAGTTCAAATCACAGGATTACACATTTAAAATCTAGATCCTAAGCTTTTCTATACTTGTTTTTAATATTTCAAAGGTTTTATTTACCTCATCTTCCGTATTGTACTTGCTTAATGTAAGTCGCAAGGAGGATGAGGCCCTTTTTTTATCATTTGATATAGCCATAATTACATGCGAAGGATCTATACTTCCTGTGGTGCAGGCAGAACCAAGGGATGCACATACATCATTTTGGTTTAATAAAATCAAGAGTAGCTCACCGCTTATATTTTCAAAGTATATATTTATATTATTAAAAAGTCTATTCTCCACATCACCGTTTACATGAGAGCCTTCTATATTTTCAAGTATCAAAGAAAATAACTTATCTCTAAGTGATTTTATATATAAGCTGTCTTTTTCTAAGGACTCATAGCAGCTTTTTAAAGCATTTGCCATAGCGATTATACCGAAAGTGTTTTCTGTACCGGCTCTGCGATTTCTCTCCTGACTGCCGCCATGTATTAAAGATGTAAGCTTAATACCGCTTCTTATATATAAGAAGCCGATACCCTTTGGTGAGTGGAATTTATGTCCGCTTGCACTGAGTAAATCAATACCTAGATCATTCACATCAATAGGAAGGTGGCCTACAGCCTGTACCGCATCAGTGTGGAATAAAATATTGTGTTCACCGGCAATCTTTCCGATTTCTTTAGTAGGTTGTATAGTACCTATTTCATTGTTTGCAAACATTATGCTTATAAGGACTGTATCTTCTCTTATAGCTGACTTAAGCTCATTTATATCAATAATCCCTTTTTCATCAGTACTTAGATAAGTGACTTCATAACCTTTTTTTTCAAGGTAAGAGAGTGTATGCAGTACAGAGTGATGCTCAATCTTTGAACTGATGATATGCTTTCCTTTATTTTCCATAAGTTCACAGGATTTTAATATTGCCCAGTTATTGGATTCACTGCCGCCTGAGGTAAAATATATCTCATTATATCTAGCACCGAGTAGATTTGCTATCATCTCTCTGGCATCTTCCATATCAGCCTTTACATCATTTGCCATAGAATAGCTTGATGAAGGATTGGCATAGTTTTCAAATAAATATTTTTTTGCTATATCAAAAGCCTCCTTATCCACCACAGTGGTAGAGGCGTTGTCCATATATATCATAGTACTCCTGTTCTTTATAAAACTTTACATTGACATATTATAAATAAAATCATTATAAAATAAAATAGTAATGATAAGATTTGTGTTAAGGACATAAGTAAAAAAATATGATAAAATGATGTGGATTTTAAAAGTAAATAGATATTTATCGGAGAATATATGGAAAAGAAAAAAGTAGTGGTAGGTATGTCGGGAGGAGTGGACTCCTCAGTGGCTGCCTATCTTTTAAAAGAGGCCGGATATGATGTCACAGGTGTGACTATGCAGATATGGCAAAGTGAAGATGAAGAGGATATGTCAGGCAGTGGAGGATGCTGCGGTCTGTCTGCTGTAGATGATGCCAGAAGAGTGGCGAGAGATATCGGTATACCCTATTATGTAATGAATTTCAGAGATGAGTTTAAAGATAAGGTAATAGATTATTTTGTGAATGAATATGTACAGGCAAGGACACCTAATCCATGTATTGCCTGCAACAGATATGTAAAATGGGAATCCCTTTTGGAGAGAAGTATGATGCTTGGAGCGGACTATATTGCCACAGGTCATTATGCCAGAATAGAGAAGCTTGAAAATGGAAGATATGCTCTCAGGACATCAAAGACAAGTGCTAAGGATCAGACATATGCACTTTATAATCTTACACAGGATCAGCTTTCAAGAACCTTGATGCCTATAGGAGATTATGAAAAGGATGAGATTAGAGAGATTGCAAAAAAATTCAACCTCAGAGTGGCAAATAAGCCGGACAGTCAGGAGATATGCTTTGTTTCAGATAATGACTATGCTTTATTTGTGGAAAATGAAATAGGCAAAAAGATGCCTGAGGGAAACTTTGTGACAGCTGACGGAGAGATACTGGGTAGGCATAAGGGAATACTGCATTATACTATCGGCCAGAGAAAGGGACTTGGTATAGCACTGGGACATCCTATCTTTGTCACTGAGATAAGACCTGAGACAAATGAAGTTGTGATAGGTGAAAATGATGATGTTTTCGGATACAGTCTGGAGGCAAATAATCTGAATGCAATGGCAGTGGAAAGCTTTTTTGATGATATGAGAGCTATCGGAAAGATAAGATATTCACATAAGGGTGAACACTGCACAGTCAAGGTACTTGGAGAAGACAGGATAAGAATAGACTTTGATGAAAAGGTAAGAGCAATTACGCCGGGACAGGCTGTTGTACTTTATGATGAAAGCGGACTTGTACTTGGTGGGGGAACAATTATAAAAAAATGTGATTAAACTGATTTGTACTGTATAAAGAGGCATAGAATATGAAAAAAAATATATTTAGAATTTCCATACTGAACAGTATTATTATAAGCTATGTAATAGGATTATTTTTAGTTATAGGATGGACTGTAATTTCTGCAATATCTTCGATTGTAGAATATGGACAAGTTAGGGATATAGCTGCCGGGATTGTAGCCATTCCTTTATGGGGAGGATTTGTAGCCGCCTTATTTATATATCCTATAGTGTTGGCGGTATATCAACTGGTGATGCTTATCCTTGAAACAGATAGAATAATGTCAAAAACAGGAGTGGGCTTTGATCAGATTGTAATATGGTATGGATTTATTTTAGAAGGACTTTATATTGCAGTAGTAAAAGATGCAACAGGATCTGACTGGAGTGAAGTGCTGACAAATTCAGAAACACATACACCTATCTTTACAGGAGCAGGACTCACAATTTGTGTACTATGCTTTATAGGTCTTATCGGGTATTATTATCTGAGGATTTGTTCACTAAAAAAAATACCGCCTTTACTTGCAGTGTTTTCAATATCGGCTATGTATATTTGGTTAGTTGTAATAGTTATTTTCACTGTACAGGTATTTGGTAGTGGTGGAATGGTAGGGAGATATTCTGATTTATACCTATTGATTTATCCTTTTTGCATTGCTTGCATTATAGTAAGGACAATTCTTTGTAAGGTCCGTGAGTGGAATGAACTTGAGATGGAAAGAGGAAAGATACAAAATAATGTGATTTTAAATTTTTTAGATAAAATACTGTCAAATTCAAGACTTTGGCCCATATATGCTCTAGTTCTTATGCTACCTTTATTAGGAATTATTATAGCTATATTATTGCTTTTCGGTCAGGCACCGGATTCTGTTATAAAGGCATGGACTGAAACTGCTGACTGGAGATTGTCACTAAAGGAAGCACCTCAAAATATTTATTATGATGAGCATTATCTTTGTACGGTAGCGGCAGGCGGACATAAAAAGATTGTAAAACCTATACGAAAAGGGGTACGCCACGGCCATGAGGTAATTGTAAACAGGCAGCTATGTGTAGCAAATGCCTTTGAACAGATATTAGAGGAGAAAACACCTCACTTCCACAAACTTGTGAGGGGAGTATATGATCGCTACGGCTTCCCTGTTGCAAGACTTATAAAGAGTAAATGGATTGCAGATATTATATATATTATGATGAAGCCTTTAGAATGGATATTCTTAATGGTGATATATATGTGTGATGTACATCCAGAGAATAGAATAGCGACTCAGTATATGGGTAAAAAATAATATATGGAGATTTAACTTGATAAAGCTCCGATTTGTGTGATTTTAAATATTAGTAATTTGGCATAATATACATAATATTGTATGTTATGCCGTTTTTTCTTTGTTGAAGTGAATATCAAATACATAAAAAAGTTTCAAAAGATGAAGATAGAACAAATTATAAATTATGCTATAATTATTTTATGTCACTGATATTGAAAGGATAAGTAAAACAATGGCCAAGAAAAAAACTGATGAAAAGGCATTTAATATAGATAGTATTTTGTTCAATTGTAGAGATTATTTGCGTGCTGCACGTAATTCCGGTTCATTTTTTGAAAAAAGAGATATGATGCTCACTCTTGTATTCTTGAGATTTATCGGAGAAAAATATGAAGATGGAATAGAAGCTCTTCGTAAGACTCTGATTGAGCAAGGACTTGACCCTGATGATGAAAATATCAGGGCGGCATTTTTTGAGGATGCTACTTTTGCAGATGGAACATATAACCTTCCTATGGAAGCGAGATGGTCAACAATCATTAATACACCTGCACCAAAGCTTAATGTTGCGCTGGATACTGCGCTGGCAAGACTTGAAGAGGAAGATCCTCAGCTTAAAGGCTGCTTTGTTAAGGGTACATTTACTTCGAGAAACTTAGCAGCTAATGATATTAAAAAGATTGTAGATGAGGTAAATAAAATCAGCCATAAGGCTTTTGGAGCTGAAAAGGATTTGATTGGATATGTATACGAATATTTCCTTAAGGAGTTTGCGGTAAATGCAACGAAGGAAGAAGGTGAGTTCTACACTCCCAATGATGTGGTTCAACTTATCGCTGCTATGATCGAGCCGTTTGAAGGTACTCTGTATGATCCTGCCTGCGGTTCCGGAGGTATGTTTATACAGAGTGCTGAACTGGTAAAATCAAAGCAAGGAAACCTTAATAGTATTAATATCTATGGACAGGAAAAAGAGCCTGCGACATATCGACTTGCTAAAATGAATCTGGCACTACGTGGTATCAGTCATAATCTTGGTGGAGAAAGCGATTCTTCCTTTACGCATGATTTACATAAGGGATTGCATTTTAATTACATCATGGCAAATCCACCTTTCAATCTGAAGGGATGGTATGATGAAAACCTAAAAAATGATGCTCGTTGGGCAGACTATGTTACACCTCCTGAAAGTAATGCAAACTATGCTTGGATTTTGCATATCCTTTCCCACTTAAAGCCGGCAGATGGTGTCGCGGGCTTCTTACTTGCGAATGGTGCATTGAATGATAGCGATACATTGGAAATCCGTAAAAGATTGATACAGAAGGATAAGGTAGAGGCTATTGTGGTTCTTCCCAGAGAGTTATTTATTACTACAGACATCAGTGTAACATTGTGGATTTTGAATCAGAATAAAAAAGGTGGTAAATATCATGGCAGAAATCTCCGAAATCGTGAGGGGGAAATTCTCTTCATGGATTTACGCCAATGGAGAGAAAATGCTGTTAAAGGGGAGAATAAAAAGAAGGTTCGCTTAACTAGTGAGCAAATACAGCGTGCTGCTGATATATATCACACTTGGCAATGTGAAGGTACAGACGGACAAAAATATGAAGTGCCTGAACTTTACCGCAGTGTTGGCAATAGTGAAATTGAAGAAAAAGGATGGGCACTTACACCAAGTAAATATATCGAGTTTATTGACCATGATTTAGGGATTGACTATGAAAAAGAAATGGCTCGTATCCAAGCTGAAATGAAAGAAATTATAAAACGGGAAAAAGAATCTCAAAAGATGTTAGAAGATGCATTTAGGGGGATTGGATATGGGATTGACTAAGTATAAAATAGGTGACCTTATATCAGTCATAGATGAGCTAAATGATAATGGCATTCGTGAATTTTATGGTATCAATATAAATAAGGAATTCATGCCAACAGCTGCTAATACAGAAGGTTTAGATGAGACAAAATATAAAATAGTTAGAAAGAATCGTTTTGTATATAGTGGTATGCAAACTGGTAGAGATGAGTGTATAAGGATAAGTATGTATACAGAGGATGTTCCTATTCTTGTATCTCCGGCATATACTACTTTTGAGGTAACAGCTTTAAGTACTGTTATTCCGCTTTATTTTTTTATGAAATTTCTTACTAAAGAGAAAGATAGATATGGTGCTTTTTGTAGTGATGGAAGCATTCGATCAAATCTTGACTGGAATGTTTTTTGTAATATAGAGATAGAACTCCCTTCCATTGAAGTTCAGCAAAAGTATGTCAATGTATATAATGCTATGCTCTCAAATCAACAGAGTTATGAGCGTGGCTTGGAGGATTTGAAACTTACTTTTGAAGTGGTAATTGATGAATATAAACACAAATCGACAAAGAAATTGGTGGGTGATATTCTTGAAGAAGTGGATATCAGAAATGATAATGGAACAGTTTATAATGTTCAAGGTATTAATATTACAAAACAGTTTATGCCATCTGTCGCAAACACAAATAGTGTAGAGCTATCAAAATATAAATTAGTTTTTAAAGGTCAGTTTGCATTTTCAGGAATGCAAACCGGACGAGATGAATGCATACGAATTGCCTTATTTGATAATGAAGAGCCAATTATTATTTCACCAGCTTATAAAGTTTTAAAAATAAAATATGATACCGTCATCGCAGAATATGTAATGATGTGGTTTTCACGTAAAGAAGTTGACCGCTTAGGCTGGTTTATGAGTGATGCAAGCATAAGAACAAATTTAGATATGGATCGATTCTACGAAATAGGAATACCTGTACCAGCTTTAGAAGTTCAAAGGGCTATTGTTGATATATACAACGCCTTCAAAGCTCGTAAAGAAATTAACGAAAAACTAAAAGCACAAATAAAAGATATCTGCCCAATACTTATTAAAGGTTCAATTGAAGAAGGAAGAAAAACAAAGGGGATGTAATATATGGCAAAGTTAAAGGAATATAACGGTCATTACTGTGAGTCTGAATATGAATATGCCTTTATCGGATTTTTGGAAGCAGAAGGCTGGAAATATATCTCAGGCAATAATATTAAACGTGTCAATAAAAGAGATGTATTGATTGCTGATGATTTCAAGCAGTTTATTTCTGTTACAAATCCTGAACTTACAAAGGATGAAGTTATACAGATTTTTGACAATGTTCGTCTTGTCGGTGCAGAGAGTGATTTTGCAACCTTACATAAGGTTTATGGCTGGATGGTTGACAGTATTCAGTTTACATTGCAAGACGGTACGGTAAAAATGGTATCTCTTATAGATTTTGAGAATCCCAATAATAATATCTTCCGTGTTATTAATCAGTTTACAGTGGAGTATACAAATAACGGACAAAAGGAGAATCGTAGACCGGATGTACTGTTATATGTGAATGGAATGCCACTATGTGTCATAGAACTGAAAAATCCTGCCGATGTTCATGCAACAGTCTATGATGCATGGGAGCAGATTACTATTCGTTATTGGAGGGATATTCCACATTTATTACATTACTGTCCATTGGCTTGCATATCAGACGGTGTTAAAACAAGACTTGGAACGGTGCGTACGCCTTATGAGCATTTTTATGCTTGGAGGCGTGTGAATGACGGTGATCAAGTCTCAACACTGCCATTTGCAGAAACAGAAACAATGATTAAGGGTGTGTATTCACCGATAAGATTTTTAGAAATTTTTAGAGATTATATTTATTTTCAAGACAGCATTTATGATAGTGCAGAAGTGGAAATAGTATGTAGATATCCCCAGTTTTTTGCGTCCAAGCTTCTGAAACAGAGCATAGTAAATTCTGTCGTTACAAAAAGTGGTAAAGGCGGAACATATTTTGGCGCAACAGGATGTGGTAAAACGTATACCATGGCTTTCCTTGCACGTCAGCTTGCACTTAGATGTTCTAATATTCAGGAAATCGGTTCTCCAACAATTATTCTAATTGTGGACCGAGATGAATTACAAAAACAAGGGGCAAAATTATTCACCAAGAGTAAAGAGTTTTTAAATCTTGGTGAAGTATCTGTCGTAAAAAATAGAGCACAGTTAAGGCAGGAACTTGGTTCAAGACAGAGTGGAGGATTTTATATATGCACTATTCAAAAGTTCTGTGATAGAGAAGATGATAAAATCGGCCTTATCAATGAACGTAAGAATATTATATGTTTCTCTGATGAAGCCCATAGAACACAACTGGAACATTCTAGAAAGATACAGTTTAGCAAGGATACTGATGAAAACATGAAAGCAATGGTATCAAAACCATATGCAAAAGTATTGAAAGAAGCATTTCCACATGCAACATTTGTAGGTTTCACAGGTACGCCTATCGCTGAAACTTATCAGACATTTGGTGATGAAATTGATAGATACACAATGGATCAGGCAGTTGCTGACGGTCTTACTGTTTCTATTAAGTATCATCCTCGTATTGCAAAGGTATTACTTGATCAGACAAAGGCTAAAGAAATTGAAAATTACTATAAAAAGTGTGCTGATGATGGTGCAACATATGATGATATTGAAGCAAGTAAACGTGCTATGAGTTCAATTGAAGTGATACTCGCAGAGCCTTCACGTTTGGAAAGGCTTGCTACTGATATTCACGATCACTATATTGCATCCTGTGATGCTGATCCCGGTAGAGTTCAAAAAGCAATGATTGTATGTTCAAGTAGAAAGATTGCTTATTCCCTTCTTTTGAAATTTAAAGACAAGTATCCGGAATGGTTTGAAGAAAAGAAATCATCAGATGGAGTTAATGTAACAGATGATGAACTGAAAGAATTAAAGTCTATGCCGTTTATGGCTATGGTGTCAAGTGTTGGAAGTAATGATGAATCTGAGATGTATAACTATCTTGGTGGAGTAAAAAATGATAGACGTTCTGAAGAATTGGATGTAGCTTTTAAGCAGGAAAAATCTAATTTTCGTATCGTAATCGTAGTTGATATGTGGATTACAGGTTTCGATGTTCCTTCACTTACATATTTATACAATGATAAACCTTTAAAAAAACACTTACTTATACAGACAATTAGCCGTGTGAATAGAAAGTACTCCGGTAAGGATTACGGTATGATTATTGATTACATAGGTATTCGTGACAATATGCGTGAAGCTATGAAAATCTATGGTGGTGATACTTCGGTTGCACCTACATCAGATGATGTTGAACAAGCTACGACTGTGTTCAGAGAAGAACTTGAAGTTCTTAAACAACAGTTCAGTGGTTATGATCTCGCTCCGTTTTTGAATCCTGATTGCGATCCTTTTGAAAGATATAAATTACTTTCAAAAGCAGCTGAATATGTTTTTGCATCAACACAGATGCTATATACTGAAGGTAATGTAAAGGATAATCGGATTTCTTTTAAGTCCTATTTCTTAAATACTGTAAAAAGAATGAGAAACGCTTTTGATATTTGTCAGCCTTCAGGTAATCTTGGGGAGGAAGAATCTGCTCTTGCTCAGTGCTTTATGGCTATAGCCGGCTTTGTGCGTAAAATGAGCGGGACAAGCGATGTCGATGCGGATACTATGAATCGTGTAGTTTCAAAAATGGTGGAAGAAGCGTTGAAATACAATCAGGTAGAAAGTGTTCTTGAAAGCGGTGAGGAAGAAGATATCTTCTCTCCGGAATATTTTGAGAAGTTATCTGATGTAAAAATGCCGGCAACAAAGCTGGAATTGCTTGTTAAAATGCTTCGAAAGCAGATTAAGGAGTATAGCAAAGTTAATCAGTTGGCAGCAAAGTCTTTTCAAGAGATGCTGGAAAAGACCATTGCTGAATATCATGAAAGAAGAAAGCACCTTACTGCCGAAGAAGCCGGAGCAACTCAGGAAATAGCTTCAGAAGATATTATAAAGGCTGCAACTGAGCAAGCTTTAGAAATCCTTCGTCAAATGAATAAAGATAGAGAGAGTTTCCGTAAGATAGGATTAACTTTTGAAGAAAAGGCATTCTATGATATTTTGATTGCTCTTCGTGACCAACATAATTTTGAATATGGCGAAGATAAAGAGATTGATGGAGTTTTGATTAATGATAAGTGTAAGTCTCTTGCCAAAAAAGTTAAGGAAATTATAGATACGAAGTCCTCATTTGCAGACTGGCTTAATAACCAGAATGTTCGTAATCAGTTAAAGCTTGATATAAAGATTTGTTTGATTAAAAATGGTTATCCGCCACAGTACAGCCCGGAAGTATTTAATAAGGTTATGGATCAGGTGGAAAATTTTAAAGAGAATACAGAGACTACATCTGAAAATAATGTTATTCATTTTACGTATTCTGTGCCAATAAAAAGAACTAAGAAGGCTGCGGAAGATAGTATATCATATGGAAATAAAAAAGATTAATCAGAGGTTTATATGTCAATAAGCAAAATAAAAAGTGTATTTGAAAATCTAACGACCTGTGATGCCTGGTCATTACAACTTCTACAAGTAAAAAGTTCAAGGAGAAATGGAACAACGTATTGCGGGAGGGAAATCACATTATCTCCAAAAGATACCATGACAAATTTTTTGACTGAGATTTCAGATAAATACTGTTCTCAAGAAAAAGGTATAGAAAAGATGTTTGAGAGTGTGACTGATTATGATGGATCGACAATAGATAAAACAATTTATAAATTAGATATTGGTAGTGAACTTATTTCAAATGAATACCACTTATTTATTGAAGCTATAGGAAATCCTGATTTTGAGATTAATCCATTGAAGTTTTTAGCACACGCATATGTAATTAAAGGAATAGTTTCTATCAGTGGTGAAGAAATAGCTGTAAAGTTGGTCTCAATGCAGAACCCGGTCACATCATTAAAGCATAAATTTTTGTGTGCAAATGGTATATTCAAAGAAATTACAGATAAAGTAATCTCACTTAGAACAACAATAGATGTTATTATTATAGATAATACTGTTTATATGCTGACACTTGCCGGAGAAAAATTATTTAATATGGAAAGAGCCTATAAGTCCATTTGTGAAAAGCAAATTACTAATATTATAGCTTCGAACATAGTAAATGATAATATTGAGTTTAGTAATGTAGCAAATTTTGGCCATAATCCCAGAAAATTTGTAGCATTTAATGATTCGTATTTGCAAAAACTTAATAGTGTGAATGTTAGAAAGAAAATGAGTAGGAAATTCAATATTCCGCTTGATGGAGATAAATTTGATGTGAGTAAGCCGGGAGCTGCCGATAAGATAGTTAAGATATTATGCAGCAGGGGAATGGTTGATCCATTTGATCAAAATCCTATGGAAGTTTCAAGTTCTAAAAAATGGGAATAAGGAGGATAATAAGTGTCAAAACTCCTATCAAGTAGCCTTTATTTTACTTCATTTATTCCACTGTGGGTTTCAATACTTTTCATTGATATTAAAAGTTTATTTGAGAATAATGATAATACATGGACAGAAAGGATAAGTATTTCTATTATTTTACTGATAGGCTTAGTATCCATAAGAATAGTATTGCTTGCATTTACTACAAATTCAAAGGAAGGAGTTAGTATGCATGTGATAAAGGACGTTACAGAAGATAAAACAATAACTTCAGAATATTTATTGTCATATATTCTTCCATTATTTGCTTTTGATTTTACAAAATGGGATCAGGCAATTCTATTTCTTGTGTTTTTTGTAACACTTGGTTTTTTATGTATTAGCCATAATCACTTTAGTGTCAATGTATTGTTAGAACTATTTAACTTTAAGATATTTACCTGTGAACTTGAGAATGAAGATAAAGTTATTATACAAAGTAAGATAATTAGTAATAGACTGTTGAATGCACATAAAGGTGAAGATATATATTTAAAATCATTGAACAATGAAATTAAGTTGGATATAAAAAAATAAATACAACAGCAATTTCGTATACCATTTTGATATTGGAGCAAAAAACGACCATACAGAAGTATTTTACTTTTGTATGGTCATTTTTGCTTTGTCTATGATTGAAGCTCTTACTTAAATTGCTTCACAGTATTGAAGTAAGAGCTACCAAGATGAGACTTTCACGGAGGCGAAGAGATTCGAACTCTCGTGCCACAAAAAGTGACAACCTGATTTCGAGTCAGGCTCGTTATGACCACTTCGATACACCTCCGTGTTTCAGTATACAAAAAGTTACGAATTAAATCAACTTTAATAATGATTAAGAAATTCGCAATAATTACATTTAATATAGAAGAAATTTACATTTAGGTTATTATTTTATTGTTATATACTAATAATTTATATTGAAAAATTATACAATTTATGATAACGTGTTATTAATAATAAAATATTTCAGGAGGGTTCGACATGCGTTGTAAAAATTGTGGTTCTATGAATAGTGATGGGGCAAAGTTTTGTGAGAGCTGTGGTGCTACCATTGAGAGCGTGAATGTGCAGCAGAATCAAAGTGGTAGCGAATCGAATACATATAATCTTGGTAATATTCCTGATATTCTAAAAAAATTACCAAAGAATCTTATTTTTGGTGTAGTAGGTGCAATGGCTGCATTTCTTCTTATTTTGATAGTTGTACTGACCATAAATTCAAATAAAGTCATTGATTTGAACAAATATATCAGCTTTGAGTCGAGCGGGTATGATGGGTATGGAAAAGCGAGTATAAGTATTGATTGGGAAAGGCTAGATAAGGATTATGGCAAAAAGATAAAGTACAGCAGCAAGGGTAAAAAGGAGTATGGTGTTTTGACCTATGCATTTGAGCCCATGTATATCTTTAAAGATGCTATATCCGGAGTAGAACTTGACAAGTCTGAAAAGTTAAGCAATGGTGACAAAGTTAAATATACTTGGCGTGTTAATGAGGATTCATTAAAATATGTGAATTACAAGTTAAAATACAAGGATGGAGAATTTGAAGTATCAAAGCTATATGAATTATCTAAATTTGATCCGTTCAAAGATATAAAGGTAGAGTTTTCAGGGATTGCACCTGAGGGAAAGGCAGAGCTTACTTACAGTGGTGATGATATTTTACATGACTACAATTTTGAATTTGATAAGCATGACAATCTGAAAAATGGGGATACTGTAACTGTCAATCTTAAGCTTGATGAAGATAAAATCAGCTTCTTTGCAACAAGTTACGGAAGAGTACCTGAGAAAATGAGCGAAAGTTACACAGTATCAGGACTTGAAACTTATGTAACAAAATACAGTGAGTTTCCGGAGGATTTTATAAAAGAAGCAAATGATAAAGCAAAAGAGGTTATAAAAGAATATACAGAGAGTGCATATGGTGAGGGTACTACACTTTCAGATCTAAAGTATGAAGGCTATGCTTTCAAAACAAATGTGGAAGGATATAATGCTTTATACATTGTTTACAGCAGAGTGCTTACAAGCATGGAACATAAATATGTAACTACAAAGATGTACTATCCTGTGGCGTTTAGGACCTTAATGCTTAGTGATAAAATAAGCTATAAGACAGGTCCGGAGTTGGTCGGCAAATCATATGGAGTCGGAGATAGCAGCGATACAAAGGGATTTAAGTTCCCAAGTGAGCTTTATAAAAGTGACTATAAGGATATAGTTATAGAAGCGGGAGACGGATTTGAAAAGTTTAAGGAACAGTCATATGTACATAAACTTGAAGATATGACTGACGAATACAGAAAAGCATTGCAGGATGAGGCAAGAGTAACTTTGGATGCATATATTGCAAAAGATTATAAGCCGAATATGCAGGTGAGCGATATTGAGTTTGCCGGAGAGTATTTACAGTATACCTCAGATGACAAGCGTCAGTTTAACGGTACAAATATATACTTTGTAGTGCTTAAGGCAAATTTGTCGGACGCAAACGGTAAATTTCCTACTACCACAATTTATTATCCTATAGAATATACCTATATAATGAAATTAAGTGATAATGATTTTACCGCAGCCAATAATACAAGTGTTTTCCTTAACTACACAACTCTTCCAAACACCTATGATACTACAAGAGGTTTTATAGACGGCAATGAGATGTATAATAAAATAATAAGCAATCGTACAAAGTTATACGAGTATCAAGTCAGCGACAGCTTGAAGCAATTTGGAGAGTAATAATAAGTATATTATGCTTATACAAGCAAATATGTAGAATAGTAAAAAAGGGGCTGACAGTCAGCCCCTCTTTTATAACGTAATCGTTTGAATATTGTACAAATCTAAAGTAACAGTAGCTGTTTTAAAGTGTATTTCATATAATAACAATAAATTTCCTGCATGTTCTATCGTGTTTTTGTAATCGGGTATCTTGTTACAAAAGCAATCTGCCAAATCAAAAACAGTTTGCTTGCTTCTTACGGCAATTCCTCTTGCCTTTATATGTTCATTGCCATTTGTGGGGATTGTTGTAAAGGCTACGTTTCGATTTTGATCTATTTCTTGTACTTTTTTATTATCTTTAAATGTTGCAAAGTATATGACATTATTTTTAGGATTAAAATAATAGTTGACTATTCTGACATTCGGATTGCCGTCTGTTCCGACGGTTGACAAAGCAAGGTCAGTCTGTGTAGTCATGATTCTTTGGAATTCTTTTAGTGTATCCATGAAAACCTCCGTTTATTTATAATAAATGAATAATACAATACCGAAAAAGGTTTATCAAGCCGATATTGCGTGCAACTCAATACCAACTTGGAATAGACATAAAAGCTCATTTGATGTATACTTTTCTCTATATAAGATATCAAAAGGTATCGTCTAAATATTTAGATATATAGAAAAAGGGGAAGACATGATTGATATTAAATTTTTAAGAGAAAATCCGGATGTTGTAAAACAGAATATAAAAAACAAATTTCAGGATTTTAAACTTCCAATGGTTGACGAAGTTATAGAACTTGACGAAAAGCTTAGAAAGACAAAGGCTGAGGCTGATGAACTCAGATCAAAGAGAAACAAGATCTCAAAAGAGATTGGTTCTTTGATGGCGCAGGGCAAAAAGGAGGAAGCACAGCAGGTAAAGGCGTCTGTAGCAAGTATCGGTGAGACATTGGCAGGTTTGGAGCCACTTGAGGCTGAACTTGAAGAAAAAGTAAAGAAGATCATGATGACCATTCCAAATATCATTGATCCGAGTGTTCCTATAGGTAAGGATGACAGTGAGAACGTGGAAATCGAGAAATTCGGAGAGCCTTTTGTACCTGAGTTTGAAATACCTTATCATACAGATATCATGGAGAAACTTAACGGTATAGATCTTGACAGCGCAAGAAAGGTAGCAGGAAACGGATTCTACTATCTAATGGGAGATATTGCAAGACTCCATTCAGCAGTAATATCTTATGCCAGAGATTTTATGATTGAGAGAGGATTTACATACTGTATACCACCTTTTATGATCAGATCAGAGGTTGTTACAGGAGTAATGAGCTTTGCAGAAATGGATGCTATGATGTATAAGATTGAGGGAGAAGACCTTTATCTGATAGGTACAAGTGAGCATTCTATGATTGGAAAGTTTATTGATACTATGAATGATGAGGCAAAGCTACCATATACACTTACGTCTTATTCACCATGCTTCAGAAAAGAAAAGGGAGCGCATGGTATTGAGGAGAGAGGTGTTTATCGTATACACCAGTTTGAGAAGCAGGAAATGATAGTTGTTTGCAAGCCTGAAGAATCAATGATGTGGTATGAAAAATTGTGGCAAAACACTGTTGATCTTTTCAGATCTCTTGATGTACCTGTAAGAACACTTGAATGTTGTTCAGGAGATCTTGCAGATCTCAAGGTGAAATCATGTGATGTAGAGGCATGGTCACCAAGACAGAAGAAGTACTTTGAGGTAGGAAGCTGCTCAAATCTTGGAGATGCACAGAGCAGAAGACTTAGAATCAGAGTAAAGGATGATAATGGCAATAAATATTTTGCACATACACTCAATAATACAGTTGTTGCACCACCTCGTATGCTTATCGCATTTCTTGAGAACAATCTTAATGAAGACGGAAGCATTAGAATACCTGTAGCACTCAGACCATATATGGGTGGAAAAGAAGTTATAAAAGGTTAAAAATATTACACCCTGTAGAATATACAGGGTGTATATTGTAATGAAAGGGATAAAAATGAAATTTTCATTTGCACATTTTAATTTTAATGTACTTGATTTAGAGAGAAGTTTGAAGTTTTATAAGGAAGCGCTTGGTCTTGAGCCTGTAAGAACAAAGGAAGCAGCTGACGGATCATTCACTTTGGTTTATCTGGGAGATAAGGAAACAGGATTCCAGCTGGAACTTACTTATTTGAGAGACAGAAAAGAGCCATACAATTTAGGAGAACTTGAATATCATCTTGCACTTGAAACAGAGGATATGGAAGCAGCTCATGCATTACATGAAAGGCTTGGCGTAATATGCTATGAGAATCCGGGTATGGGAATATATTTTATAAGTGATCCGGACGGATATTGGATAGAGATAGTACCTAAAAAATAAAAGTTTATAGAATCAGAGGTAAACATGGCGAAGATACAGATGATTACTCCACTTGTTGAGATGGATGGAGATGAGATGACAAGGATTCTGTGGAAGATGATTAAGGATGAGTTAATTCTTCCATTTATAGATTTGAAGAGCGAATATTATGATTTGGGATTAAAGCACAGAGATGAAACAGATGACAAAGTAACTGTGGAGTCGGCCAATGCTACAAAAAGACTTGGAGTAGCTGTAAAATGTGCTACCATCACTCCGAATGCCGCAAGAGTTAAGGAATATGACTTAAAGGAGATGTGGAAATCTCCAAACGGTACTATCAGAGCAATCTTAGACGGAACAGTATTCAGAAAGCCTATATTGGTAAAGGGTATTGAGCCTAATGTCAGAACCTGGAAAAAGCCTATTACCATTGCTCGTCATGCCTATGGTGATATATACAAAAATACGGAGATGATTATTGACGGACCGGGCAAGGTGGAGCTGGTATATACAGACAGCAATGGTGATGAAAAGAGAAGTCTTGTACATGAATTTAAAGCTGCCGGTATTGCACAGGGAGTTCACAATCTGGATGCATCTATTGAAAGTTTTGCAAGAGCCTGCTTTGAATATGCTTTGAGTCAAAAAGAGGATCTTTGGTTTGCTACAAAGGACACTATCTCAAAGCAGTATGATCATACATTTAAGGATATCTTTGAGGAAATATACGAAAAGGAATATAAGGAGAAGTTTGAAGAGGCGAATATCATATACTTCTACACGCTTATAGATGATGCGGTTGCCAGAGTTATGAAATCTGAGGGTGGATTTATCTGGGCATGCAAGAACTATGATGGTGATGTAATGAGTGATATGCTCTCCTCAGCTTTTGGTTCTCTTGCAATGATGACCTCAGTGCTTGTTTCACCTGACGGATGCTATGAATATGAGGCGGCACATGGTACGGTTCAAAGACATTATTATAAATATCTGAATGGAGAGAGTACTTCTTCAAATTCAGTGGCTACTATTTTTGCTTGGAGCGGTGCTCTAAGAAAGAGAGGAGAGCTTGATAATCTGCCTGAACTAGTAGATTTTGCTAACAGACTCGAAAAGGCTACACTTGATACTATTGAGTCAGGCAAGATGACAGGTGATCTTGGAGCTATCTCAACTTTGGAAAATATACAAATACTTAACAGTGAAGAATTTATACATGAGATTGCAAAGAAATTGCAATAATATTGGTATTAACTTAGACTTAAGAATAAATGGCAGTTTCCTATGGAAGCTGCCATTTTTAGGAGAAATATGGGATATAGATTTTACTTTGGAGCTTCAGGAGCGGGAAAGACCTATAGAGCCTTTAACGATATTATAGATGAAGCTATAGAAAACAGGGATAAGAGATATTTTATTATTATACCTGAGCAGTTCACCATGCAGACTCAAAAAGATATAGTGCAGATGCATCCGAATCATGCAAGCAATAATATAGATGTACTAAGCTTTAACAGACTTGCATACAGAATTTTTGAAGAACTGGATATTGAAAATCCTAAGCTTCTTGATGAGCTTGATAAGGCACTTATTCTTAGAAGAATAGCAAATCAGGTGGAGCTTAAGGCATGGAAGAAGCAGTTCCAAAAGGCAGGTTTTATAGACAATATAAAATCTCTTATTTCAGAGTTTATGCAATATGATATAAGTGATGAATTTATAAAAGAACAACAGGAAAACAAAGATGTAAACACCTTATTAAAAATAAAACTTGAAGATATATACAAGTTAAAAAAAGGATTTGGAGATTATATAAAAGGAAAATATTTCACAAATGAACAGATATTGGATATATTAAATGAAAATATAACAAATAGTGAATTGTTAAAGGGAGCTACCATATTATTTGATGGATATACCGGATTTACTCCTGTACAAAATCGTATAGTTGAAAACCTTATGAAAGTAGCAGATGAAGTGAGATTTTCTATAACTTTGGGTAAGGGAGTTAATCCGGATATAAAGCTATCTGAAAGCGATCTATTCTTTATCAGCACAAAGATGATTTCTCAAATCAATGACATGGCAAAAAAATATGATATCAAGAGACTGCCGGATATAAATTTAAATATAGGAGAGAATACAAGATTTAAAGACTCAAAGGAACTGGCTTTCTTTGAGGAGCATTTTTTAAGATATGACGGAAAAAAAGAAAAAGAAGTTTCTGATATTGAAATAAATTATTGCATGAATCCGCTTGATGAAATAGATTTTGTATCAAATAAGATATTAAAACTGGTAAAAGATGAGGGATATAGATATAGGGATATAGCTATAATATATGGAGATCTGGAGGGAGTAGCAGATTCTTTGGTAAATAGATTCCATCAGCTTGAGATTCCATACTATTTGGACGAGAAGATGGATATAAATAATAATGAGCTGGTGGAGTTCATTAATGCCTGTATTGCACTTATAAGTGAGAACTTTTCATATGATGCAGTTAATAGATATATAAGACTTGGACTTTTGGATTTTGATTATAGGAAGGTGTCATTACTGGATAATTATCTGCTCGAAACAGGAACAAGAGGTTATAAAAGATTACATAATGATTTTACATACTTACCAAAGAGCTTTACAGAGGCTGAACTTGAAGAAATAAACGAGTTTAGAAAGTTTGCGTTGGAGAAAATTTCCCCTCTTTATATTGCTATAGGTAAGAGTAGGATAAATATAAAGGATGTATGTGATGCATTTAGAAAAATATTTGAAGATGAGTTAATAGAGGAAAAACTGGAGCTTGTAAGGAATGAGTTAGAATCAAGAAATGACATAAAAAGAGTAAGAGAATATGAGGGCGTTCTTGAGAAAGTTTTGAGTCTGTTTGAGAGGCTGGAGTTAATACTTGAGGGGGAAAGTATCAGCAAAAAGGAGCTGACAGATCTGCTTCGTACAGGATTTGAAGAGATAAAGCTTGGAATGATACCTGATAGAGTGGACAGAGTGGTAATAGGTGACTTAAAAAGAACCAGACTTGGCAGTATAAAGGCAATGTTTGTATGTGGTGCAAATGATGGCTGTTTGCCTACAGTTAAGGATGGAGGAGGTCTTATAAATGACAGAGAAAAAAGAGACTTGAAGTCTATAGGATTTAATTTGTCGGATACTGTTAGAGAGGATTTGTATACAGGCAGATTTTATCTATATCAGGTGCTTACAAAGCCTTCAAATAAGCTATTTATAAGTCTTACCGGTATGGATTTTGAAGGAAAAACACGCAGACCATCAATACTTATAAATATGATAAAATCCATATTCCCCAATATTGAAATTAAAAACAAGGAAGATTCTGAAATTTATTCAAAATTTGAAGCCGAGGAATATTTGACAGAAAATCTTAGAAGACTTAGGGCAAAGGAAAATATTGATGAGGACTTTTTAAGATATGTTGCGACCTTCTTTGATAAGGACTTTATAAGAAAACTGACATCTTCTGCAATGTATATATATCATGATAGTGGTATAGGTGAGAGTGCAGCTAGAGAATTGTTTGGAGAGGAACTTCGTGTCAGTGTGACAAGGCTTGAAAATTATAATGCCTGTCCATTCGAGCATTTTATAAGTTACGGTCTTGGGGTGGAGGAAAGGCAAATCCATTCATTTAAAGCTTCAGATATAGGTACTCTGGTACATGAAATGCTTGAAAAATGTTTTAAATACGCAAAGTTTAAGGGTAGGACTATAGCTGATATGGAAGAAAAAGAGCTGTATGCTTTGGTAGATGATGCTATAAAAGAAAGCATGGCTTCAGATAAAAACAGCATCTTTGTGGAGAGCAAAAAGTCTATGTATCAGTTAGAAAAGATAGTTAGAATGACAAAGCTCACTATGATGGTACTTGCAAAGCAGCTGGCTGCCGGAAACTTTGTTCCATTTGATTTTGAAAGGTACTTTGGAGAAAATGACAATCTGAAAGCGTTGAATATTGATTTAAAAAATGATGCGAAGATGTATCTAAGAGGAAAAATAGATAGGGTGGATACATGTGATGTAGATGGAAAAACTCTAGTAAAGATAATAGACTATAAGACAGGAAGTATGAAATGGGAAATAGATATGCCATACTATGGTAGAGCATTGCAGCTGGTGATATACCTTGATGCAGTGATTGAACAGCTTGCAAAAGATGGTAGGGAAGTATTACCTGCAGCATTTTTCTATTACCATATAGATTCTCCTTTCCTTACCAGAGATGAGGCAAAGAATGAAAATTCTATTCTAAATAAACTTAAACCGAGTGGAATCGTAAATACAGATTTGAGTATAATAAAAAATCTTGACAGAAGATTTGAAACTGAAAGTGATGTTATACCGGTTGCCTTAAAAAAAGATGGCAATTTTTCAAAGTATTCTACTGTGGCAAGTACAGATAGAATCAATTTATTGCGAAGCTATGTAAGACAAAAGGCAAAGGATACTGCTGAGAATATTTTAAATGGTGAAATAGGCATAAGACCTTCTCTTAGAAAAGGTATATCAAGATGTGATTATTGCCCATACAGTGCGATATGTGGATTTGATGAGGGTATAGAGGGATTTTCATATAATAGTTTAGCTAAGATAAAAGATATTGATGTCTGGGAAAAGATGGAGAGTGAAAGAAATGTGGACTGAAGCACAACAGGCGGCCATTGATATAAAAAAAGGTAGTATTTTGGTGTCTGCCGCTGCAGGAAGTGGAAAGACAGCGGTACTGGTAGAAAGAATTATAAAAAAGATAACTGATAGTAAAAATCCAATAGATGTGGATTCTCTTTTGGTAATGACCTTTACAAGGGCTGCTGCCGCATCTATGAAGGAGAAGATATATAATGCTATATTAAAGGAAATGGAAAAGCATAATACTAATACGAAAGAGTTTAATAGGCTTAAAGAACAGTCAATACTGCTTTCTTCAGCAAAAATAATGACTACAGACAGCTTTTGTCTTTCCATAATAAAGGAAAATATAGATAAGATAGATATTGATCCGGCTTTTAATGTAGCTGATGAGAGTGAAATCTCTCTGTTGAAAGCAGATACTATGGAGGAGCTTTTGGAAAGTGAGTACGAAGCGGGAAGCGAAGACTTTGTAGAACTTACAGATGCTTTTGCAAATACTAAGGGAGATAAGAGCATATCTGAATTTATAGAAAAGCTCTACAGATTTGCCATCAGTAAGCCATGGCCTATAGAATGGCTGGAATCCTTAAACAATGTGGATGACAGTTGGAAAGAATATATCTTTGATGAAATTATTAGAAGTATTGATTCGATTTTACTTGATATAAATAAAATTATCGATATTTGCAATGAGTATGAAGGACCTGCAAATTATCTGGACACAATTTTGGAGGAACAGTCAAGCATTGCCAATATAAAAAGGTCAAAAGATATATTTGAACTGTCAGAGAAGCTGAATAATATGAGCTTTGGAAGATTAAAAGCTGCAAGAGGTGGTAATGAATATCTGAAAGTAAGTGCAAAAGAGTTAAGAGATGCATATAAGGAGGCTATATCAAATCTCGCAGAGGAATACTGCTTTGATACAGCAAGGCTTATTGAAGAAGAAAACAAAGAAAAAGCCAAAGTCAGAGCTATAGTGGATTTGACAAAGAAATATATTGCTCTTTTTAATGAAAAAAAGAGAGAAAAGAATCTTGTGGATTTTTCTGATATAGAGCACTTGGCACTTGGTATACTTCTGGATGAAAATAAATGCCCTACAGAGATTGCATTAAGATATAAAAAAGATTTTAGTGAAATATATATTGATGAGTATCAGGATTCCAATTATTTGCAGGAAGCCATAGTGTCAGCCATAGAAAAAAACAATATATTTATGGTTGGAGATGTAAAGCAGTCCATATATGGCTTTCGTCAGGCTTCACCGGGGCTTTTTATGGATAAGTATAAGCGATTCTCACATTATGAGAATGTGGATTCTGAGGATGAAACTGCCAAAAAGGTTATACTTAGTAAGAATTTTAGAAGTCGTGGAAATGTGCTAAGTTCTGCAAATGTTATATTCAAGAAGATAATGAAAGAAGAGACAGGCGGTATTGAATACGATGATGATGCAGCTCTCTATCTTGGAGCAGCTTTTGAGGAAGCTAAGGGCGTAGAATATATTAGTGAAATAATGCTTACAGAAACTGCTGATATTGAGGATGATACTTCAGCCATAGAGCTTGAAGCAAGAGCCATTGCAAAGAGAATTAAGGAACTAAAGGCTGAACTTAAGGTGGATGGCGGTAGAGATTTAAAATATAGCGATATAGTTATTCTGATTCGTACAAATATAGGTGAGAGCATTGCAAAAGTCTTAAATGATGAGAACATACCTGCATATGCAGAAAATAATAAGGGATATTTTAAGACATTTGAGGTAAGAAAGATACTTGCTATTTTGGCAGCTATTGACAATCCTTATTCAGATGTGGACTTGACTGCATTTTTAAATTCAAATCTTGTAGGTATGACTGATTTGGAGCTGGCAAATATAGCTTCTTCTTATAGAAAATCAATGAATATGGAAAAGTCCACAAAGATAAGGATGATGGATGCCATTTTATATGAGGGCGTCGAAAGTAATATTGCATTTGAAACAAGAGAAAAAATAAAAAAAGCGTTGGAATTTTTGGAGGAATACAGAAAAAAAGCTGCATATATGAATATATCGGCACTCCTACAAGATATTTATAATAAAACTGATTTTTTAAATCTTATTTCTGCAATGCCGGGAGGTCAGGTAAGAAGAGCAAACCTTATTCTTCTTATAAATAAGGCAGTGACTTTTGGAAATTCAGGCTATAGCGGTCTTTATAATTTTATTAGATACATTGCCAGACTGAAGGATTTTGATAATGACTTCGGAGAGGCAAGTATTCTTTCAGAGAATGATGATATAGTAAGGATTATGACAATACATAAGTCAAAAGGGCTTGAATTTCCGGTCTGTTTCCTTGCCTGTACCAATAGAGGTTTTAATAAAACTGATTTAAAACAGGGTATGGTAATAGATACTGATTTTGGACTTGGGGTACAGTATATCGATAGCGATAGGAATATAAAGGACAGTTCTATAAAGCAGAATGTGATAAAGCATAAATTAAGTGTAGATCTTATGGGAGAAGAGCTTAGGGTATTATATGTTGCACTTACAAGAGCCATGGAGAAGATGATCATCTCAGGTGCTTGTAAGAGTATAGATAAGGCTTTAGAAAAAAATAGAGAAAATCCAAGCTTTTTGGATATTCGAACATGCAATTCCTATCTGGATATGGTGCTTTTGGGGCATGACAAAGTAAATTTTGATATCAGGACCTATGATTATAATACGCTTTTGAATGAGGAAGTGTGTACTCAAAGAGAAGTGAGAGATATTCATAAGATATTTGAAGATGTAAATGTAGAAGAATATGAAGTCCTAAAAAACAGGCTGAATTATAGATATCCATATATGGAGAATGTGGAATTAAAGACAAAGTTTTCAGTATCAGAAATAACTAAAATGCTTAAAAATAAAGATTCCAAACCTAAACCTGTAAAGAAAAAGAGAGTAAATACAAGTAATGCTGCTGAGCGTGGAAATGCATATCACAAGCTTATGCAAAAAATCCATTATGAGAACATAGATAAGTTTGATAATGTTGAAGAGTTTGTTAAAGCAGAGATTACACTGTTAAAGAATCAAAAATATAGGGAACTTATAGATCCTACAGATATAGTGAACTTTTTAGACAGTAAACTGGGTTTGGAATTTATAAAGTATAATAAGAATCTGAAAAGAGAGAACCAATTCATAATGGGAATATCTGCAAGAGAGGCAGATAGAGGAGATACGGATGAGACTATTCTTATACAGGGAATTATAGATGCCTATATAGAAAAGGATGATGGAATAGTTTTAATAGATTATAAGACTGATAAAGTAAATGCTGAGGATAGACTGATAAATGATTATAAACCACAGCTTATGCTTTATAAAAAGTCTTTGGAGATGAGTACAGGAAAAATTGTCAAAGAAATATATATATATTCATTTTCATTAGGTAGGGAGATAAGAATAGAATAATTAACATTTTAGTATAAAATAATTTTCTTTTATAGAATTAGCTTTACAATAGGGGAGCTAATTATAAGAATATGTATAGCAAAAATAGTATTGGGGTGGCTTGACAATCCAAAACACCCCAATATATAACAATGGAATATTAGTATGTAAAGTTACTATTTATCTTTATTTACAATGTTTTTGAGGCCTTCAACTGTTCCTTCTATAGCATCCTTAACATCCTCAGCAACCTCTTTTACTTTTGAAGCAGCTTTTTCTGCAGCTCCTTCTTTTTCCACCTTTTTGTCACCAGCTATTTTACCTATTTCTTCTTTTATTGCACCTTTAGCTTGGTCAATTTTCTCTTCTAATGACATAATAACCTCCTAATATTTTAAACTATTTTATATAATATTCCGTATATTCAACTAATTTTATAGAAATACTACGGAACTATTATATATTATACCATACTATTATAATAGTAATCAATATACTTAAAAAACTATATACTATCTCTTACCAAATAAAAACGAAACAAAGGCAATAACAATTACTGCTCCTAAAATAGATGGAACTAGAGCCATTCCTGCCAGAGTTGGCCCCCATTTACCAAACAGTGATTGACCTACAGATGATCCTAATAGACCTGCAACGACATTAGCAATTATACCCATTACTTTACCTTTATTAGTAATCTCTCCTGCAATAAAACCTATAAAACCTCCTACTATAATAGACCAAATCATAATTTACCAACCTTTCTAGAATTATTATATATTTATTGTTTTGATATCCAAATTAAAAAGAACCTAAAAAGATATATAAAATAAATATTTACTAATATTATATACTATATAGTGCAAATTGTCAAAAAAACATATTAAAGTATAAAAATATAATAAATAATGGAGGTTGTGACTCAAAGCCGGCTACAACCTCCCAATTTCCTAAACAGTATCGTAAAACTTATAATTAATATATTACTATGCTAATTTAGCCAATGTATCCTTAGCAAATACATAATTCTCGGCAACTTTGTTCCAATCAAGGACTTCAAATAATGCTTTTATATAATCCCCTCTTAAGTTCTTATATTTTAAATAATATGCATGCTCCCATACATCAATAGCAAGAATAGGGAAAAGCTTACCCTCGCTTTCAAGAATAGGGTTATCCTGATTAGGGCTTGAAGATACACTTAAATTTCCGTCTATATCAGTACTTAACCATGCCCAACCTGAACCGAATTGACCTATAGCCAGATTAGATAATTGTTCATTAAGATTCTCAAAGCTTCCAAAAGTGGCCTTAATCTTATCTGCAAGTTCACCTATAGGTTTATGAGCAGGATTATCAGAAAATTGCCCAAAAAATAAATTGTGGTTAAAATAACCTCCACCATTGTTTCTTATACCTTGAGCATCAGATTTACCCTCAGACTTACTCTTCCAATGAGCAAGAATAACTTCTACAGGTTTGTCATCAACACCGGCTGCCTGAGCTAGAGTATTAAAATTCTTGGTATAAGTAGCGTGATGCTTAAGATAATGGGTTTCCATAGTAAGAGTGTCAAAATGTGGTTCCAATGCATCAAATGCATAAGATAATTTGATTTGTTCAAACATATTTAATTCACCTTTCTTCATAAATTGTTAAATATTATAATATAGTTCAGACTTTAATAAGGATAATAAGTCTTTTACTAATTAAATTAATGTTTTAAAAGACATATTATCTAATAAAGTATCACAATAAATAATGTTTTACAAGCCATAAATTCATACAAAATAACATGTATAAAATTTTAAGTGCTAATAAATATTTGTTGTTATATAATATATTTGCGATATCACGATTAAATAAATATTTCTTTAGCAGTAAAGAGGAAATATTAATAGATGAGTATAGTAGGGAGATAAGAATGTAATGAAAGTAAAAAGAGTAATTCTTGCTTCAGCGTCACCAAGGAGAAAAGAACTTTTGGCACAGATAGGAGTTGGGTTTGAGATAATGGTATCTGACAAGGAGACAGAAATAGACAGTTTGGATCCAAAAGAGGCATGTAAAAAACAAGCATTTCAAAAGGCAGTGGATATAGTGGATAAGGCTTCAATAAAGTATGAAGATGATACTTGTATTGTAATAGCAGCAGATACTATTGTAGAATATGAAGGTAAAATAATTGGAAAACCTAAGTCAAAAGAAGATGCAAAGCAGATGATTGAGGCTATATCAGGTAGAAAGCACAGAGTTTATACAGCGGTATGTATTTACAATTCCATTGTAAAGAGTTATGAGAGTTTTGTAGAAGAAACATCAGTGGAAGTAGCAGAACTTTCAGACGAAGAGATAGAAGATTATTTAGATAAAAAAGAACCCTATGATAAGGCAGGTGCCTACGCAATACAAGGATATTTTTCGAGATATATAGTTGGAATAGAGGGAGATTATTACAATGTAATGGGCTTACCAATTGGTAGACTGTATAGAGAATATCTAAGACATTACATTTAAAATAAATAACGGCTTTTAAATTTTACAATCCTAAACGAAACTCTTTTCTAATGCTTCACAGAGTTTTATACAGTTTACAAAACTTGCTTGTTTGCTTGGGAAGTGATAAGTCTTGTACTGTTTAATTCCGTTTCACCTTTTAAAGAGTTGAACGCTAAAAGGATTGTAAAATAAAAGCTATTTATAAGTTAAATATTTAATTCTAGTTTCCGTCAGGATTTAGACATTTACCGTCTTTATCAAACTGGTAGCTTATGCCCTTTATATCTATAGCACGATCTCTAGCCATTTTGCCATCCATGAGCATATAGTACCAAAGGCCTTCATCAGGATTTATCCATTCATCTACTGCCATTTTACCATTTCCATGAACATAATATGTATTTGCGCCGTCCTTTATCCATTTGTGTGTAGCCATTTTGCCATTGTAATTAAAATAATACCAGGCTTTATCATCAGGATTTTGTACCCATTTACCTTGTGCCATAGGACCTGTTGAATGGAAATAATAGGTGTTATCTTTTATTTTTTGCCAACCGGTAAGCATAGAACCATTATTGCTAAGATAGTACCAAGAACCATCTATAGACTTCCAACCTGTAGTCTTCTTACCATTGGCATCATAATAATACCAAGAACCGTCTTTTTCTTCCCATTTTGTCTTTTCCACAACATTTACATGTACAGTTTTTGTTATATCACGATAGGATACTGTTATATTGGTTTCGCCTACTTTATAAGCGGTGATTTCACCCTGTGTCACACCGGCAATATCAGGATTTTCAGATGTCCATATAGCAATATTACTTACATTAGTGTAGACGCCTCCCTCTAAGAAGATGGATTCTACCGGCACCTTAAATTGTAGCTCTATATCCATATCAGCCGGAGTAACTATAAGATGGCGTTCTAAATTTTCCTCAGAATCCACACCTGAGTTTGCCATTGCAAGCTCCGTCATCTTCTTTTCTATAGAGTTTACATCAAAACTGCTTGATAAATCGACATCACTGTTATATACATCTCCAATATCTGTGGAACTATATAATTCTGTTACAACTTCGGCTTTACCCTCGGCATTTGTAAAACTATTCTCTATGGGTGAGGAATTGTTTCCGCATCCTGCTATTAAAAAACTACTACCAATACAAATTGATAAGCATACAGATGGTATAAATCTTTTCATACGCCTCCTAAATCTAATCGAAACTTATAAATGATATTATATCTATTTAAAAATAGCATTTCAACCTATATTTTTATAATATTAATACAGTTCAATATAAAAAAATATTCCCGGTGCATTGTCTACAAGATTGAGTATACTGTCATGGCTTATTCTGTACCTTCCCTTTATTGTTAAAGTGGCGGCTCCACAGATATCTGCCAAGGCAGCATTTTTTGAAAGCTCCAAATCCACAATATCAAGATTGTTCTTCCTTATATAGTTAAAAAAATTACTAAGTGGAATTTTATTGTCATATTCTATGTAAAGCTCAACCATAGTAGAGCTTTTTCTCAAAAATCCTTCAAGTTTTTGCAATAGTGCCATTACGATAAATATTGCGATACCACCTGCTATGGCACATTCATAGTAACCAATACCTATTGTCAGACCACAACAGGCAGCTGTCCATATGCCTGCAGCAGTTGTTATACCTTTTACTTGATTACGACCGGTAAGTATTATAGTACCTGCACCCAAAAATCCTACACCGCTTACAACCTGTGCTCCAAGTCGTACAGGATCACCACTGTTAAATACCTGAAATACATACTGATTTGTAATCATAACAAGGGTTGAACCCAGACAAACCAATATATATGTTCTAAAGCCGGCAGGTCGATTTTTCCGCTCACGGTCAAAGCCTAATATTCCACCTATGCATAGAGATAGTATAATACGAAATACCATAGAGTAAAAATTTAATTCTCTTAGCATATAAACTCCTTAAAATAATTATTGTATTGCATATTATATATGCAATATATGATAAGGTAAATAACTTATATTTAAGAAGGATGTATATAGGCTTGTTCTTGCTTTTGATACCTCTATAGGATATAATTATATGATTAATGTAAACAATATGGAGGATCATATGACTAGGCATTTGCTAAGAGAACATTGTTTTAAAATATTATTCGTTTTGGATTTTTATCCGGAGGAAGAAACAAAAATTCAAATAGATAATTATTTTGAATCGCCGTCTTTAGAGGATGAAGAGGATGAACTTATTCATGATGCAAATTATAGTGATGTAGATATAGAATATATAAAATCAAAGACAATGTTGGTAAAGGACAAACGACCGGAAATTGATCAGATAATTAGTGAACTTTCACAGGGGTGGAAGCTCGAGAGAATAGGTAGAGTAGAGAGAAATATTCTTAGACTTGCAATAGGTGAGATGAAATATGACAATGATATACCTGTCAGTGTAGCTATAAATGAAGCTGTAGAACTTGCAAAGACATTTGGTAGGGATGAGTCATACTCATTTGTAAATGCTATTCTGTCAAAGGTAAGTATGGAAGAGTAGTTGCTTGGAGGCTATATGGTTTATACTGTATCGAAAGTGAATGAATATATAAAGAATATATTCTTAAGTGACTGTCTACTGAGTGATATATCAGTAGAGGGAGAAGTGGGCAATTGCACATATGCAAGCTCAAAGCATATATACTTTACTATAAAGGATGAAAGAGGGACCTTGTCAGCTGTGATGTTTTCCAGCCGTAGAGGGGGTCTCTCTTTTGATATGAAAACGGGACAAAAAGTTATAGTAACAGGTAATATATCCTGCTATGAAAGAGATGGCAAGTATCAGTTGTATGCCGAAAGAATAGAGGAAGTTGGTAGGGGAAAACTATATGAACAATATCTTTTACTCAAGGAAAAACTGGAAGATATGGGGATGTTTGATCCAATATATAAAAAAGAAATACCTAAATTTGTTAAAAGTATAGGAGTGGCAACAGCGAAAACAGGAGCTGTAATAAATGATATAATAAATGTGAGTTATAGAAGAAATCCATATATTAGAATAGTACTTGCACCATGTCTGGTACAGGGGGAGGGGGCAGCAAAAAGTATTATTTCAGCTATAAAAAAACTGGATAAGATGAATCTGGATGTTTTGATAGTTGGAAGAGGAGGAGGTTCCTTAGAAGATTTATATTGCTTCAATGACGAGGAGCTCGCAAAGACTATTTTTAATGCCAAAACTCCTATAATAAGTGCTGTTGGGCATGGTAGAGATCATTCAATAGCCGATTATGTTGCTGATAAAATGGCTTCAACACCTACTGAAGCGGCAGAATTTGCAAATTTTATATATGATGATTATATGTACACATTGGATATATATATGAGAAATCTTAAGGCAGGTCTTGGGAGAAAAATAGAAGATAAAAAGAGGGACTTGAATACATTACTTTTGAGATTGAACAGAAAAAGTCCACAGTTTCGTCTACGTGAGCAAAAGCAAAGCTTGGAAAGTTCTTCTAAAATACTGCAAAATACATTTAAGAATATTCTGGAAAACAGAAAAATCAAACTTGAAAATTTAACTAAAAGACTGGATACAGCTTCGCCATTGAAGAAATTATCAGGTGGATATGCATATATAAGTGATGAAAATAATAAAAAAGTACTGAGTGCCGAGAGCTTAAAATCAGATGACGAATTAAATATATTTTTTTCTGATGGAAAGGTAAGGGCAAAGGTCTTATAATAAGGAGAGAAAATGCCGAAAAAAGAAGAAAAAAAACAGGGTATAGAAGAAACCTTGGTGAATATAGAAGATTTGATTGCAAAGCTTGAAGAGCCGGATACTACACTTGAGGAGGCATTTGAGCTATATGAAGAGGGTATAAAGCTGGTAAGACAGGCCAATGATAGTATTGCACATGTGGAAAGACAGATGGAGATACTCTCAGGGGATGCAGATGATGAATAAAGAGAATATAAAAAAGATAGAAGAACTGATAGAATCATTCTTCTATACTGAGGTTGATTTAAATAAAAAGGTAATAATTGCTTCGAATGAAGCTATAAAAAATGGTGGCAAAAGACTCAGACCACTTATAATGTATGAAATTTATAAGGCAGTGGCAGGCGATGAGTACAAAGAAGACATAATAGCACCTTATTTAGCTGCAATCGAGATGATACACACATTCTCATTGATACATGATGATTTACCGGCAATGGACAATGACAGATTAAGAAGAGGAAAACCTACCACATGGGTTAGCCATGGAGAAGATATGGCAATACTTGCAGGTGATATGCTATCTGTACAGGCATTTGAGATAATATCAAATAAAATGCAGGAAGTGGATGATATCATTGTATTAAAGCGAATGACAAGAGCATTATATAAATTGGCAAGAGCTACCGGAGGATTTGGTATGATCGGCGGTCAATGTGTGGATGTGGAATACTGCGGTAGGAAAATGACAGAAGAAGTCATAAGATATACCTATGCTTTAAAGACAGGGGCATTATTACAGGCTTCATTTGTTATAGGTGGTATACTTGCAGGAGCAAATGAAGTCGAAATAGAATTGCTAAAAAAAGCTGGGGCCTATATAGGAGAGGCATTTCAGATAAGAGATGATTATCTGGATATAGTTGCAGATGAGAAGGAGCTTGGTAAGCCGACACATTCAGATGAAAAAAATGAAAAGATAACATATGTTAATATAGTTGGTATTGATGAAAGCTTAAGAAGAGTGGAGTCACTTAGTGCTGATGCAAAAAAATGCTTGAAAGAGGTAAGGGGAAATATGAACTCTATTGTTGAAATCATTGATATGATGGTAAATAGAACTTCATAAGATTTGATATGATACTTGAAAATATTGAAAAGCCGAGTGATATAAAGAAATTAAAGAGAAAAGAATTAGATATATTAGCAAGAGAGATAAGAGATTTCCTTATTGAAAAAATAAGTATAACAGGTGGACATTTGGCAAGTAATCTTGGGGTCGTGGAGCTCACCATGGCCATGCATATTTCCTTTGATTTGCCTAAGGACAAAATAATATGGGATGTAGGTCATCAATCATATACACATAAGATACTTAGTGGCAGGAAGAATGCATTTGACAATCTAAGAAAATTTGGAGGTATGGCAGGATTCCCAAAGACAAGTGAATCAAAGTTTGATGTATTTAATACAGGTCATTCCTCTACAAGTCTTTCAGCCGGGTTGGGAATGGCATTTGGAAGAGATATAAAGGGTGAAAACTATAGAGTTATTTCAGTTATTGGTGACGGTGCATTAACCGGTGGTATGGCTTATGAGGCTTTAAATAATGCTGCCGGAATAAAGAAAAATTTCATCATGGTACTAAATGACAATGAAATGTCTATTTCAAAAAATGTCGGAGGAATGAATGATTATTTGAATAATATAAGAACAGCAGCCGGATATAATAATTTAAAAAAGAGGGTAGTAAACTCTTTGGAGCGTTTGCCATATATAGGAAAGCCTGCAATAAATAGTATTAGGCAGACCAAAAATGGTATAAAACAGATATTGATTCCGGGAATGCTGTTTGAAAATATGGGAGTTACATATCTTGGACCGGTAGATGGACATAATATTTCGGCACTCTTAAAGGTATTCGATGAGGCCAAAAAGGTGGAAGGACCTGTGCTTGTACATGTTCTTACCAAAAAAGGAAGAGGCTATAGTCCGGCGGAAAAACAACCCGAAAATTTTCATGGTATAGGTTCTTTTGATATAGCCAGCGGCATACCGAAATCTGGAAGCAATAAGCCTACATATACGGATGTTTTCTCAAAGAAAATAGTTGAGCTTGCAAGCAAAAATAAGGACATTGTAGCCATAACAGCGGCTATGCCTGAGGGATGTGGGCTATTGGTTTTTAGAGATGTGTTTCCTAAAAGATTCTTTGATGTAGGTATTGCAGAACAGCATGCCATTACATCAGCAGCAGGGCTTGCAGCAACAGGACTTGTTCCGGTGGTATGTGTGTATTCATCTTTTTTGCAAAGGGGATTTGATCAAATAGTACATGATGTATGTATTCAAAACTTACATGTTGTATTTGCAATAGATAGAGCAGGACTTGTGGGAGCGGATGGAGAGACTCATCAGGGAATATTTGATGTATCCTTTCTTACCTGTATTCCAAATATGACTTTACTTGCACCAAAGAATGCAAGGGAATTGGAAGACTGTCTTGAATTTGCAATAAATTTTGACGGACCTATTGCAATAAGATATCCGAGGGGCGTAGCCTATGACAGTTTAAATGAATTTAGAAATAAAATAGAGCTTGGCAAGGGTGAGATGCTCTTTGAAGGAGATGATATAGCTCTGCTGGCAATAGGAAGCATGGTTAGTACTGCTAAAAATCTTAGAGAAAAGTTAAAAATAAAGGGATTGAATGTATCCATTGCAAATGCCAGATTTTTTAAACCTATAGATTTTGAACTTGTGGATAGACTTTGCAAAAAACACAAATTTATAGTGACTATGGAAGAAAATGTAATAAATGGTTCTATGGGTGAAAAGGTAAAGGCGTATATCCATGAAAATCATGCTGATGTAGAAGTATTAAATATTGCATTACCTGACGGATATGTAGAGCATGGTGATGTGAGTCTTTTGCGAGAGAAGCTTGAGATAGATTCAAATTCAATATTGAAAAAAGTTTTAGATAAATATGAGAAGATAAAAAATGAAAGATAGATTGGATATACTTTTGGTAAAGAAAGGGCTTGCTGAAAGTAGAGAAAAGGCTAAGGCTATAATAATGTCAGGCATAGTATATGTGGAAGGTCAAAAGGAAGACAAGGCCGGACAGACATTCCCGGAAAATGCAAATATAGAAGTTCGTGGTAATACATTAAAATATGTAAGCCGTGGGGGACTCAAACTTGAAAAAGCTATGGAATGTTTTGATGTAAATGTGGAGAACAAGGTCTGCATGGACATAGGGGCTTCAAGTGGCGGATTTACCGACTGCATGTTGCAAAACGGAGCAAAAAAGGTTTACGCAGTGGATGTAGGACATGGACAGCTTGCATGGAAACTTAGAAATGACGAAAGAGTAGTGGTCATGGAAAAGACAAATATAAGGTATGTAAAGCCTGAGGATATTGGAGATAAGATTGACTTTGCAAGCATAGATGTATCTTTTATATCGCTATCAAAGGTATTACCGGCAGCATATAATCTTTTGGGGGAAAATTCTGAGATAGTGGCACTTATTAAGCCTCAGTTTGAAGCCGGAAGGGAAAAGGTAGGGAAAAAAGGAGTCGTCAGAGAAAAATCCACTCATATAGAGGTTATTCAAAATTGCTTTGAGTATGCAAAGTCAAATAGTTTTTTGGTAGAAGAACTTGAATTTTCACCTGTAAAGGGACCTGAAGGAAATATTGAATATCTATACCATCTTGTAAAGGACGGCGAGGGTGATATAAATATTGATATAGAGGCAGTAGTAAATAAAGCACATGAGCAGCTTTAACGGAGGATGAATGAAGACTTTTTTTCTTGTGGGAAATAGTGAAAAAGACGGAGTAAAACAAGTACTCATAGATCTGGAAAACAAAATAAATATTCGAGGCGGAATATGTTATAAATCTCATGGTTATATTGAAATCAGTGAGTTTCCAAAAGTGGATTGTGTTATTACGCTAGGTGGAGACGGTACGCTTATAAGAGCTGCAAGAGATATATCACATCTTGGCATTCCTATAATCGGTATAAATATGGGACATATGGGATATCTCACAAGTATTAGTAATGCAGATGATATCAAATGTATGGTAGACACACTTATTAATGATGAATATTTTATAGAAGACAGAATGATGATATCTGCAACTGTTATAAGAGATGGGAAAGAGCTTTGTACTCTTAATGCACTTAATGAAGCTGTTATTGCAAGAAAGAAAATTCTAAAAACTATAAGATGTAAGGTCTATATTGATGGAGATTTCTTGAATGAATATTCATCTGATGGTATAATTGTTTCAACACCTACAGGCTCTACTGCCTATAATCTTAGTGCAGGAGGTCCAATTATAGAACCCAGCTCAAGAATGATGATTATTACACCTATATGTCCACATGCACTGAGTCAAAGAAGCGTGGTACTTTCACATTCAAAAGGAATAAGTATTTCATTTAATGATGATGTAAACGATAGCAGAGCGATGGTAGTGGACGGTGATGATAGTGTGAGTCTGGAAAGTAATGATGTGGTAGAATTAAGAGAGTCGGAAATATTTGCCAGATTGATTAAACTAAAGAAGGGAAGTTTTCTTGACAATATCAGAAATAAGATGAATAGGATTTGATATGAAAACAAAAAGACATTCAAAGATTGTGGAACTTATCAATACATATGATATCGAAACTCAGGAAGAGCTTGCACAAAGATTAGAAGAAAGTGGTTTTGCAGTAACTCAGGCTACAGTTTCGAGAGATATCAGAGATTTGAAGTTGTCAAAGGTTGTATTTGGAGATGGAAAACAAAAATATTCTTTAATGCCTAAGCAGGACGGAATCTCTGAAAAGTATGTAAGGATACTTAGAGAGGCCTTTGTATCTATGGATATGGCACAGAATATTTTAGTGGTAAAAACAGTATCCGGAATGGCTATGGCAGTGGCTGCTGCACTGGATTCTATGCAAATGAAAGAAATAGTAGGCTGTATTGCAGGTGATGATACCATAATGGCCGCAATAAGAAGTGTAGAAGATACAGTTAATGTTATGGAAAGAATAAGGAAGCTTGTTTTTTCTAAAAGTGAGTAAATATTAGAAATATCAGGGTAGTATCTAAAAAGGAGAATTATGCTGATAGAGTTACATATAAAAAATCTTGCACTAATAAAAAAGGCAGATATTTATTTTAAAGAAGGTTTAAGTGTACTTAGTGGCGAGACCGGTGCCGGAAAGTCTATTTTAATAGACTCAATAAATCTTGCACTTGGTGCAAAAGCCAATAAGGACATTATTAGAATTGGTGAAAATGAGGGATTTGTTGAACTTATTTTCACTTTAGATGAAAAAAGGAAGGAAAAGCTTAAGGAGTTAGATATTTCTTTTGAGGATAATCTCCTTATATTAACAAGAAAGATAAGCTCGACAAGAAGTGTATGCAGAATCAATGATGAAACTGTAACACTTGCTAAGCTGAGACAGATTACAGACACTTTGATAGATATACATGGTCAGCACGAACACCAGTCTCTTCTTAGTGCAGGTAATAATCTTTCTCTTTTGGATTCATTTTGTCCGAATGAGATTATGGAACTCAAAAATAATTTATCAAAGGACTATGGAGAATTAAAAAGAATCAATCAAAGGATTCAAGAGGGAATAGACGAAAGACTTAGAAAAAGAGAAATTGATATATTAGATTTTGAAATATCAGAAATAAAAAATGCTGATATAAAAATGAATGAAGAGGAAGAACTGGAGCAGATATTTAAAAAAGGTAAGAATATATCAAAGATAAATGATGTACTTTCAGAGTTGCTGGAAGAACTGGAGAATGAAAGTATAGGCAGTAATATCAGAGAGATTTCAGATATTGCCACATTGGATGATGAACTTGATTTTGTAGTGTCAAATTTAAACACTATAGAGGATTTAATATCCGAGACAATACATTATACAAATAAATATTTGGACGGTTTGGAATACAATGAAAAAGAGTATAATAGAGTTATAGAAAGACTGGATATAATAAGACATATAAAGTCAAAGTATTCAAATGATTACAATAAAATCAAGGAACTTCTCAAAGAAAAAGAAAAAAGGCTCGAGTTTTTAAAGGACTACGAGGGAGAAGTAGTTATACTTAAGGAGAGTGCTTCAAAGCTTCAAGAAAGTATTCTGATGAAATGCTCAAAAATAAGTGATATGCGAAAGAATATAGCCATTACTCTGACTGAGAGGATAAAGGAAGAACTTGAGGATTTGAATTTTTTGGGTGTAGAATTTGAAATAAAATTTACAAAGAAGGACAAAATCTCAAGAGATGGCTATGATGCTGTAGAATTTTTGATAAGCACAAATCCCGGACAGCCTCTAAAGCCTCTGCAAATGGTGGCAAGTGGTGGTGAGTTGTCCAGAATAATGTTGGCTTTAAAAACGGTCTTTGCAAATAATGATGATATACAAACTTTGATATTTGATGAAATAGATACCGGAATAAGTGGAAAGACTGCGGTAAAGGTGGGAGAAAAGCTTAGGAATATATCAAAAGGACATCAAGTTCTATGTATTTCTCATTTGCCGCAGATAGCTGTAATGGCAGATCAGAATTTATTCATATCAAAATCAACAGACGGAAAGTCTACGCAAACAAATATTGATTTACTGGATAAGAATGGTAAAATAAAGGAGATAGCCAGATTAATTGGTGGAAGTAATTTAACAGAAGGTGTACTAAAAACCGCAAGGGAAATGATACAAGAAGCAGACTCAAGGAGGTAGTAAACAGCTATGAAAAAGGTATTATTTGTTGCATCAGAGGCAGTACCGTTTATTAAGACGGGTGGTTTGGCGGATGTAGTGGGTTCTTTGCCAAAATATTTAGACAAGAGATATTTTGATGCGAGAGTTATTTTGCCAAAATATATGTGTATGAAGGAGGAGTTGAGAAACTCTCTGGAGTATATAGGAGATTTCTATATTGACTATGCGGGTACAAGTAAGTATGTCGGAGTGTTAAAGAAAGAAATTGACGGAGTAATCTTTTACTTTATCGACAATGAAGAGTATTTTGGAGGCCCAAGTCCATATGGAGATTGGCTGTATGATATAGAGAAGTTTATTTTCTTCTCACAGGCCGCTCTTTGTGCTTTGCCTTTTGTAGATTTTAGACCTGATTTAATTCATTGCCATGATTGGCAAACAGGTTTGGTACCGGTATATTTAAAGGATAAATTTGCCGGTGGGGAGTTCTTTAGAGGGATTAAGTCTGTATTTACTATACATAATTTAAAGTTCCAGGGTACTTGGGATATTAAAACAATTCAGTATTTCTCCGGATTAAGTGATTATTATTTTGCACCTGATAAGTTGGAAGCATTCAAGGACGGAAACCTCTTAAAAGGTGGTTTAGTATATGCAGATGCTATAACAACAGTATCAAAGACTTATGCAGAAGAAATACAGAATCCTTTCTATGGTGAGGGAATGGATGGACTTTTAAGAGCCAGAAAAAATGATCTTAGAGGTATTGTAAACGGTATAGATTATAATGAGTTTAATCCTGAAACAGATAAGCTTATTTACAGAAATTACAATAGTAAAAACTTTAGGAAAGAAAAGATTAAAAACAAGAGAGCATTACAAAAAGACTTAGGATTGCCGGTAGATGACAATAAATTCATGTTGGCAGTTATATCAAGACTTACAGATCAAAAGGGATTTGATTTGGTAGAATATATGATGGATCAAATCTGTGAAGAAAATGTACAGCTTGTAGTACTTGGAACAGGTGACAGCAAGTACGAAAATATGTTTAGACATTATGCATGGAAATATCCTGATAGAGTGTCTGCAAATATTTATTATTCTGAAGAGATGTCACATAAGATTTATGCGGCAGCAGATGCATTTCTAATGCCTTCACTGTTTGAGCCATGTGGTCTTAGTCAGCTTATGTCACTTAGATATGGAACTCTTCCGATAGTGCGTGAAACAGGCGGACTCTGTGACACTGTTGAGAGTTATAATGAGTTCGAATCAAAGGGCACAGGATTCTCATTTGCAAACTATAATGCGCATGAGATGCTTGACAGAATAAATTTTGCAAAGCATATTTATTATGATAAAAAGAGAGAATGGAATAAAATGATTGACAGGGCTATGGCAGTAGACTTCTCATGGAAACAGTCTGCATTAGAATACCAAGCTCTGTATGATTGGTTGATAGGATGAAAGAATATTTAAAAGATATAGAGTATATTGAATGTGTCAACGATATAATGAATAGTGACATTTTTCAGAAACTGGATGGCTTTATACAACATGGAGCCACATCTACAATGGAACACAGTATTAATGTTTCATACACTACATATTTAGTATGTAAAAAGCTTAAATTAAATTATAGATCAGCTGCAAGAGCTGCACTTTTACATGATTTTTACCTCTATGACTGGCATAGACCTATGAAGGAAACCGGAGCATTTATGCATGGTTTTACACATCCATTCAGGGCTGCCAAGAATGCGAAGAAGTATTTTAATGTAACAAATTCAGAGGCAAGCATGATAAAAACCCATATGTTTCCATTAACACCTATCCCTCCTCTATCCAGAGAGGGATGGGTGCTTACTATGGCTGATAAGTCCACTTCAATAAGCGAAATTATTAAAAATTTAAGACAAGTCTCCAGAATTGGAGAGGGAACTGTATGAGCACCTGGAATGATATAGTCTCAAACCAGGTTTTGATTAGTGCTGCAATGGGGTGGCTTGTAGCACAGGTTTTGAAGACTCTCATAGATATATGGTATAATAAGACATTTTCACCTGACAGACTTTGGGGAAGTGGAGGTATGCCTAGCTCACATTCTGCTACCGTATGTGCATTGGCAACGTCTACTGCATTAAGGTATGGTTTTTACGGATATGAATTTGCGGTTAGTTTTATTTTTTCACTGGTAGTTATGTATGATGCTATGGGTGTGAGAAGAGAGACCGGAAAGCAGGCGAAGCTCCTCAATATGATATTGGAAAATAATATATTTGAGGATAATTTTGAACATTTTGAAGAAAGATTAAAAGAGTTTGTAGGACATACACCCCTACAGGTATTTATGGGTGCGATTTTGGGTATACTTATTGCATTTATAATTGGAGGTATGTATTAATGATAAAACTTATTGCCTCAGATGTAGACGGAACTTTAGTAGGTGACGGAGAAGGCAAGCTTGATAAAAGAATAGTGGATACTATAAGGGCTATTCATGACAAGGGTATACATTTTGTGGTAGCTTCAGGAAGACAGTGGGTGAGTATAGAAAATGTCTTTGAAGAAGTTAAAGACAAGATTTTTTATATATCAGATAATGGTGCATATATAGGAATCAATGGTAGAAATCTATTTTTAAATAAAATGGATGATGATATTGCAAAAGATTTGATATTGGATATCAGAAAAAATAAAGAGTTGGTTGCAATAGTAGCTGACGAATTATCTTACTATATTGAAGAGAAGAATGAATTTTTAATGGATTGGATAAGAGGAGGCTACAGAGGAAGAATAGAATTTGTAGATGATCTGACCAAAGTTCAAAATATAATAAAAATTTCCGCATACTCCAATAATATATATGGGAAGGCTGATGATATTATAGCTAAGTATTCAGATAAACTTTTGGTAAACTATGCGGCAGAAATGTGGCTCGATTGTACAGCAAAGGGAGTAAGTAAGGGGAATGCTCTTAGAAAACTTCAGGAGGCATTTGAAATCACTGAGAATGAGACAATGGTTTTTGGAGATCAGGCCAATGATGTTGAAATGTTTAAAGCTGCATATTACTCTTTTGCAGTGAAGAACGCAGCTCCTATTGCTAAGGAGGCTGCAAGATTTATGGCAGACAGCAATAAAAATCTTGGTGTTTTAAAAATATTAGAATATCTGCTTTAGGAGACAAAGTTGAAAAGAAAAGTTTTGGTTGGCTTTATAATGGCGATTTGTATTTCAGGTTGTGGAATAAAGACAGAAAATATAAGTGAAAATATAAAGATAAATTTTACAGATAATAAGCTTGGATATAATTACGGACAAATGCTTATTGTAGCAGCTTCAGAGAATAAAATTATTACAAACACATACAGTGAAGCAATATGGGACTGCTATATTGACAGAGAAAATAATATAACATATAGAGATAATTTCTATAATGATTTAAAAAATTATTATAAAGAACTGGTGGTTTTAAAGAAAATAGCTGATAAGAATGAAATAACACTGTCAGAACAGGAAAAAGCAAAGGCACTGAAGTTATCAAAAACATTTTACGATGAAAATTTAGTAAATAGAGAAGACTTTTCAGGTCTTAGTCAGGAAGACTGTGATAAGGTATTTTTAGATTATTTCTTGGTAAATAAGGCAAAGAAAGATCTGTTAGAAAAGAATGTAAAAGAAGTGAGTGACAGTGAAGCAAGAATAATGGAATTTCATGTAATAGAGGTTTCAGATTTTGATCTTGCAAATTCACTCTTAGAGAGACTTAATAATGGAGAAAACTGTGTTAAATTAGCTACTCAGTTTTCAGAAAGTGATAGCATATCAAGAAGTATAGCATTGGATACTGAACCGGATGAAATTAAGAACTCTCTTGGAGTTCTTGAAGATGGAGGTGTAAGCCCAATTCTTACAAATAAGGGAAAGTATGTGCTGTATAAATGTGTAAAAAGCTATAATGAGGAAGCTACGAAAAAGAATAAACAAAGAATAAAAGATGAAAGAGAATCGGCCTATCTTTTGAATTTGTACAATGAATTTATACAGGAAAATCCTGTAGAGATAAATGAATCAGAGCTTAAAAATGTTTGCGAAAATTCTTCTGTTACTTTATCAGGAAGAGATTTCTTCACACTGTGGTCGGAGGAAGAAAATGGAGGCATTTGAGGTTTTAGATGTAAAAGAATTTACAAAGAATCTTTTTATGACAGATTTATTTGATAAGTTCAATGTGGTAGAAGCAGAATTCCTTACCTTTGTAAAATTTGATATTATCGGAAAGCTTAATAAGTCTTATTTTGATGAGGAGGAAAACAGGGATTTTTGTACTTGGAGTGAAATAAGGCCTATTTGTTTTGAGATAATAAAGGGAAAAAGGACTCCTACATCTTTTAAGTTGGTATTTAAGTTTTCAAATGAATTTACTAAAAAGTGGATTGCAGAAATGTTTTCAAAGGATGTAGATGCAGATATGTACTTGAATATCAGATATTCTGATAAGAAATTGAATCTAATTAGCTCATTTTCCCCAAAAAACTTTTTACTTGAAAGAGATATTTTGCATACTTTTGATGTATATGTAAAAGAAATGTTCAAAAAAATAAATATAACATTAGTGGGAGCGGGAAGTGAAGGATAAGACAGTTCTTGAGATGTATCTTGAGGATATGAAAAATATAAAGCCAATTAATGAAGCAGAGCTTGAGACTTTGCTTGAAGCATTAAAGCGTGGTGATAATAATGCAAGAAATAGGCTTATAGAAGGGCATATGATGTATGCTACAGAGCTAATACAGCCATTTGTAGGATGTGGACAAGAGATAACAGATTTGATAAGTGAGAGTCATTTGGCACTCACTATAGCTGTGGGAGAATATAAAAACGGTGATTTTAAGTATCAAGTAAAATCCCACATAGAAAAAAGATTGAATGAAATAATTGATGAAGAAAATAATGCAAAGAAGGCTTCTGATGAGTTAACCGATAGGGTAAACGATTTGATTGAAGCTTCAAGTGCTTTGGCACAAGAGTATGGAAGAGAAGCTACTGTAGAAGAGCTTGCAGACAGACTTTTGATACCACAGGATGAGGTGGAAGAACTTTTAAAAATCAGTCTAAATGCAATTAATTTAGATGAAAATATTTAATTATGGAGCAGCTTATGGAAGAGAAAAAAAATTTGATTGTAGGACAGTCAGGCGGACCTACAGCAGCTATCAATTCGTCTTTGGCAGGGGTGTATTCAGGGGCAAAGCATTACGGTATCAAAAAAGTATATGGAATGAGGCATGGTATTGAGGGATTATTGGCAGAAAAAATAATAGACCTTGATGATACACTTGATTCCACATTTAATATTGAACTTTTGAAGAGAACACCAAGTTCATATCTCGGTTCTTGCAGGTATAAATTGCCAAAGCCTGAGGCAGGAAATGAGATTTACAAGAAAATCTTTGAAATACTGGAAAAATATAATATCGGAATGCTGGTTTATATAGGTGGAAATGATTCAATGGACACTATACAAAAGCTTTCAGAGTATGCAAGTATGATTAGCAGTAGTATAAGATTTATAGGAGTTCCAAAGACTATTGATAATGATTTGCCTGTAACAGATCATACTCCGGGATTTGGAAGTGCTGCAAAATATATTGCTACATCTATTTCTGAGATAGTAAGAGATTCAAATGTGTATGATTTAAAGAGTGTTACTTTTGTGGAAATAATGGGAAGAAATGCCGGATGGCTTACTGCGGCTTCGGCATTGGCTCAAAATAAATTCAATGACGGTCCGGACTTTATATTATTACCGGAGATAGGACTGGATCTGAAAGGTTTTATAAAGGTACTTGATAACAAATTGGCTGAAAAAAACAATATTGTAGTGGCTGTATCTGAGGGCATAAAGGATCAGAATGGAAATTATATAAGTGAGGATGAAGGAAATGTAGACGCATTTGGACATAAGATGCTTTCAGGAACTTCTGACTTCATGGCAAAAATAGTAAAAACTGAATTAGGTGTAAAGACTAGAGCTATTGAGATAAACACATTGCAAAGAGCTGCTGCACATCTACAAAGTAAGACTGATATAGACGAGGCATTTAATATCGGATTTTTGGGGGTTAAAGCAGGTATTGAGGGTGAAACCGGTGTTATGATGTATTTTGACAGAGTTAGTGATGCCCCATATTTGTCTATTATAAGAAAATGTGATATAAATTTAGTTGCAAATATTGAAAAGGAAATACCCAGAGGCTGGATAAGTGAAGATGGATTTGGAGTAAATGAAAAGTTCATTGAATATGCTAAGCCACTTATAATGGGTGAACTTTCAAATATTGTATGTGATGGAATACAAAGTCATATAAGTAGTCTAAAGTAATTTTAACATGTTAATTTTTAGGGTTTTTAAATTAAAATCCTAAGCATATAATTACTTGTTTTTTGTTTCCTGGGAGGAAAAAGATGGGCGTTAGAAGGATTTATGTAGAGAAGAAGCCAAAATTTGCTATTAGAGCAAATGAACTTTTGGGAGAGCTTAGGAGTTATCTGGGATTAAAAAGCCTTGATAATGTGAGGGTCTTGGTAAGATATGATATTGAAAACATATCGGATGGAGATTATAAAAGAAGCCTGGGTACTATATTTTCTGAACCACCACTGGATATCTATTATGAGAGTAAATTCTTACATTTTGAAGGCGATTTTTACTTTACTGTAGAGTATTTGCCCGGACAGTTTGATCAAAGAGCAGATTCTGCAATACAATGTGTGAAATTACTTGGAAGTGAAGATGATATAAATATTCGCTCAGCTACGACTTATATTTTTTCAGGTCAGTTTAGTGAAGCCGATAAGGAAAGCATAAGAAATTACTGCATAAATCCTGTAGACTCAAGGATAGCTGATGAGTCTATACCCGAAACTTTAAAAATAGATTTTGAAATGCCTGAGGATGTAGATTCTATAGAGGGCTTTATAACTATGGACGAAGAAGCTTTGCGAGAATGTTATAAGAGCCTTTCGTTAGCTATGACATTTGATGACTTTAAATTTATACAAGATTATTTTAAAAAAGATGAAAATAGAAATCCCTCTATCACTGAGATAAGAGTATTGGATACATATTGGTCAGACCACTGTAGACATACTACTTTTTCCACTTGGATAAAAGATGTGAGCTTTGAGGAGGGATTTTTTGGCGTTCCAGTAAAAGAATCCTATGAAAGATATCTAAATGACAGAAAGGTCCTTTATAAGGACAAAAAGGATAAGAAAATTTGCCTGATGGATATTGCACTTTTGGCCATGAAGAAGCTTAAGGCCGAAAATATTCTTACTGATGTAGAGGAAAGTGATGAGATAAATGCCTGCTCAATTGTTGCACCTATTTTGGTGGATGGCAAAAAAGAGGAGTGGCTTATAAATTTTAAGAATGAAACTCATAACCACCCTACAGAGATAGAGCCATTTGGTGGGGCGGCAACCTGCCTTGGAGGTGCTATAAGAGATCCGCTCTCAGGAAGAACTTATGTTTATCAGGCCATGAGAATTACAGGCGCTGCAGATCCTACATTGCCTATTGAAAAGACAATGCAGGGTAAACTTCCACAAAGAAAGATAGTAACAGGAGCCGCACATGGATATTCATCATATGGCAATCAGATAGGTCTGGCTACAGGATATGTAAAAGAAGTTTATCATCCAAACTATGTTGCAAAGAGAATGGAGATCGGAGCGGTAATGGGAGCCGCAAAGAGAGCAAATGTTATTAGAAAAACTTCTGATCCGGGTGATATCATAGTACTTCTTGGAGGTAGAACAGGAAGAGACGGCATAGGAGGTGCTACAGGTTCAAGTAAAGTTCACAAGACTGATTCTATAATGACTGCAGGTGCGGAGGTACAAAAGGGTAATGCACCTACTGAGAGAAAGATACAAAGGCTTTTTAAAAGACCTGAGGTGACAATACTTATAAAGAAATGCAACGACTTTGGTGCAGGTGGAGTGTCTGTTGCAATAGGAGAACTTGCAGACGGACTGATTATTGATCTTGATAAAGTGCCTAAAAAATATGCAGGACTTGACGGTACAGAGCTTGCAATCTCTGAATCACAGGAGAGAATGGCTGTGGTACTCTCACCTGAATCAGTGGAGGAATTTTGCAAATATGCAGAGGAAGAAAATCTTGAAACCAGTATTGTAGCAAAAGTTTTGGAAGAAAAAAGGCTGCAAATGACATGGCGAGGTAAAACTATAGTCGATTTATCAAGAGCATTTCTTGATACAAACGGTGCTACCTCCACAACAGATGTTTATGTAAAAGCTCCAAATGAAGCAGAAAATCCTTTTGAATACAATAATACAGAAAAAAACATAGAAAAAAGATGGCTGGAAACAGTGTCTGATTTGAATGTAGCTTCACAAAAGGGACTTGTTGAGATGTTTGACTCAAGTATAGGAGCAAAGAGTGTACTCATGCCATATGGAGGAAAATATCAGCTTTCAGAGACTCAGAGTATGGTAGCCAAGCTGCCGCTTTTGGATGAAGAAAGTGATGCGGTTACCATTATGAGCTATGGTTTTGATCCGTATCTGTCAAGCTGGAGCCCATACCATGGGGCAATGTATGCTATAGTCAGTTCTTTAAGTAAAATTGTAGCAGCAGGTGGAGACTATAAAAAAGTACATTTTACTTTCCAAGAATACTTTAGAAGAATGGCTGAGAGCTCTACCTGGGGAGAGCCGCTGTCAGCACTTCTTGGAGCTTATGAAGCACAGATGAAGCTTGGACTTGCGTCCATAGGTGGTAAAGATTCAATGTCGGGTTCATTTAATGATATAAATGTACCTCCTACCTTGGTTTCTTTTGCAGTGGCAGTAGGTGATAATAAAAATATTATATCTACAGAGCTAAAAAAAGCAGGAAATAAGCTCTACTTCGTAAAATTAAAGAGAGATAAATATGATCTTCCTGATTTTGAATATTTAAAGAGAATATACAGTGATATTCAAACAGACATAACAAATAAAAAAATAGTAAGTGCATTTGTTTTGGAGAGAAATGGAATAGCAGAGGCTGTTTCAAAGATGTGCTTTGGAAATATGTTAGGTGTAAGCCTTAAAGCGGACGAAGAGATTTTGTTTAGTCCGGAGTTTGGAGGCTTTGTGCTGGAATCCGAATCAGAACTTGATTTTGAAGGAGTAAGTTATCTTGGAGAGGTAATTAAAGAGCCAAAGATCATAGTAAATACAGAAGAGGTTTCGCTTGATAAGATATTGGAAAACTGGAAAAAACCTCTTGAGAGTGTATTCCCATCAGTAGAGGAGTCTTTAAATAAAGAGGTACTTGAAGATAAAATATATAGGGCTGAGAGTATTTATATTGCAAAAGAAAAAAATGCTCTACCAAGAGTATTCATTCCTGTTATGCCGGGAACTAACTGCGAGTATGATTCAATAAGAGCATTTAGAAGAGCCGGTGCAATTGCGGAGGCATTTGTATTTAGAAACATTTCACCTCTGTCTATAAAGGAATCTATTGAGAAATATAAAAATGAAATAAGAAATTCACAGATAATAATGTTCCCGGGCGGATTTTCTGCGGGTGATGAGCCTGATGGTTCTGCAAAGTTTTTTGCTACAGTTTTCAGAAATGAAGTTTTGAAAAAAGAAATTGAAGATTTGCTTTTGAGAGACGGTCTGATACTTGGAATTTGCAATGGCTTCCAGACACTTATAAAGCTTGGACTTTTACCTGACGGAAAAATAAAGGAGCAGGAGGAGCTTTCAGCAACTCTGGCTACAAATACTATCGGCAGACATATTTCAAAAATGGCATATCTTAAGGTGGTAAGTAATAAATCACCATGGCTTATGAATGCAAATCTTGGAGATGTGTATGCAAATCCGGTTTCACATGGAGAGGGAAGATTTGTAGCCCCAAAAGAAAGAATTGATGAGCTGTTTAAAAATGGTCAGGTAGCTACAAGATATGTGGATTTAAATGGAAAGCCTACTATGTGTGGTGAGTACAATCCAAATGGTTCTTATGCAGCTATTGAGGGTATTAGCAGCATTGATGGAAGAATATATGGCAAAATGGCCCACTCTGAAAGAAGAGAAAAAGGTGTTGCTATAAATATTTTTGCAAAACAGGACTTGCAAATCTTTGAATCTGGTGTAAAATATTTCAGATAAATCAGATAAAAAGTTTTGGAGAATATAATGATAAAAGTAGTAAAATTTGGTGGCAGCTCACTTGCCAGTGCACATCAATTTAAAAAAGTGGGAGACATAATAAAGGCTGATAAATCAAGAAGATTTGTAGTTCCATCCGCACCGGGAAAGAGAAATTCCAAGGATGAGAAAGTAACCGACCTTTTATACGAGACATATGATGCAGCTGTAGAAGGTGGTGCATATAAGAAAAAGTTTGAAAAGATCAAAGCAAGATATGAGGAGATAATAGATGGACTTGCACTTGATTTGAATCTTGAACATGAGTTTGCAAAGATCGAGGAGCAATTTTTAAATAAGGCCGGAAGAGAGTACGCAGCCTCAAGAGGCGAGTATTTAAATGGTATTATAATGGCAAAGTATCTTGGAATGGAATTTGTGGATCCCGCAGAGATGATATTCTTCTTTGAAGATGGCACATTTGACGCAGAGGCTACAAATAAAGAGGTTGCTGAAAGACTTGAGAAAGTACAAAAGGCTGTAATACCGGGATTTTACGGTAGTGACCACTCAGGAAAAATCAGAACATTTTCAAGAGGCGGTTCAGATATAACAGGCTCTATAATTGCCAGAGGTATTAAGGCAGATATGTATGAGAACTGGACAGATGTATCGGGATTTTTAGTGGCAGATCCAAGAATTATACAAAATCCTGAGACTATAGAATCAATAACATATAAGGAGCTTAGAGAGCTCGCATATATGGGTGCTTCAGTACTTCATGAGGATGCAATCTTCCCTGTAAGAAAAGAGGGTATTCCTATCAATATCAGAAATACCAATAAGCCGGAAGATAAGGGTACAATGATTGTAGAGAGTACTTGCAAGAGTTCTAAATTTACTATAACAGGTATCGCCGGAAAGAAGGGATTTTGTGCCATAAATGTAGATAAGGCAATGATGAATGCAGAAGTAGGTTTTTGTGCAAGAGTTTTGGATGTTTTTGCACAGAATAATATATCTATAGAGCATATGCCTTCAGGTATTGATACTATGACCGTACTTGTACATCAGTCAGAATTTGAAGAGCATGAACAGCAGATAGTTTCAGGTATACACAGAGCTGTAGGCCCTGACACTGTAGAAATGGAATCGGGACTTGCGCTTATAGCTATAGTTGGTAGAGGTATGAAGGCAAACAGAGGTACTGCAGGAAGAATTTTTGCTGCACTTGCACATGCCAGAGTCAATGTAAAGATGATAGACCAGGGTTCATCAGAGCTTAATATCATTGTAGGTGTTAAAGAAAATGACTTTGAAACAACTATAAAGGCTATATATGATATGTTTGTAAAATCGGTATCTTAAAATGGCAAAAGTAATAATTATAGGCGGAGGTGCGGCAGGAATGATAGCAGCATACTCCGCTGCTTTAACATCAAAGCAAGTAATATTATTAGAGAAAAATGAAAAGCTTGGTAAAAAGATATTTATTACAGGTAAGGGTAGATGTAATCTAACAAATGCTTCAGACATGAATACAGTAATGGAAAATGTTGTGAGTAATAAAAGATTTTTATTTAGTGCTTTTAAAAATTTCACAAATAAAGACATTATGAATCTTGTGGAGAACAATGGCACAAAGCTTAAAATTGAAAGAGGAAATAGAGTATTTCCGGTCAGCGATCATTCATCAGATATAATAAGGTCACTTGAAAATGCCATAAGAGATTTGCATGTAGATATAAGATTGAATACAAAGGTGAATGAGCTGATAATAGAAAATGACAGATGTATAGGTGTAGTAATCGGAAAAAATAAAATCATGGCGGATGCTGTAATAGTTGCTACAGGTGGAATGTCATATCAGGCTACAGGCTCCGATGGTGATGGATACAGATTTGCCAAAGAAGCCGGTTTAAGTGTAAGCAAGCTCTATCCTTCTTTAGTTCCTTTTAACATAGAGGGTGAGAGAATAAAAGCATTACAAGGCCTTTCATTAAAAAATATACATGCATATATCTACAATGATAAAAAATTACTATATGATGAATTTGGCGAAATGCTTTTTACACATTTTGGGGTAAGTGGACCTGTAATAATATCCGCATCAGCAATTATAGGAAACAAGAATATAAAAGGATACCGACTAAGCATTGATTTAAAGCCGGCTCTGGATGAGGAAAAGCTTGATGAGAGGATACTTAGAGATTTTGCAGAGCAAAAGAACAAGCAATTAAAGAATTCTTTAAATAAGCTCTTTCCTGCAAAGCTGATTGATGAAGTAATATATCAGAGTAAGGTAGATCCGGAAAAGAAGGTTAACTTACTTACAAAAGAGGAAAGACATAGTTTGGTCCATGCTACAAAAAATTTAGAGTATATCATAAGCTCTACAAGAGGATTTAATGAGGCAATAATAACAAAAGGTGGAGTAGAAGTTTCACAAATTAATCCTAAGACTATGGAGTCAAAAAAAATAAAAGGTTTATTTTTTGCCGGAGAGGTACTGGATTTGGATGCTTTTACAGGTGGTTATAATCTTCAGATAGCATGGTCAACAGGATATGTGGCAGGAGAAGGAGCAGGAAATGAACAGTATAGCGATTGATGGACCGGCAGGTGCAGGCAAATCAAGTATAGCAAAGGCTCTGAGCAAAAGACTGGGATATATTTATATAGATACAGGAGCTATGTATAGGGCAGTAGCACTTTTCTTTTTAGATGAAGGTGTTAAAGATAGTGAAGATAGCAGAATAGAAAGTCTTTTAGAAAAGCTTGATATCAGTATAAAGTATGAAGATGGCACACAGAAAGTTTTTCTAAACGGAGTGGATGTTAGTGACAAGCTTAGGCTTGAACAGATAGGTAAGTTGGCAAGCAAATTCAGTGCAATAGGTAGTGTAAGAGAGAAGCTTGTGGCACTTCAAAGAAAGCTTGCCAAAAAAGAAAATGTGGTAATGGACGGTAGAGATATAGGTACTGTAGTACTTCCAAATGCCGATTTGAAGATATACTTAAGTGCAAGTTCAAAAGTCAGGGCCAAAAGAAGATATTTGGAGCTTTTGGAAAAGGGAAATACAGATTTGGATATTAACTTGATAGAGGATGAAATAATAAAAAGAGATGAGGCTGATATGAATAGAGAGATATCACCTCTAAAACAGGCAGAAGATGCCTATTATCTTGATTCATCAGATATGACACTTGAAGAGGTGGTATCAAAGATACTGTCAATGGTAAAAGAGGAAAAATGAAAGTAAAATTAGCAAAAAGTGCCGGATTTTGCTTTGGAGTGGAAAAAGCGGTAAATACCGTATATGAAGAAGCTAAAAAAGGTGATGAAATAGTATATACTCTTGGACCTATAATTCACAATGAAGAAGTAGTGAAGGATATGAAAAAAAGAGGAGTGGAATCTGTGAAGATAGAAGATCTGGATTCACTACCAAAGGGTACAGTAATCATTCGTTCACATGGTGTAAGTAGAGATATATACAATTTTGTAAAGCAGAGTGGACATAGGGTAGTGGATGCTACCTGTCCGTTTGTAAAGAAAATACATGCCATAGTATCAGTGCAAAGCGGTAAGGGCAATACTGTAGTAATAATTGGAAACCCGGAACATCCTGAGGTAATGGGAATAAAGGGTTGGGGTGATGAAAATACATATGCAGTAGAAAACATCGAACAATTTATAAATTTAAAATTAAAAAAAGATAAAGAAATAATAATCGTAGCTCAAACGACATTTAATCATAAAAAATTTAAAGAAATCATTGATAAAATATCACTTTTGGGTTATGATGTAAGATGTTTTAATACAATTTGCAATGCAACACAGGAAAGACAAGTTGAGGCGAAAAATATAGCATCAAATGTGGACGCCATGATAGTTATTGGAGACAAAAAAAGTTCCAATACAGGCAAGCTTGTGGAAATATGTCAGGAAGAATGTAGGAATACAGTATTTATTCAAACTCTTGAGGACCTGGATTATGATGCTTTACTTTCTGTGGATAGTGTAGGTATTACGGCAGGGGCGTCAACCCCAAAACATATCATTGAGGAGGTTCAAAATATTGTCAGATCTAAGTTTTGAACAAATGTTAGATGAGTCATTCAAGACTCTACGCACAGGAGAAATTGTCAACGGTAAGGTAATTGATGTTAAGGAAGATCAAATCATTCTTAATGTGGATTTTAAGTCAGACGGTATCATCACAAGAAGTGAATATAGTAATGATAACAGTTTAGATTTAAGAACAGTTGTAAACGTGGGTGACCACATGGAAGCAAAAGTCTTAAAGATAAATGACGGAGAAGGTCAAGTTCTTCTTTCATACAAGAGATTGGCTCAGGATAGAGGAAACAAGAAGCTTGAGGATGCTTTCAACAATCATGAAGTTCTTACAGGAAAAGTAGTACAGGTAGTTGATGGTGGTCTTAGTGTGGTTGTAGAGGATGCCAGAGTGTTTATACCGGCATCACTTGTATCAGATACATTTGAAAAGGATTTATCAAAGTATAAGGACGTAGATATTGAATTCGTTATTACAGAATTTAATCCAAGAAGAAGAAGAATCATCGGTGACAGAAAGCAACTCCTTTTAGCTAAGAAGGAAGAGCAAAAGAAAGCTTTATTTGAGAAGATAACACCTGGTGATGTAATTGAGGGTACAGTAAAGAATGTTACTGATTTTGGTGCATTTGTAGACCTTGGTGGTGCAGATGGACTTTTGCATATCTCAGAGATGAGTTGGGGAAGAGTGGAGAATCCAAAGAAAGTGTTTAAGTCAGGTGAGACTGTTACAGCTTTCATTAAGGATATCTCAGGTGAGAAAATTGCACTTTCAATGAAGTTCCCTGATCAGAATCCATGGCTTGATGCTGAAGAGAAGTTTGCACGTGGAAATGTAGTAAAGGGAAGAGTTGCAAGAATGACTGACTTTGGTGCATTTGTTGAGATTTCAAATGGTGTTGATGCATTGTTGCATGTATCACAGATTTCACATGACCATGTTGAAAAGCCTTCAGATGTGCTTAAGGTAGGAGATGAGGTTGAGGCTGTTATTGTTGAGTTTAATGAGGCAGATAAGAAGATCTCACTTAGTATCAAAGCATTGACACAGGCAAATGAAGAGCTTGAGAAAGAGAATGTAAGAAATTCCGAGACTGAGTCAAGTGAAGAATAAGAATTACTTTGTTTAATATTAGGGTCGTAGGTGTTTTCATCTGCGGCCTTTTTATCTAAAAATAATGAGGAGATATATGAGGAGAAATTATAAAAAAATAATAATATGGTGTATTATCATTGCCCTTTTGTATTTTAGCTACGAGTGGCTTAGCGATATAATATTTAGGGGGATAAATTATCTGGATGCAAAATATTGGATAATACCTGATTTTCTGCTCCCAAGTATAAATGCATTTGTAGATACATTCATATCTTTAGTGCTTATTGTCATCTATCTTATAGTATCTATATTTATAGTGAAAAGAAATGATAATAAGGTCAAGCTGGGATTTGGGAAGGGAATTGTGTTTTGTATTGTAATGGGTTTTGCATTCTATGGAATAGCAGGACTTTGGTTTGAATTAGTGGACAGATTTTTGATAGCTATTCCATATGTGGCAGAAAATGTAAACTATTTTTCAGGAGTATATGATGATTTGGAGTCAGGTGCATATATTTGGTCATTACTTTCAATATCCATAGTAGGTCCTATAGTAGAAGAAATTTTGTTCAGATTTTTAATATTTAATTCACTGGAGAAAATAAGCAAAAGTCCTTGGTTTGCCATTATTGTGTCAGGAGTTTTATTTGGTATCTGGCATATGATATTTGTACAGAGTGTTTACACTGCAATAATGGGTTGTATAATGGGGCTTATCTATTATAAAACAAGAAATATTTTTATCACGATATTTATTCATATGTTCAATAATACTATTGGGAATTTGCCGCCTGTATTGGATACAGATTTAGTGAATAGTGCTATAACGGCTGTTTCATACATAATGGTAATACCGGCTATAATACTCCTGGTTGTTTTGTGGAATATGAAATCTGAAAACAGAGGATATAGTGCAAACTATTATAAGCTATGATGAATATAGCAATTTTCTCATTCACAAAAAATGGAAGTTGCTTAAATGTCAGATTGATGGATATATTAAAGCAAAATAATATACTATCGTATACATTGCCCAAGTATATGATAGATGATAGAATGACTGCATTAATTAATTTAAAAGAAACTGTGGAAGCACATTTTACTGATGATGCAATTATATTTATAGGTGCAACAGGTATTGCGATAAGGAGTATTTCACCATATGTGAAAGATAAATTTAGTGATCCTGCGGTTCTGGTAATAGACGAACTTGGTAGATATGTGATACCACTGCTTTCAGGACATGTTGGCGGAGCCAACGAACTGGCAGAATATATCGGAGGGGCAATAAATGCAACTCCTGTTATTACTACAGCCACAGATATTAATGGTGTATTTGCAGTGGATGTATTCGCAAAAAAGTATAATTTAATAATTTCATCAAGAAAACTTGCAAAGGATGTGAGTGCTGCTCTGCTTGATAAGGAGCCGGTGGACATTGACAGTGATATAATAGAAATAGATGTGTCTGATATTAAAAAAAAGCTAAATCCCACAGATGTAAAATGCGAGCTTAGAGTAAGGATAACCGATAAGATATATGAAAGTAATGTACTGACACTTATACCTAAAAGTATTTATATAGGGGTTGGATGTAAAAAAGATACAGATGCGAAGGAAATGTTGGATTTTGTGAATGAAGTTTTTATCAGTTCTGGTATCGATATAAGAGCGATAAAATCTATTGGAAGCATTGATATAAAAAAGAATGAAAAGGCTATAAATGAGCTTGCAAAAAGCCTCTCAGTACCTTTTTTGACATTTAGCAAGGAAGAGTTAAATGCAGTAGAGGGAGAGTTTAATGAGTCTGAATTTGTAAGGAACACTGTTGGAGTTGGAAATGTCTGTGAAAGAGCAGTACTGATACAGTGCAAAAAGCTTACATTAGGAAAGATTGCAAGAGGTGGAATGACTATTGCAATAGGACGAGACTGAGATGATATATTTAATAGTAGATAAGAAACTTGAAGAGGAATTTGAAAAAATAAAATATTATAAAAGTTTTTTGCAAGATTTATATCATGATGGTGTGGAATGTATCATAGAGGACAATAGGGTTATAACTCCAATTGGAGAAGAGGGGGTAGCCTTAGAAGAAAAGGGTAGAATTATCATAAAAAAACTTCTTGATGCAAGAGCGGTTTATCTGTGGCGTGAAGAAGGACTTACTATATTAAAGGATAGCTATAAAAATTAATAGACTAAAAAATAATTTGTGGTAAATATAATAAAAATATTTTTCATATTAGTAATTTTATCTTGCGAATATTTTTCTATTCATATATGATACAATGGTATCAGGATGAAATTAAAACTTACTTTCGAGGTGTGTTATGGTTACAGTTGCATTAGATGCAATGGGCGGAGATTATTCGCCTGAGGAGATAATAAAAGGGGCATTTGATGCCTTAAAAAAGGATAAAAACATTAAAGTGATTTTAGTGGGAAAGAAGGAGGTTTTAGAAGGAAAGATAATAAAAGAGTTTGAGGATAGATGCAGTGTAGTCTATTCAACAGAGGTTATAACCAATGAAGAAGCACCTGTAGCAGCAATCAGAGCTAAGAAGGATTCTTCTATAGTAGTAGGTATGAATCTTGTAAAAGAAGGCAAGGCAGACGGCTTTGTTAGTGCAGGAAGTACAGGTGCAGTACTTGTAGGTGGTCAGCTTATAGTAGGTAGAATAAAGGGAATACTTAGACCGGCTTTGGCACCACTTTTGCCAACAGAAAAGGGAGTTTCCTTACTTATTGACTGCGGTGCAAATGTGGATGCAAGAGCGGAACATCTGGTACAGTTTGCAAGAATAGGCTCTTTGTATATGGAAAAAGTCATAGGTATAAAAAAACCTAGAGTTGGTATTGTAAATATAGGGGCAGAAGAAGAAAAGGGAAATGCTCTTGTAAAAGAGACTATGCCGCTTTTGAAAGAATGTGAAGATATCAATTTTATAGGCAGTGTGGAAGCCAGAGAGATACCAAAAGGCGGAGCTGATATTATAGTGTGTGAGGCATTTGTAGGTAATGTAATACTTAAACTATATGAGGGTGTAGGTTCTACATTACTTGGCAAAATAAAAGAAGCACTGACAAAGAATATTTTTACAAAGATTGGTGCAATGATAATAAAGTCATCATTGAAGGAGACTTTAAAGTCATTTGATGCAAGTGAGTACGGCGGAGCACCACTACTTGGACTTAATGGCTTGGTTGTTAAAGCGCATGGGAATTCAAAAGCAAATGAAATTTGTAATTCAATTTTGCAATGCAAGAGCTTTAAAGAAGAAGCTTTGAGTGATATTATAAGAGAGAAAATGATAAAAAATTAGAATGGAGAAAAAAATGGAGTTTGAGAAATTAAAAAAGATTATCGCTGAGGTTTTGAATATTGATGAGAGTACAATAGAACTTAGTTCTTCTTTTGTAGATGATTTGGGAGCTGATTCTTTGGATCTGTTTGAGATCATTACAGGTATTGAAGAGGAGTTTGAACTTGAGATACCTCAGGAAGTTGCAGAGAATATACACACTGTAAATGATGCAGTAGAAGAAATAAAGAAGGCAACTGACTCCTTTAGATAAGAGATAGTGAGGCTATTGTTAATTTGCCTACTGCTCTGTATAAATGTATAATCTTTTGATTTTACAATCCATATAGCATTGTAAAATAAAAGCTATTATATTACAGAACGGTAGCTCCAAGTTAAATAGCCTCTTTTATAAAATTAGAGATAGTAGAGGGTTTATATGAATAATAATTTAAATGAATTACAGAAATTATTAGGATATGAGTATAAGAATAATGAACTTTTGAAGCAGGCACTTACACATAGCTCTTATGCAAATGAGCATCAGCTTGGAAAGAACGGTTCCAATGAAAGATTAGAGTTTTTGGGAGATGCGGTATTAGAGCTTGTCAGCAGTGAATTTTTCTATGGAGTTTATCCGGAAAAGCCTGAGGGAGAACTTACAAAAATAAGAGCCAGCTTTGTATGTGAACCGGCTTTGGTGGACTGTGCAAAAAATATAAGACTTAGTGAGTTTTTAAAGCTTGGAAAAGGTGAGGAACATACTGGTGGAAGAATGAGGCCAAGTATTATAAGTGATACATTTGAGGCAGTCATAGGGAGTATCTATTTGGATGGTGGTTTTGCTAATGCAAAAGAGGTGATTTTAAAGTTCATTTTAAATGAATACGAAAATAAAGTCTTCTTTTATGATAGCAAGACTATCTTGCAGGAAGTGATTCAGTCGCAGGATTCTAAATCTGTAGAATATGTCCTATTATCAGAAGAGGGACCTGATCATTTGAAAAAATTCGTAGTGGCAGTAAAAATTGACGGTGAAACAATAGGTGTTGGAGAAGGTGTAAGTAAAAAGTCGGCAGAACAGGCAGCAGCCTATGAAGCATTGAAAAAATTAGGGAAAATTGAAGGATGTATTTAAAGCGTATCGAAATTCAAGGATTCAAATCCTTTGCAAATAAAATTGTATTTGATTTTCACAATGGAATAACAGGTATTGTCGGGCCAAATGGCTCAGGAAAAAGTAATGTATCAGATGCAGTAAGATGGGTACTTGGAGAGCAGAGTGCAAAGCAGCTTAGAGGTGGAAATATGCAAGATGTCATATTTGCAGGTACAGAGCTCAGAAAACCTCTAGGCTTTGCATATGTTGCAATAACTATGGACAATTCTGACCATAAGTTGGATATAGACTTTGAAGAGATAACAGTATCAAGGAGACTGTTTCGTTCAGGAGAGAGCGAATATATGATAAATGGATCTGCTTGTAGACTAAAGGATATCAGTGAGCTTTTTTTTGATACCGGTATCGGTAAGGATGGATATTCTATAATAGGTCAGGGACAGGTAGATAAGATATTAAACGGAAAGCCGGAAGAAAGAAGAGAACTTTTTGACGAGGCTGCAGGTATTACCAAGTTTAAAAGAAGAAAAGGATTAGCATTGAAGAAGCTGGAATCTGAGAGAGAAAGCCTCATAAGAGTAAATGATATTATTACAGAGCTGGAAAAGCAGGTAGGTCCTCTTGAAAGGCAGGCAAAGGTTGCAAAAGAGTTTTTAAATCTACGTGAGGAGTTAAAGACTTATGATGTAAACAGCTATATAATGGAGTATGACAGTATATCACAAAATCTTAATGAGTATAAAAAAAGAGAAAAACTGCTTTCAGATGATTTAAATGATGCAAAAGAGGCACTTGAAAAATCAAAAGTGGATTATGAAAATATTACTGTTGATTTGAAGAAGATAGATGAAGAGCTTGATGAAGTTAAGAATATCAGAAGTAGTACAAGCATTAGATTACAGGAGGTTACTTCAAATATTGAGATCTTGAAAGAACAAATAAATTCTGAAAATAGAAATAATGAGGGTCTTTCATTAAGAAATGAGAATATAGATAGTGATATTGAAAAAAAGAAAAGAGAGCTTGAGTCTCTTGAGGAAGAAAAAGCTTTCCTACAAAAAAAGTTAAAAGAAGCTACTGAAACAGAATCTGCAATCCTTGTAGAACTTGAAGATATTGATAAAAATACAAATGAACTTATAGAGAAGTTTGAAAGTTTAAGGCAGACTTCAGAAGAGTTTACTTCTAAAAATGCTGATCTAAGAGCAAAAAAAGAAAGATATAAGGGTATTTTAGAACAGGTAAGGCTTAGAAAATCTCAAATGACTCAAAGACTTTTGGAAAGTAAAACCGGTCAGAATACTCTGGAGATAAAAATAGCTGAAGAAGATAAAAATCTTGTTGCAATAAATGATGCTATAAATAAGGCTAAAGCTGAAAGAGAGGAATTAAAAAATACAAATGAATCTATTCATGCCGAAATAACCAGATTTTCAAAGGTGGCATCAGATCTACAAATCAAATATCAAAGAGAGTCTGCAAGACTTACATCATTAAAAAATATTGCAGAAAGATATGATGGATATGGTAATTCCATAAAAAAAATCATGGAGACCAGAGACAGAATCGGTGGTATACATGGAGTTGTTGCAGATATTATTATAACTTCAAAAGATTATGAACTGGCTATAGAAACCGCGCTAGGTGGTAGAATCCAAAATATAGTTATAGATTCTGAAAATACTGCAAAAATATTGATAGAATATTTGAAGAAGAACAAATATGGTAGAGCTACATTTCTACCATTGACTTCCGTTAGAAACTCAACATTTTCAAACAAGGAATTTCTAAAAGAAAAGGGAGTAATAGGTATAGCTTCTGATCTTGTAGAATACGATAAGGCATATCAAAATCTGGTGGGAAGTTTACTTGGAAGAATTGTAGTAATCGACAATATAGATAATGCTATTGCCTTTGAAAAGAAATTCAGATACGAATACAGAGTGGTTACACTTGATGGTGAGTCCTTAAGTCCGGGAGGTTCTATCAGTGGTGGTGCATTTAAAGGTGCCGGAAATCTACTTGGTAGAAAGAGGGAAATAGATGAAGTAGAAGCCGAGATATCAGAGCTTTTGAAAAACTATACAGATGCAAATGACAAGATGGAAGCTTTTGAGGAAAAGAGAACATTTATAGATAAAAAGCTTGATGAAAACAGACGAAACAATCAGGATCTCATTATTGAAAAAAACAATATAGAACATAGAAAGAGTAGTTTGGTAGAGAAGCTTGAAGAATTTAGGGCTGCATCAATATCAGTGCAGAAGGACTTTGAAAATATAGATAATGAACTCTTGGAAATAGAAAATGAGACAAAGATACTTGACAATACTCTTATCAACGTAGGAGAAGATTTTGGAAAAGTGGGACAGGATATAGAATCTCTTGAAAAAGAGATTCAAAATCAAAGAACCAAAAGAGAGGATATAGTTAATAAGCTTAATTCTCTCAAGATTGAAAAAGCAGGTATATCACAAAGCCTTGAATTCAGTGATAAAAACGTGAGCAGAACTAAGGTTGATATGGAGACTCTCATATCTGAAAAATCCGGTCTAAAGGGTAGGGCTGAGGATATTATAAAAAATATAAATGAGAAGAATTTAAGGATTGAAGAAGAACAAAAAACTGTACAGGAATTGTCACAAAGGATAGAGGAACTGAAGAAAAAAGAAGAAGAGCTTACTTTGTTTAAGGATACAAAGAGTAAAACACAAATTAAGATATTTGAAAATAGAGATACTTACAGTGACAGGGTTTCACTTCTTGACAGAGATCTCTATAGATTGAAAGGGCAGATAGAGAAGTCTGAAGAGAGGATTTCAGAGCGTACCAATTATATGTGGAATGAATATGAGCTTACATATAATTCATCTTTAGAACTAAAAACAGATATGGGTATGAGTCTAAATGATATAAGATCACAGATACAGGGACTTAGAACAAAGATAAAGGCTTTGGGAAATGTAAATGTAAATGCTATTTCAGACTATAATGAAGTTTCAGGAAGATATGAACTTATGAAAAGACAGCATTCAGATATCTTGGAGGCGGAAGGTACTTTGATAAAGATTATTGAAGAACTGGATATGGCTATGAAGAGGCAGTTTGCTGAAAAGTTTGATGAGATAGCAAATGAATTTAATGAAGTATTTAAGGAACTCTTTGGAGGAGGTAGTGGTAAGTTGGCACTTGAAGAGCAGGGAGATATGCTTGAGGCTGGTATTGCCATTATTTCACAGCCGCCAGGAAAGAAACTTCAAAACATGATGCAACTTTCAGGTGGCGAGAAGGCACTTACAGCTATAGCACTTTTATTTGCAATACAAAATTTGAAGCCTTCACCATTTGCACTTTTGGATGAGATTGAGGCTGCCCTGGATGATTCAAATGTAGATAGATTTGCAAAATATTTACATAAACTTACAGACCATACACAGTTCATAGTAATAACACATAGGCGTGGTACAATGGTATCAGCTGACAGGCTTTATGGTATAACAATGCAGGAAAAAGGAGTTTCAACACTTGTTTCTGTAAATCTTATAGAGAATGAATTAGATAATTAGGAGTTAGAATGGAAGAGAAGAAAAAAGGCTTTTTTTCAAGGCTTGTTGAAGGCCTTACAAAGACAAGAAATGCCGTTGTAAGCGGTATAGAAAATGTTTTTTTAGGATATGAAGTAATTGACGAAGACTTTTATGAGGAACTTGAAGAAACTCTTATAATGGGAGATATCGGAATAAGAGCTTCTACAGATATCATAGAAGAGCTTAGAAAAAGAGTTAAGGAAGAGCATATAAATTTACCTGCACAGTGTAAGGATGTACTTATTGATACAATAAAGCAGAGAATGGATTTGGGTGAAAATGCCTATGAGTTTGAAAACAGAAAATCTGTGGTATTTGTTATTGGTGTAAATGGTGTAGGAAAGACTACTTCTGTAGGTAAACTTGCAAGTCAGTTAAAAAAAGATGGTAAGAAGGTGTTGGTTGTGGCGGCAGATACCTTTAGAGCGGCAGCTATAGAGCAGCTTGAGGAATGGACAAAGAGAGCGGGAGTGGATATAATTGCACAAAATGAAGGTTCAGATCCCGGAGCTGTAGTATTTGATGCATGCAAGGCTGCAATGGCAAGAAATACAGATGTAATGATAGTGGACACTGCCGGAAGACTACATAATAAGAAAAATCTTATGGAAGAGCTGAAAAAGATAAATAAAATAATTGAAAGAGAATATCCGGATGCCTATAGGGAGACTTTGGTGGTACTTGACGGTACTACAGGTCAAAATGCTCTGGAGCAAGCAAGAGTATTTAATGAAGCTGCAAATATAACAGGTATTATACTGACAAAGTTGGATGGAAGTGCCAAGGGCGGTATAGCTGTAGCAATACAGGCTGAACTTTCAATTCCGGTAAAGTATATAGGTGTGGGGGAGAAGATAGATGATCTACAAAAATTCAATTCAAAAGAATTTGTAGATGCACTATTTAGTAATGAGTAAGCTGAGAAAGCTATTATATTATATGAAATAGAATCGAGGCAATAATGAAGGAATTTACATTAGAAAAATTTGAAGAGGCAAGTGAGCTTGTACAAAGGGTGACATCTGAGACAAAACTTGTATTTAGTGAATTCTTCTCAGAACAGTCAGGCAATAAGGTTTTCTTTAAGCCTGAAAATATGCAGTATACAGGTGCATATAAAGTAAGAGGAGCGTATTATAAGATATCAACTCTATCAGAGGAAGAAAAGCGAAAGGGAATAGTGACAGCATCAGCAGGTAATCATGCACAGGGTGTGGCATATGCAGCAAAGCTTTCAGGAATAAAGGCTACAGTATTTATGCCTACCACCACACCTCTTATAAAAATAAATAGAACTAAAAACTATGGTGCGAATGTTGAACTATATGGTGATGTATTTGACGAGGCTGCTACAAAGGCAATGGAATATGCAAAAGAAAGTGGTGCAACATTTGTACATCCTTTTAATGATTTGACAGTAGCTACAGGACAGGGCAGTATTGCAATGGAAATAATTAAGGAGTTGCCTACTGTAGATATAATTTTGGTACCAATTGGCGGTGGAGGTCTTTGTGCCGGAGTGGCTACATTGGCTAAGATGTTAAATCCCAATATACATGTTATAGGTGTAGAGCCTGAGAATGCGGCATGTATGAAATCATCTATTAAAGAGGGACATATAGTAACTCTTGATTCAGCCAATACTATAGCTGATGGTACTGCAGTAAAGACACCCGGAGATAAGGTATTTAAATATGTCAAAGAAAATATAGATGATATCATAACCATCAATGACAATGAGCTGATAGTCTCTTTTCTTGATATGGTGGAAAATCATAAGATGATAGTTGAAAATTCGGGCCTTCTTACAGTAGCAGCCCTAAAGCATTTGAATGTACAGGGAAAGAAGATAGTTGCTATATTAAGTGGCGGAAATATGGATGTTATCACTATGGCATCTTTGATACAACATGGTCTTATTGAGAGAGATAGAATATTTACAGTTTCAGTTCTTTTGCCGGATAAGCCGGGTGAGCTTGCAAAGGTGGCAGATCTTTTGGCAAGTGAGAGAGGAAATGTTATTAAGCTTGAGCATAATCAGTTTATCAGCATAAATAGAAATGCGGCAGTGGAACTTAGAATTACTATAGAAGCTTATGGAACAGAACATAAGAACCAGATAGTGGAGAGATTAAATAAAGAGGGGTACAGACCAAAACTTGTAAGGAGCAAGGGGACATATAATGCTTGAAGTAGACTTCAAAGGATTTTTTAATAAGTTTCATTTTAAGACTAATATAATATATTGTGTAAAATGGGGTATAGTTTCAGTTATAATAGGTATAGTAGTTGGAATTGCAGGCTCAAGCTTTGGACATGCTATAGATTTTGCTACTAAAATATGGAAAACACATAGCTATACACTCTATCTTATGCCAGTGTTTGGACTTATGATTGCTGCACTGTATCATTTTATAAATGCAGACAATCCAAGAGGTACAAACTATGTAATTGATTCGATATCATCAGGGGAGAGATTGCCACTAAAGATGGCACCCTCTATTTATATTTCCTCCTTCCTGACTCATTTGGGTTCAGGAAGTGCAGGAAGAGAGGGAGCGGCACTACAGATAGGTGGAAGTATCGGAAGCTTTATAGGAAGAAGATTAAAGCTTGGACAGAGCAAATTTTCAGATAAGGCAGATATAAATATCGCAGTTATGTGTGGAATGGCTGCATGTTTTTCGGCACTTTTTGGTACTCCTATTACAGCATCCATATTCAGTATGGAGATGTTCAGTGTAGGTGTAATGTACCATGCGGCACTTATTCCATGCTTACTTTCGTCATATGTCGCAGTATATGTAGCGGGACTTTTACATACACCTGAAGAGAAGTTTATACTGGAAGTTGCACCTGAGTGGAGCCTTAGAATGGTACTATTTATGATATTACTTGCGGCACTCACTGCAACAGTAGCAATATTATTCTCTGTAGCAATGCATGAGAGTGCAGACATTTATAAAAAATATTTTAAAAATCATTATATTAGGATTGTAGCTGCTGCAGTTTTATTTATAATATTAACTATAGTCTCAGGCAGTAGAGATTATAATGGTGGAGGATTTTGGCTGATAGAAAAAAGCATGGAAGGGGATGTGAGATATGAAGCATTTCTTATGAAAATCATTTTCACCGCAGTGGCACTAGGGGGCGGATTCAAAGGTGGAGAGATAGTACCAACATTTGTTATAGGTGGAACATTTGGTGGGGCATTTGCAAAGATCTTTGGCTTACCATTTGACCTATGTACTGCATGTGGAATGATTGCCTGCTTTGTAGGGGTTACTAACTGTCCAATAGCATCTATTTTTATGGGAATAGAATTTTGTGGTAGCCTAGGAATCAATTATTATGCTATAGTAGTAGGCGTAAGTTTTGTATTATCCGGCTATTATGGACTCTACAGTTCACAAAAGTTTGCATATTCAAAAACTGAAGCAAGATATGTCGGTTCAGATGCAGAGAATATTAGAAAGAAAAGACAAAGTAGTTAGGAGGCTTTTATGGCTATATTTGAAGGTGCAGGTGTTGCACTCATAACACCAATGAATGAAGATTTTAGTGTAAATTATGATAAATTAGAAGAAATATTAGAGGAGCAGATAGCAGGTGGTACAGATTGTATTATATCTTGTGGTACCACCGGTGAAGCTTCAACTCTTACAATTGAAGAACATTTAGAGGTTATAAAGAGAACTGTTGAAATAGTAAATAAAAGAATTCCGGTAATTGCAGGTACAGGTTCAAATTCTACAGAAACAGCAGTGGAATTTTCAAAAGAGGCACAGGAGTATGGTGCTGATGGAGTACTTGTAGTTTCACCATATTATAATAAGGCTACACAAAAAGGATTGATACAGCATTTCGAAACAATAGCAAATGCTATTGATATACCTGTAATACTTTATAATATTCCGGGAAGAACCGGTGTTAATATTGAGCCGGAAACTATCGCATATCTGGTTAATAATGTGTCAAATATAGTGGGTGTAAAAGAGGCAAGCGGAAATTTTACAAATGCTATAAAGACTTTGAGACTTTGTTCTGATATAGATATGTACTCAGGTAATGATGATCAGGTAGTACCGCTTATGAGTATAGGTGCAAAGGGTGTTATCTCAGTTTTATCAAATGTAGCACCAAGACAGACTCATGATATGTGTAGAGCTGCACTTGACGGAGACTTTGTTAAGGCAAGAAAGATGCAAATAGAAGCACTTGATGTTATAGAGAATCTTTTTACAGAAGTTAATCCCATTCCTGTAAAGGCAGCTATGAATCTTCAGGGAAAGAATGTAGGCCCGCTCAGACTTCCACTTACACAGATGGAAAAGGCACATGAAGATGCTTTGGCTAAGGCTATGAAGGAGTATGGTATTTTATAATGACAAAAATAATATTAAACGGTGCCAATGGTGCTATGGGTAAAGTTGTAACTGAACTTATAGCCGCAGACTCCGATATGGATATAGTGGCAGGAGTTGATTTAAATACTGATGTAGATCTTGGATTTCCGATATTTGATGATATAAAAAAAATTGACATCGAGGCAGATGCCATAATTGATTTTGCTTCTGTAAAGGCTGTTGACAATCTTTTGGACTTTATAGAAGAAAAAAAAATACCGGCAGTGATTTGTACTACAGGTCTTAGTGAAGCTCAGATTGAGAGAATCAACAAACTCTCAGAAAGTACTGCAATACTTCGTTCAGCAAATATGTCCTTGGGCATAAATCTTTTATCAAAAGTTTTAGCTGACATAGCTCCGACACTTAAGGCTGCAGGATTTGATATAGAGATAGTTGAAGCACATCATAGAAGAAAGTTGGATGCACCAAGCGGTACAGCAATCTTACTTGCAGATGCTGTAAATGAAAACATGAGTGAAAAATTGTCATATATTTATGACAGAAGTGACAGACATGAACCAAGAAGAAATGATGAAATAGGTATGTCATCTGTAAGAGGTGGTACTATAGTTGGAGATCATGATGTGATTTTTGCAGGTGAGGATGAGGTCATAACACTTAGTCACAGAGCATATTCCAGAAAGATTTTTGCAAATGGTGCGATATCTGCTGCAAAATTCTTGCAGGGAAAGACAGCAGGACTATATGATATGAGTGATGTTATCTAAAATATTTTGTTGGCAATCAGGAGACTGATTGCTTTTTTTGTAGAGGTGAATATGAAGATATTAGGGATTATTGCAGAATATAATCCTTTTCATAATGGACATAAATATCAAATAGAAAAAGCAAGGGAAATTTCCGGTGCTGACTATGTAGTGGCGATTATGAGTGGGAATTATGTACAAAGAGGCGCACCTGCTATATTTGATAAAAGAATAAGAACTAAGATGGCATTAAATGGAGGAGTGGATGCGGTATTTGAAATACCGTCTATATTCAGTTGTGCAAGTGCCCCGGATTTTGCTGCATTTGGAATAAGTCTGTTAAATATATTAGGTGTAGATTATATATCTTTCGGTGCAGAAAATAATGACTATGATCTACTTAACGCAGTAGCTAATGTACTTATTGAGGAAGGACTTGAACGAAGTATAAAAGAATCTATGTCAAAAGGGTTAAACTATGCTAAAGCAAGACATAGGGCAATAGTTGAGATTTTTTATGAAGATTCCGGATATGATTTAAATCAAATTGAAAGTATATTGGCTTCCCCCAATAATATATTGGCAATAGAATATTTAAAGAATATAAAATTAAATGCGTCTGGGTTAAAGCCGATTATAATAAGTCGAAGTGGAAGTGGATATCATGAAAAGGAAATTGAAGAAAATAAATTTTCATCAGCCACTGCTATAAGGAGATTGTTAGGTGAGGCAAAATATAGTGATAATAATGAAATAGTAAATACTGAGAGTATAAAAGCTTCAATACCTGAGGAAAATATTAGACTTTTTAAAAGTAGTAAGCCAATATTTGATGATGATTTTTTATTTACAATACAGAGAAATATATTAGAAAAACTCAGTCGTGAAGAAGCTTTATCGAATTACTGTGATGTGTCAGTTGAACTTGCAAATACTATAGAAAAAAATATATTCGAACTTAAAAATAAGCACTATGGAGATTTTATACTGAATTTAAAAAGTAAAAATTTTACATACACCAGAATAAGTAGAGCTATCTTTCATCTATTTTTAAATCATAAAAAGAAAGATTTACAAGAACTAAAGGCAGATAAATATTTTTTTTCTTATCCTTTACTTTTGGGATTTAAGAAAAGTTCCGGAGAGTTACTAACAGAATTAAAAAAGCGAAGTAAGGTTCCGATTATCAGTAAAATGAGCAATACAAAGGATATTTTAAGCCCACAGAGTTTTAGTATATTTGAAAATAATATATATTCAGACTTTCTGTATAATTCAGTATATTTTGAGAAATATGGAGAGAAGCTTTGCAATCCATATAGAAGGAATTTAGTGATTTTATAATAAAAACTTGCCAAAACCATTTTCAAATGTTAAAGTATTTTCTAGTAAAACAGACGGTCGCACAAGTGTGAGGAAAGTCCGGGCTTTATAGGGCAGGATGCCGGATAACATCCGGTGGAGGCGACTCCAAGGAAAGTGCAACAGAAAATAACCGCCGAAAGGTAAGGGTGAAAAGGTGGTGTAAGAGACTACCGCTCATATGGTAACATATGGGGTCAGTGTAAACCCCATCCAAAGCAAGACCAAAGCGAACAGGGCTGCCCGTCCGACGTTCAGGTAGGTTGCTAGAGCCTTGTGGTAACATAAGGACCAGATAGATGACCGTTTAATACATAACCCGGCTTATGTTTTGCTTAGGCTCCCATAGGGAGTCTATTTTTGTTGTAAAAAAGTAATATAAGAATTATAATATTATTATATTCATTGGTTAGTAAGAGGAAATATATGAAAAATTATATAATAAAGATAGCTATATTATACTGTATTATCCTTGTACTATCATCTTGTAGTAAGCCGATATTATCAAATATATCAAATCCTAACATTGTTTCATACTGTATAGGAGATATAGATGCAGACGGAGTAGATGAGCTTCTAGCTGTGAGTAATGGCGGAGAGAGGAGAAAACTGCCTACAGGTGAAGACTGTGGTAAATTTGTTGATATATATAGAGATTTTAGTATAGATAATGATAAGGTAACAGTTGGGGAAAAGCCTGATTACAGTTTTGACTTTTCAGATATAAAGCCTTCTAAAATACAGTTGGGTGATGTAGATGGTGACGGCAGAATGGATATCAGTATTGTAATGTATAAAAAAGTAAAGTTTCATAATGCATTGGCAAAGAGACCTTTTTTCTACAATTTTGAATCCGAAAAACTTGTACCGCTTTGGTTGGGCTCAAGATTATCCAGACCATTTGATGATTTTATATTGTCAGATATGGATGGGGACGGCATATCAGAATTGGCAGCAATAGAGGTACTGGAGAATAAGAATCGTATTTTAGCCATATATAAATGGGAAGGATTTGGATTTAGTTTATTTACACAAAGCCATGATGAGTTTAAAAAAATGCAATTTGACAATAAAAGTGATGAATTGAAGATCATTGTAGATGGAAATGAAAGGAAGGTGAAGTTAGAAAACAAAACTATATTGATTGAATGATAAAAATAAGAAAGGGGAATATATGAAAAAAAGATTTATATCATTAATACTTGTTCTTGGACTTATCCTGACCTCAAGCGGATGTAATATCCAAATAGATGTGAATAACAAAAGAGTGAAAGTCGGGTATGATACTCCGAAAAATAAGAGTAAGCATAATACAGTAATCGCAAAGAACTTAGACTATGAATTACCAAAGGTTAAGGAATTTTATACCGGAAATGGAGAATATACTCCAATAAATATAAGTGCAAATATTCCGGACATTAAGATACAAAGCTCTTTGTCAAATATTGAAAATATAGCTCAGTTTGGAAATTTGAATGCAGAACAAAGAGCAATGATTGAGGAAAACGGATTTGTAGTAAATCCTACCGATGAGGAACAGCTTTTCTATATATATGAAAGTAATACCTATAATAAAATACCTAACTTTGTAACTACCGATTCAGTATTGCAGTTATATCATATATTTTATGATTTTACACTTAGAGAAACTGAGTCTGATAAGCTTTATATAGAGTTAAAACAGCTAAATGCAAATATGGTAGACGCTTTATATGAAAAATATCAGAAAACAAGTGATGAAAAGAGTAAAGAACTTGTGGGGAGAACATTGGCATATTTTGCATTATGTGAAAAGCTGTTGGGAGAGGGAATGAGTAGATCTTTGCCAAGGGAAATAAACTCAATGGTGGAAGAGGATTATTCAAATATAAAGTCTGAGATAGAAAGTGAATCTTCAATAACAGGTACTGATGTTGATTACAGTCTGTTTAAGGTTAGAGGTCATTACACAAGATCGGATGTACTTACAGATTATTTTAAAACAATGAGTATGTATGGTGTTGTACCTTTTATTATCTATGACAGCTTTAAAGAGAGAAATGAAGATGGTGCAGCTATGGCGGTTATTGCTACAACAGCATTGGAAGAATTGCCGGATGAAAGCGGTATGGATCTGTGGGAGGATATATATTCTATTACAGAGTTTTTTGTAGGAAGTACAAATGATTTAAATCCTTTGGAGTTTGCCACTATCGTAGAAGAAGTATATGGAGAAATGCCTGAGCCTGAGGATATAGCAGATGGAATGGATGATCTTTACAATGAATTTGATAAGTTGACAGAGGCTAAAATAAAGGATGACTCTATAGGACTCTGCTTTAGATTTATGGGACAGAGATATATACCTGATTCTGAAATTTTAAATAGACTATCAAATGAGCTTAGACCTTTTCCAAGCGGACTTGATGTTATGGCAGTACTTGGATCTGAAAGAGCTGAGGAAATACTGGATTCATTATATGAGCCTTCAAAAGATTGGCCGGAATATGATAAAGAATATAGTGCTGTAAAAAAAGAGTTTGATGAGAGAAGTATTTCTGATAAGACTGAGAATATCTATGGTTCATGGTTGTTTACATTGGAGAGTTTAAATCAAAGCTTCCCTGAGGGCTATCCAGGTTTTATGAGAAATGAAGCTTGGGAGACAAAATCACTTGTAACAGCACTTGGAAGCTGGGCAGAGCTTAGGCATGATACGATATTATATGGTGCCCAAAGCGGTGTAGAATGTGGTGGAGATGATATACCACCTGAACTTATAGGATATGTGGAACCTAATGTAGAATTTTATAATAGACTTATATGGCTTACAAAACAAACTATGGATGGACTTTCACAAAGAAATGGTATAGGTGAGGATACAAAGTATAAATGTGAAAGTATAATTGAACTTTTGGAATTTCTAAAAAATTGCTCTATAAAAGAGTTGAATGGGGAAAAGCTTACATTTGAAGAGTATGACACATTGTTGACATATGGCGGTACGCTGGAGTATCTAAGCAGCAGTATTGCAGGAACTTCCGATTGGTATAGGATAGAGTCCGACACAGATAAAAATATGGCACAGATAGCAGATATTCATTCTGTTAATGGTGCGGGATATCTTGAAGTAGGTGTTGGAAAAGCGGCTGAAATATATGTGGTTGTTCCTATAGATGGAAAACTTTATTTGACCAGAGGGGCTGTATTTGACTATTTTGAGTTTGTAAATGAAGAAAGAATGACTGATGAGGAGTGGCAAAACAGACTGTCAAATCCTCCTGATAGACCACCTTTTGTAGAAGATTATATGCAAGAAGAGAAGGGACAGGAGTTGATAACTCCTGCTGAACCATATAGCTCAGGATGTTAAAGATAAGAAAATATATTCTTTTGTCAGTTATTTTTATAATAATAGGTAGTGCTGTTATATATAGATTTACTTTAATACAATCAGATATAAGTATTGAATTGACTTTTGCAGGTGATATCATGCTTTCAAGAGGATTAGATAAATATTTAAATGAAAAAGGATATGATTATCCATATGAAAATGTAAAAGATATTTTTTTATCAGATGATCTTACAATAGTAAATTTAGAATGCCCTATTACATCCTATGGAAGAGGTGCAAATAAAGCAAAACGATTTGTATTTAAGGCAAACAGTGAAAATGCATTTGCTATGAAGAGAGCAGGTATTGATCTATGTGATTTAGCAAATAATCATACTATGGACTACAGATCTGAAGGACTTGGAGATACTATGGATGCACTTACTAAAGCCGGCATTGCATATGTGGGTGCCGGTGAGAATGCCTCTTCAAATATGAGTTATATATTTGAAAAGAATGGTTATAAAGTAGGTATTTTAGCATACAGCTTATTTCCACCTGAAGGCATGGTATATAATGAGAATAATCCAAATATAAATTATCTTTCAGAGTTTGAAGATTTAAAATCTGAAAGAGTCAAGACTGATCTTAAAAAGTTGAAGGCTGACTTTAAGATAGTATATTTTCATTGGGGAGTAGAGTATGAACCATTTGCAAGAGATATGCAAAAAAAATTGGCAAGAGATACAATAGACGGTGGTGCAGACTTTGTAGTGGGAACACATCCACATGTAATACAGGGGAGCGAGGTCTATAATGGCAAATATATATACTATAGCATAGGAAATTGTGTGTTTGACAAACAGATACAAAAAGGTACAGATGAAGGAATGCTACTAAGAGTCAATATTGGAAAAAATAAAAGTGTAAATATAAAAGAGCAGAGATTTAAAATCAAAAAAGGTAGACCTGAGTTGGTGGAATGATTATAAATAACTCTATTGGATAAAACTAAATCCTGTAGGGTTATTTTTATTGCGAACATTTACTCAATCTTAACCTTAAACATGATAATATATACAAAAGCTTAAATGTAGGAGAGTAAGATGAAGTATTTTGAGAATAAATACACGAGATTTCAAGAGAAAAAGAAGAATATAATACAGGCTGTAGCTACTCTGGCTACAAATGCAAATTTGAAGGGCTTTTTTGAGGGCAGAATATATACCGGAAAGACGAAAGTAGCATGTGTTCCCGGATTAAACTGCTATTCTTGCCCGGGTGCAGTTGGCTCATGTCCTATAGGTTCATTGCAGGCGGTGATAGGAAGTAAGAAATTTAGTATTTCATATTATGTTTTTGGGATAATGATTCTTATAGGAGCACTTTTTGGGAGATTGGTATGTGGACTGCTTTGTCCATTTGGATTTATACAAGACTTATTATATAAGATACCAACACCAAAGTTTAAAGTGCCTGATAAGGTTGACAGAGGCCTTAGATATTTGAAGTTTGGAATACTTCTAGTATTTGTAATACTGCTCCCAATGTTTTTGACAAATGCTTTTGGACTTGGAGCACCATATTTTTGCAAGCTTATATGTCCTGCCGGAACACTTGGAGGAGCATTACCATTACTGGCAAAAAATGAAGGACTTAGAGCGACAATAGGATTTTTATTCTTTTGGAAGCTCAGCCTCTTGGTAGTTATATTGGGGTTATCAATATTCACATACAGACCATTTTGTAAATATATTTGTCCACTTGGAGCATTCTACTCATTCTTCAATAAAATAGGATTTTATAAGATGGAGTTTTTACCTGACAAATGTGTAAATTGTGGATTATGTGAAAAGTCTTGTAAGATGGACATAGATGTCAGAGCCAATCCAAACTCTTTAGAATGTATTAGATGTGGTGCTTGTACTGCAGCATGCAGACATGATGCACTTATAATGTCATACGCAGGTCTTGGAAAGAAAAAAGAAGTAAAGTCATGTAGTGGGAATTGCAGAGGATGTGCTAATGTGGAATAAACTGTCTATACGTGCAAAGCTTACCTTGGTTACCGGAGCAGTACTTTGTGTAATATCTTTGGTATCATTTTTTATAAATATAGGAAATGCTTCTACGATTTTTATAATACCGGATAGTGTAGATGTTTCTAATAATGGTGGAGAAAACTTCTTTCAATTGGACATGGAATTGGCACAAGAGACATTTAGGATAAATTGTTTTTATATAACAGTTTTTTGTTCAATAGTAGGAACAGTTTTGATGTGGTATGTCAGTGGAAAGGTATTGAAGCCTTTGAATATATTCACCAATAAAATAAAGGATTTGGATATAAATAAAATAAATAAAGAGATATCAGTGGTAAGAAGCAAGGATGAGGTTGGACAGTTACAAATTGCATTTAACCATATGCTAAAAAATATAAAGGAATCTTATCAAAGACAGAAGAGCTTTTCTCAGAATGCAGCACATGAGTTAAAGACACCTGTATCAGCTATAAAGACAAATTTAGAAGTTCTAAAAATGGATGATGAGCCGAAAATAGATGATTACAAAGATTTTGTATCAGTAGTTGAGAGGCAAATAGAAATGATGAGCTCAATAGTACAGGGATTGAGAACCTTATGCAGTGGTGAGGAGATAAATATTGAGAAGATTTGTCTGAAAACAGTTATAGATGATATACTGACTGATTTAAAAAATGATATAGTAAATAAGAGACAGACAATAAATATAAGCATTAATAATGATTTTTATATACAGGCGGATAAAGTTTTATTAAAGCAGGCTATTTTTAATTTGATACATAATGCTATAAGGTATTCAAAGGCGGATGCAAATATTGAAATAAAACTTGAAAATAATATACTCAGTATAAAAAATTTCGGTGTTAGTATACCTGAGGATGATCTTGAAAAGATTTTTGATGCATTCTATTGTGTGGATAAATCAAGATCAAAAAAATATGGTGGGAGTGGTCTTGGACTTGCGATAACCAGAGAAATTATAAATAAACACAAATTTCATATTGGAGTAAATAGTCAAAAGGATAAATTTGTGGAGTTTAGAATAGATTTTAATGGAGAATAATATATGAAAGATTTGATGAAGAATGCTGAAAAAAGTAAGATAATTCCATACATGGCATTAGGTATTGGAGTTGTAATGATTATTGCCGGAGTAATTAGAGATGAACATCTGGTAGTACTAAAAAAAGCTGTAAATATATGCCTTGAATGCATAGGTATTGGATAAATTAATATAATACGAAGGAGAGATTTATGAAAAAGAATTTAAAAAAACTTATTGTTGCTGCAATGTCGGCCTCTTTACTGATGGCATGTGGAAGCAATGTAAAAAGTGAAGAAACAAAAGAAGATGTACAGGAAAGTGTTGTACAGGATAGCGTTGAAGCAGATAAGGCGGGAATGAGTGTGGATATGAATTCAAATATGCCTTTATTACCGGGTGCTGAAAATGGAAATGTAAAATCTATTACTGATGATACCATACGTATAGAGAGAATATCATATTTAACCAATGAAGTGGAGAGTAGTGAGGAGAGTAAAGAAGGGGATGAAGTTGCGGACGAAGTTGATTTGCTTTTAGATGCTTCAGCTATAAAGTTTGTAGATATAACTACTGGTCTTGTAAGTGATGCACCAAAAGAGGGTGATGAGATATATGCCTGGGTCGCACCTGAGTATATGACAAGTATGCCACCACAGGTAAACTCATATGTAGTATTGACTAATGTGACTGACGATTTACATATGCCTATGTATACAGATAGTATAGAAGGTATTGAGGAGTCAGATGGTAGAATAGAGTTAATGGACACTCTAAATAATGCTAAATGGAGTGTTGATAAGAATGTAAAACCGATATTGTCCTCAACAGGAGAAGAAGTAGAATTTTCAGATATTAAAAAAGGTGATAAAGTTCTGGTATGGTCAGAAAACTTTATGCTTACCGTTGGAAGTAAGGATACTCCTAAGATACAGACAAATAGAGTTGTAATATTAAAGTAAATATTACTTGTAAATGCAAAATAAATATGTTAACTTAAATGGTATAGTTTCGCTTGTTAAGGGAAGTATGGAATACAATACTGATTTTCTTAACCTTAACTTTACTAAATGAATGATATAACACAGATAAGGAGTAAATATGAAGAAGAAAATATTAGTTTTGGGCTTGGCTTTGATGATGGCCGGAGTAAGTGCATGTAGTGCAGGTAATAAGGCTACAACAAATACAGAGTCAAAGCAGGAGGATACAAAAGCAGAAGAAACAAAAACTGAGGATACAAAGCAGAAAGAAACAAAAGCTGAGGATACAAAGCAGGAAGACACAAAAGCTGAGGATACAAAAGCAGAAGAAACAAAAACTGAGGATACAAAGCAGAAAGATACAAAGGCTGAAGATACAAAAACAGGTGAGTCAAAAAAAGAAGAGGCTAAGAAGGCTGATTCAAAGAAAGATGAAGTGAAGTTTCCGGAGTTCACTGCAAAGACAGTTACAGGTGAAGATATCAGTAGTGATGTATTTAAAGACAGCAAACTTACAGTGGTAAATGTCTGGGGAAGCTGGTGTGGTCCATGTGTTAGAGAGATTCCGGAGCTACAAAAGCTATATGAGAACATGAAGGATAAGAATGTGAATGTAATCGGTTTAGCCCAAGATGCAGGAAGTGATATGGACGCTGTAAAGGAAGTTATTGAGAAGAATAATGTTACTTACCAGAATATAGTACCTGAGGGTGTTACAGAAGGGTTTGTGATGAGCCTTATGGCTTTTCCTACTACATTCTTTGTAGATTCTGAGGGAAATATTGTAGGTAGTATACAGGGAGCTAGAGACTTGGATGGATTTACTAAGATAGTTGAGGACTTATTAGCAAATCAGGCTTAGATCTGATTTGACTGATATTTATATATAGGATTATGAAGAATGGGATATACTAGTCATTTACAGTATATCCCATTCCTCTTGTATTTTTTATAACATCACTTCCAAGTTTTTTTCTTATAGCTGCTATATGGACTTTTATTACACTTGAAGTATCATTTGCATTCATATCAACATTATGTTCAAGTAGCTCATCTGTAGAAATCAAAGCATCTTTATTCAGGCATAGATATTCAAATATAGCATATTCCTTAGGAGTAAGTGGTATATTTTCACCATTCTTTTGTACTTGCTTTTTATTTAGATATATAGTTATATCCTGAGATTCAAGCCTTATGATATCATCACTCTTATTATATGAGGTACGCAAAAGGGCTCTTATTCTTGCCTCCAATTCTCTAAAATGAAAAGGCTTTACAAGGTAGTCATTTGCACCTAGATCCAGTCCAAGCACTTTATCATTTAAGGAATCTCTGGCAGATAGTATAATAATTTTAGTATCAGGGTTGTCTTCTCTTATAGCTTTTAAAACTTCAATACCATCTAGCCTAGGCATATTTAAATCAAGAACTATAAGGTCATATTCCGACTCAAAATAAAGAGAAAGTGCCTCTTCCCCATCCATAGCTGTGTCTACATAGTAGTTGAGCTTGCGAAGTCCTTTGGCAAGTCCGTTCAAAATATCTTCTTCATCTTCACATATCAAAAGTCTCATATAATCTCCCATATATTTATTAGTATAAAGATACAATGAAATAACATTTATATCAATACTGATCAAAAAAATTTAAAATAATATTTTGAAAACACAAAAATGCCGTACAAAAAAGTACGACATAATAATGTTATATTCTTATATCCTCCCTATCACTATGGCCTACAGGCAATGGTATCTTTGCATAGATAAGTTGATAAATTACATAGGAGAGTATTGTAGCACCTACCACATCAAGGAATGAGTGCTGCTTTAAAAATAATGTTGACAAACAGATTGAAATCATGATGATAAAGGAAACTACTTTTACTTTCATATTGTTGTAAAAGAATTTTGACCTCACTATAGCTACATGAGTTGCAATGGAGTTAAAAACGTGAATACTTGGAAATACATTGGTAGGAGTATCAGTTTTGTAGATAAAAGCTACCAGATGTGTAAATATATTCTTGTTAGGGTCCAAATTTGTGGGTCTTAGATTTGTGCCATTTGGGAAGATTTGGCATATAAAGAGTGATATACTCATTCCAAGGGCCAGATATAACCCAAATCTATAAAATTCATCTACATCCTTAAAAAATAGGAACATCAGCATAAATGCTACATATAAAAACCATATAAAATATGGAATAATGAAAAATTCATTGAATGGAATCCAATCATCAATTTTTGTATACATTATATGATACTCTGTTACAATGGTTCTTTCCAGATACATATACCATGATAAATATATAAAGCTGTATAGGAAGACCCAAGCATGCCTGTATTTTCTAAAAAGTTCAGTTAATTTTTTCATAATATCGCCCCAAATTTATTTTTGTAATAACTTTCGTCTATAGATTGTATAGCTAGATGAAGAATAATTCAAGTGAATTGAGAAAACATATATTACAATTTCTTAAAGAAATACAAAAAGCACTGTTTTCAGTGCTTTTCTATTATATCTTTTGCTTCTTCTTCACTTATACCACAATCTGAGGCGCTCCAGCCGGTTTTTAAAAGATTGTATATGCGAAGTTCACGATCGCTAAAATTATTTTTCTTCTTTGCTATATGTAATCTTATTAAAATGATAATTATTAATAGAAGAACAAAACCCCCTATGGAAGAGGCAATGATAATATTTCTTTTTGAAATACTAAACATTATATTTGTGAAGCTTTGTAGCGGCTTCTTTTCCTCTGCTCTAGTGACCTGTTCATCAGATTCAGTCTCATTTTGCACTACCTTTTCTTCATCAGGTACATAATTTACATTTTTGGTGGCAACAATATAGACTGAACCGATTGGATAATCATTATAGCTATAATCAACTCTGCAAAGTGCATTTTTAGGCTGATTGGGATCAGCTTCGAAGTCCATAGTTGAGCTTACATCATTTATATCTGCATCATTTGGCAATGTTATTGAAGCATTGTCATCAGGTTCTATAGTATATTCATTAAAGTTTGGTATCAGTGAAAGATTACTTGAAAAATTTGTAGTAATTCCTGACGAATTTAGCTTTATATTTTTAAAATTACTAAAACCAAAGTTCATCAATTCCTGTGTATCTGTATAATGGGTTTTATTTCCATTTAAAACTACTGTAATTAGCCCTATATGGTCATTTCTGCCATAAGTGACTAAGGTATTTCCTGCCAAAGTGGTATAACCTGTTTTTCCACAAATAGCATTTTGATAGTAGTTACCGGAATTTTTTCTAAGCATACCATGATGATTGTATAATGTCTGACCGGTAGGCACTCTGCTGGTAGGTGGAAGATTATAATAAGTTGCTGAAGCTATTTCTGTAACAGTAGGATTTTGAAATGCTGCACGACTTATTAAAGCATAGTCATAGGCACTGGTATAATGCTCAGGATTATTCAAACCACTTGGATTCGCAAAATGTGAATCTGTACAGCCAAGGCTTTCTGCTTTAGCATTCATCATATCTGAAAACCCCTCAATGCTTCCACCTGTATATTCAGCTAAGGCATTTGCCGCTTCGTTTGCAGATTGCAAGAGCATAGCATATAAGCAATCCCTCACAGTAAGTGTATCACCTACATCCAGACCGGCACTTGAAGAGCCGGCTTCAACATTGTATACTGCATTTTTTGAGAATGTTACCATATCATCAAGATTACAGTTTTCCACTACTACCAGGGCTGTCAAAATTTTTGTAATACTTGCCGGAAAGTAATGTTCATGGATGTTTTTACCATATAGCACAGCACCGGAGTCGGAGTCCATCAGTATGGCACCTTCTGAGAGAACATTTACATTTGTGGGCCAATCCACATATGCAAAAGTCTTTAGCGGAAAACTGATTATGGTAATAATTGTCAAAAAAAATATTAGAGTTGTTTTTTTAAAGTTTTTAATTTTCGCATTCATTCTTATATTATGCCTCCATTGTTAAAAATAGTAAAGTAGAAGAATTATAATTATTTAAGAAGATTTAGGAGTATTTGTAGAAGAATAAAGAATGCTGAAACAAGATATGAAAAAGTGTATTGCTTGTATAGAAAATAAATATTATAATAGAAATACTGCATTGCGATATTTCAAACGAGATGTCGCCATTTTTATGTAAGATAGTATTGTCGCTTTTGTGAAAGGGAAAGATATGAAATATGATGTAATGATAATAGGAGCAGGCCCGGGAGGTATTTTCTCTGCTTATGAACTTATAAACCAAGATAGCTCACTAAAAATTGCGGTTTTTGAGTACGGTAACCCACTGGAGAAAAGACATTGCCCAATAGATGGAGTTAAAATAAAATCCTGTATAAATTGTAAGAGCTGTGGAATAATGAATGGATTTGGTGGTGCAGGTGCATTTTCTGATGGAAAGTATAATATCACAAATGAGTTTGGCGGCACATTACATGAATATATAGGAAAGAAAAAAGCCATTGAACTTATGAATTATGTTGATGGTATCAATGTAAAATATGGTGGTGGAAAAACTAAACTATATTCTACTGCAAATTCTGATATAAAGAGATTATGTCTACAAAATAATTTGCATTTATTAGATGCAAGTGTTCGCCATTTGGGTACTGATATAAATTATGAGGTGCTTGAGAATATATATGCTGATTTGAAGGACAAGGTGGAATTTTTCTTCAATACTCCTATAGTAAAAATAGAAAAGATGGAATCTGGATATAAGTTGGATTCAAAAACAGGAGAAGAATTTTTTGGAGATAAATGTATTGTATCTGTAGGTAGAAGCGGAAGCAAATGGATGGAGCAAATCTGTAGAGAATTGAACATTCCTACAAAGTCAAATCGTGTGGATATTGGTGTAAGAGTTGAGCTTCCAGCTGAGATATTCAGACATCTTACAGATGAATTGTATGAAAGCAAGATTGTTTATAGAACTGAGAAGTATCAGGATTTAGTGAGAACATTCTGTATGAACCCTAAGGGTGCTGTAGTAAATGAGAATACAAATGGTATTGTTACAGTAAATGGACATAGCTATGAGGATCCGGCACTTCAAACTGAGAATACAAACTTTGCACTATTGGTGTCTAAGCATTTTACAGAGCCTTTCAAAGACAGTAATGGTTATGGTGAGAGTATTGCAAGACTTTCAAACATGCTTGGTGGCGGTGTAATGGTTCAAAGATTTGGAGATCTTATAAGAGGGCAGAGAAGTAGTACAGGAAGAATCAATAAGTCATTTATGACACCTACTCTGTCAGCAACCCCGGGAGATCTTTCTTTGGTTATTCCAAAGAGAATCCTGGATGATATAATTGAGATGATATATGCTCTTGATAAGATAGCTCCGGGAACTGCAGGTGATGAAACCTTACTTTATGGTGTAGAGGTGAAATTCTATAATATGGAGGTAGAGATTGATAATAATCTTGAGACACTTCACAAAGATTTATATGTAATAGGTGACGGTAGTGGTGTAACACATTCCCTATCACATGCTTCAGCCAGTGGGGTATTTGTGGCAAGGCATATACTTGGAAAATAGACTATAAAAAACATATTTATTGATAGAACAAATAAAATAGTCTTCATCAATTAGAAAAAACTATAAAAATAACGAGGTTTTTTGGTATAGATTCACATAATCTATACTTTTTTTAGTATACAAAAATATTTTTTAGTGTTAAAATATGAAAAACAATTTAGGAGGAAATTATGAATATTAGAAGTGAGGTTAGTGTAGACAAGGTAAGACAGGATGCTGAGGACAATTACAGAAACGGATATTTTTGCTGCGAAGCGCTCATGGCAGCAATAGTAGACAATTTTGAACTTGATGTTCCAAGAGAAGTTATAGCTATGTCATCAGGTATGGCTGTTGGAGCAGGTAAGAGTGGATGTATGTGTGGTGCTTTAAACGGTGGAGTTTTGGCTCTTGGTATGATATTTGGAAGAACTGAACAAAACGGCCCTAAGGATCCTAAGGTTGTAAAATGCATGGAGCTTACCCATGAATTACATGACTACTTTAAAGAGGCTAATGGAAAGCATTCAAACTGCTGTAGAGTACTTACAAGAGAGTTTGATATGGGTGCCGGAGAGCACAAGGAGCAGTGCATCAGATTTACAGGAATAGCTGCTAAGAAGGTAGCAGAGATCATTGTAAGAGAAAAGGGACTGAAGAATATAGACTTATAAGAGGTAGCTATGAATTTTTTAAAACGAGTACCATTGCCATTAAGTGGTGTTGCCTTGGGATTTGCGGCTCTTGGAAATTTGTTGGCAATTTATAATCCTTATTTAAAAACAGTTTGTGGAATATTAGCATTTGTAGGAATCTTATTTGTTACATGCAAGTATTTGACTATGCCGGATGCTTTTATTGCAGATATGAAAAATCCTGTACTGGCAAGTGTTTCAGGAACATATACTATGACTTTGATGCTTTTGGCAACTTATATAAAACCTATTATACCGGTAGTAGCTGTTATTTTGTGGTATGTAGCTATTATCTTTCATTTTGTATTAATGGTTTATTTTACATTGAACTTTATATTAAAAATCAAGATACCTGATGATATGATGAAGATAGCCGCAAGCTATTTTATTGTTTATGTTGGAATAGTTGTTGCTTCAGTTACTGCACCGGCATTTAAGAATATTGCACTGGGACAGGTTTGTTTCTGGATAGGATTTGTTCTTTATATTCCGCTTTTCTTCTATGTATCTTTTAGATATATAAAACTTGGCAATAAGAATATTGAGGCCAAAGCACTTGCATGTATCTATGCAGCACCGGCAAGCCTTTGTGTGGCAGGATATATAAACTCATTTGAGCAAAAGAATATCAATTTTTTAGGACCATTGTATATGGTGTCATTTGCGATATATTTACTGGGAATGGTGGTTGCAATTGATGTTTTAAAACATTATATAAGTGATAAAGAAAAACATAGATTTTATCCAAGCTATGCCGGATTTACATTCCCATTTGTTATAAGTGCAATAGCCGGAAAACAGTTTTATACAGTAAGTGAAAAAATAGGTCATTTCAGATGGGTTCCTTATCCCGGAACATGGATTGTGAATGTTCAAATTTTAATTGCTGTTATTTTGATGATTTTCACAGCAGTAAAGTTTGCAAGACATATTTTTGCAAAATAATAAGATGATTTTTAAAAGATTGTTTGTGTAGGCAGGCAGTCTTTTTTATATTCAAAGATGCAAAAATATATTTTATATGCTATAATTTTTGCGAAAACTTTGGGAAATGATAAGTTTTCCACTATAGTTTATTTTATACTAGGCTTTGCCTATAATTTTGAAAGGTGCATATGGAGAAAAAGGATACAATCACAGAGATTTTTGGGGCTAATGTATTTAATGATGAGGCTATGCAGGTATATTTGCCAAAAGCAGTATTTAAAAAGTTAAAAAAGACTATTGAAGATGGCTTGGAACTGGACAATGATATTGCGGATTCGGTGGCTCATGGTATGAAGGAGTGGGCTATAGATAGAGGAGCTACTCATTATACCCACTGGTTTCAACCTTTGACAGGTGTTACGGCTGAGAAGCATGATTCTTTTATTTCGGCACCTAAAAATGGTAAAGTTATAATGGAATTTTCTGCCAAGGAGCTTACAAAGGGTGAACCGGATGCTTCCAGCTTTCCTTCAGGAGGTCTTAGAGCAACTTTTGAAGCCAGAGGCTACACTGCTTGGGACTGCACTTCACCGGCTTTTATAAAGAAGGATTCTTTGGGTGTTACACTCTATATTCCTACAGCTTTTTGCTCATATAAGGGGGAGGCACTTGATAAAAAGACTCCACTGCTTCGTTCTATGCAGGCTATAAATACTCAGGCCCTTAGAATACTTAGACTGTTTGGGAATACTACAGCCAAGAGAGTAATACCTTCTGTAGGTGCGGAACAGGAATACTTTATAGTAGATAGAGAAAAATATCTACAAAGAAAGGATTTGATATATACAGGTAGGACTCTTTTTGGAGCTATGCCGCCAAAGGGACAGGAACTTGAGGATCACTATTTTGGATCTATTAGAGAGAGAATAGCATCATATATGAATGATTTAAACCATGAACTTTGGATGCTTGGAGTTCCGTCTAAAACTCAGCATAATGAGGTGGCACCGGCACAGCATGAACTTGCTCCGGTATATGAGCAGGTAAATATAGCAGTAGATCACAATCAGGTTACTATGGAGACTATGAAGAAGGTGGCAGGAAGACATGGACTTACATGTCTTTTGAACGAGAAACCTTTTGCAGGTGTCAACGGTTCAGGAAAGCATAATAACTGGTCTTTAACTTCAGATGACGGAATAAATATGTTAAATCCCGGAGATACTCCACATGAGAATATTCAGTTTTTATTGGTTCTTGCTTGTATACTAAAGGCTGTAGACAAGCATGCAGACTTACTCAGAGAATCTGCGGCATGTGTGGGAAATGAACATAGGCTTGGTGCCCATGAAGCACCTCCTGCTATTATTTCTGTTTTTCTTGGAGAACAGCTGGAGGATGTTATTGATCAGCTCTGCTCTACAGGTGAGGCTACACATTCTCTTCAGGGCGGCAAGTTAAAAACAGGTGTTGCTACACTTCCTGATTTTGAAAAAGATGCTACTGATAGAAATAGAACATCTCCGTTTGCCTTTACAAATAATAAGTTTGAGTTTAGAATGGTCGGTTCTTCTGATTCCATAGCTTCTCCAAATATTGTTTTGAATACAATAGTTGCGGAGAGTTTTAAAGAGGCTGCTAATGAACTTGAAAATGCAAGTGACTTTGACGAAGCAGTGCATGATATGATAAAGAGGCTTTTTAGTGAACACAGAAGAATTATTTTCAATGGAAATGGATATTCCAATGAATGGGTGGAAGAGGCAAAGAGAAGAGGCTTGTCAAATCTACCAAGTATGATAGATGCGATACCTGCTTTGGTTTCTGATAATGCTGTAAAGTTGTTTGAGGAGTTTGAGGTTTTTACAAGAAAAGAGCTGGAGTCAAGAGTTGAGATAGAGTATGAAGCATATTCCAAGGCTATAAATATAGAGGCAAAGACTATGATAGATATTGCAGGAAAATCAATAATACCTGCTGTAATAAGATATACTACAAGACTTGCAGATTCTATTATAAAGCTGAAAGCCGCAATAGATGGTATAGAGCCATATGCACAGAATGCTATCTTATTGGAAGTGAATGAACATTTGAAGGAAGCCAAGGTTGAGATTGAAAATCTGAAAAGGCACATGGACAAAGTAGCTGAAATTTCTGATGTAACAGAACATGCAAGGTATATGCATGAAGTAGTAGTTCCTGCAATGGAAGCACTGAGAAAGCCTATTGATACTCTGGAGATGATAGTGGATAAGGATCTTTGGCCAATGCCAAGTTATGGTGATTTATTATTTGAGGTATAATGATGATTAGAGCGGTTGTTTTTGATTTGGACGGTACATTGTTATATACATTGGACGCATTATCATATTGTATGAGTAAAACTATGAGACATTTTGGACTTGGAGATATAGACAATGAGCATACAAGGTATTTTGTGGGAGAAGGTGCAAGGAAGTTTGTAGACAGATCTTTGATATATAATGGTGATAAAGATTTGAAACTTGCAAAGAAGGCCTACGAAGTATATGATGAGATCTTTGAAAAAGATTGCTTAAGGGGTGTGAAGCCCTATGACGGCATTATGGAACTCTTACAGGAACTAAAAAATCTAAACATAAAGACTGTAGTTTTATCAAACAAGTCACAGCTTGGTGTAGAGAAAAATATAAAAGATGTCATTGGAGAAGGAGTATTTGATCTGATATATGGTGAGAGAGAAGGAATTCCAAAGAAACCTGACCCTACTTCTCTCAATATGATAATAAAAGAACTGGGATTTTCTAAAGATGAGATACTGTATGTGGGAGATACTGCTACAGATATGCAGACTGCACTTGCAGCTAATGTTATAAGCATAGGTGTGCTATGGGGCTTTAGAGATGAAAAAGAGCTTAGAGAAAATAAAGCAGATTATATTATAGAAGAACCAAAAGAGATACTGGATATAATAATAGAAGCTCAAAGATAAATTAATGGGGCAAAACGCCCCATTAATTTTATGATTTTAACATAGATATGAATTTGATAAGGGAGGGATTAATATTCTTTTTATCATAAAGAAATACAATCTCTCTTTTTGGTATTGAAAGCCCCTTTGGCATCTCTATTTCCACCAAAGTACCTTCTTCTAATTCTTTTTGTATAAATTCTTTTATAACGCAGGCAATACCTATTCCTGTTTTTGCAAACTCAATAAGCAGTTCCATATTACTTGTTTCTATGGATTGATTTAGCTGCAATTTTGAACCTTCTATACAATTATCAATAAATTTTCTTGTGGCATTATCCTTATCAAGCAACATTATATTTCCATCTCTAAAAGGATCAAAATGATTATTGAAGATATGCTTTAAGTTGTTCAAATACCCCGGAGTAGCTACAAAAATATCTTGTATTTCCATTATACTTATATAGGACATATTTTGAGTTTTGGCCGGCTTTGCCACAAGGCCTATATCAATTTTGTTTTCTGAAAGCAGAAAAGATGTTTGATCTGAGGACTGTGTGAAAATGCTTATCATAGTATGTGGATTTTCTTTCACAAAATTATTTAAATAGGGAAGTAGAATATACTTACAAAGTGTATTACTGGTACCTATGGTTATTTTACCTATATTAAACTGTTTTATCTTTGTAAGATGATTTTCTCCGGCTTCTATAGCTGAAAATGCACTTTGCAAATATTCATAAAAAATTTGTCCTTCAGGAGTAAGACTTACACCTTTTGAAGTTCGTACAAAGAGTGCAATTTCCAGATTTTCTTCCAAGCGTATAATGGATTTTGATATTGCCGGCTGGCTTATATATAATAATTTGGCTGCCTTTGATATACTACCGGCTTTTGCCACTTCAAAAAATATTCTATATTGTGATAAATGCTGTTCCATATTCCCACCACCTTATTTATTTTATAAATGATTATTTACTATTGTAACCATTATAACTTTATGTAATACTTGATATATTGAATTTATATCGCTATTATATCATTTGATATGTTACAATCAACATTAATTAAAAGAAAAGAGGAAAAAAATATGGGAATGACTATGACACAGAAGATTTTGGCTGCCCATGCCGGTCTGTACTTTGTAGAACCGGGTCAGCTTATAGAGGCAGATTTGGATCTTGTGCTGGGAAATGATATCACATCGCCGGTGGCAATAAATGAAATCAAGAAATTTGAAAAAAAAGATGTATTCAATAATGAGAAAATAGCATTGGTCATGGACCATTTTGCACCTAATAAGGATATAAAGTCTGCTCAGAACTGCAAAACATGCAGAGACTTTGCAGATGAGAATGTAATAGTAAACTTTTTTGATGTTGGAAGAATGGGAATTGAACATGCACTTTTACCTGAGCAGGGACTTACTGTAGCAGGAGATTGTATAATAGGTGCAGACTCTCATACATGTACATATGGTGCTTTGGGTGCATTCTCAACAGGTGTTGGCTCTACAGATATGGCAGCCGGAATGATTACAGGAAAAGCATGGTTTAAAGTACCAAGTGCTATAAAGTTTAATTTAAAAGGAAAACTTGGAAATGATGTATGTGGTAAGGATGTTATACTACATATTATAGGAAAGATAGGTGTTGATGGAGCTCTTTATAGATCTATGGAATTTAGTGGAGATGGAGTAGCTTCACTCTCTATGGATGATAGATTTACTATCTGTAATATGGCAATAGAGGCAGGTGGGAAAAATGGTATATTTCCGGTAGATGATATAACTTTGGATTATATTAAAGAACATTCAAACAGAGATCCAAAGATTTATGTGGCAGATGAAGATGCAGTATATGATGAGGTTATTGATATAGATTTGTCTACATTAAGACCTACAGTAGCCTTCCCACATTTGCCTGAGAATACAAAGGTGGTAGGAGAGTTTGAAGATATAAAGATTGACCAAGCTGTAATAGGTTCATGTACAAATGGTCATATATCAGATCTTAGAAGTGCTGCTGCACAGATGAAGGATAAAAAAGTCGCTAAGAATGTAAGATGTATTGTAATACCGGCTACACAAAAGATATATAAGCAGGCTATTAAAGAAGGACTTGTAGATATTTTCATAGATGCAGGTGCGATAGTTTCTACTCCTACATGTGGTCCTTGTCTGGGAGGATATATGGGAGTTTTGGCAGCCGGTGAGAGATGTATATCTACAACTAATAGAAACTTTATCGGCAGAATGGGCCATGTGGAGTCAGAGGTTTATCTTGCTTCTCCGGCAGTTGCGGCAGCGAGTGCAATAGCAGGTAAGATAGTAGCACCAACAGTTTAAAGATAGAGAGGGTAATATGGAAGCAAGAGGACATGTATTTAAATATGGTGAAAATGTAGATACTGATGTTATAATTCCGGCAAGATATCTGAATGCGACTACAGGAGAAGAGTTGGCAAAGCATTGTATGGAAGACATTGATAAAGATTTTGTAAATAAGGTGCAAAAGGGAGATATCATCGTTGCAAGAAAGAATTTTGGATGTGGTTCATCCAGAGAGCATGCACCATTAGCTATAAAGGCCAGCGGAGTAAGTGTGGTAATTGCAGATACATTTGCAAGAATTTTCTATAGAAATGCAATAAATATAGGATTACCGATTATTGAAAGCCCTGAGGCGGCAGCAGAGATACAGGCAGGTGATGATGTAAAGGTAGATTTTGATACCGGTATGATTACTGACATCACAACAGGCAAGACATATAAGGGTCAGGCCTTTCCGGAATTTATGCAAAATATCATAAATGCAGGCGGATTAGTTAATTATGTAAATAATAAAAGCAAATAAAATTAAGGGGCTGATTAGCCCCTATTTTAATACTATTATTTATCTTTGTTTAATTCTGCCATCTTCATAGCCCTCACCTTTAGTGGAAGACCAAATAATGTAATAAATCCGTCTGCATCATGGTGGTCATATAAATCTCCGGTAGTGAATGATGCAAGAGATTCTGAATATAGTGAGTATGGAGATGTTGTACCTGCTTTTATAATACCTGACTTCCGTCGTTTCTCTCAAAACCTAGTACTTTAGGTGTCCAAGAGCATACAGTTTTGAAAGAAATTGTCGACTTCAGCTTTGGTTAAATAGAGGGCATCAAGGTTACTAAAACCAACCAGTTTTTTAACCTTTTCGTTAACAGATTGGTTTCTTGATATATTGATATATGTATCATCACCTTTATTTACCACCCTAAAATCACGCATAAAGTTGATCAAGTCATAAGAGTTTATTTTATTCTTGAAACACTTGATTTCTAATACTCTTAAAAGAAACAAGCTAAGGTAGCATATCAAAAAATGCCCATAGATTGTTTCTTTTTTCTGTAAATAAACGGGTCTTGCATCCAGGTATGATTTTGTAAGTCTAAAAGATTCTTCGATCTTCCATAGGCTATGGTATGTTTTATATACCTGTAATGGCTCCATATCTATTTCGGATGTCACTAAAAGATTATATCCTGCATATTTAAGATCTTCATCAATCTTAGATTTATTTAAATCTATTATAGGCTTTATTGTCTTGCCTGTACTATCTTTAGTTATAATGTCTACATATTTAGCACAATCTCCAAGTTCATCTTTAGCGATATTTTTGTATGTAGAAAACTTTGAAGCTTTATCGACCATTTTCATTATTTCAAGCCTTTGTTTCTTTGCAAGGTTAGGATTATAAGAGACGATACGCTTTTCTTTTACAGAAAACCTTGTAACACTCTCTTTTCCTGTTTCCGGATCAATCTCTTTAAAACTGTAATCAAAGCTGTCAATACAGGATTTAAGACGAAAAGATATATTACCTCTTTCATCAGTGTAATTAGAAAAGACATTTGTATCATTCTCAAGTAGAACCCATTTCTTTTCCTTTTCACTTAGATTCTTACCATGTATTGATTTTGAAAATATATAGCCGTCACTAGCTTCTTTAACTGCAGCATAAATATTTCTTGCACAATTAAGGCCTTTATCAGCCACCTGAATTGTCTTGCCTGATACGCTGTGTCGTTGCTTCATTTCTTCAATAACTTTTCTAATATATGGCTTTTCCGATTCATTTCCGGGATACATTTGCATGGAGACAGGTACTAGATCAGCATCTAAAAGTAAAGCCTGCCCTATTATCGGAGAGTGCCTATTCTCTTTTGAAGGTCCCTTTTGCTTGTCATCGCTAGGAAGATCAATTTCAAAGTAATAATTAGTACAATCGAAAAATACATTGCTTAAATCTCTTTTAAAATACTTTTCATAAGAGTGATTAAACAAATCAATGTACTTCTTATAAGACTCTCCTATGAAAGAACACCCGTCATATACTTGGTCTTCAGAGATTGTAGAGCTGCCGTAAATGTATGGAAAGACATGAGAGGCTGTCTTTGACTTAGAGCATGGTGATATAACCCTTGCATAAATAAGTTGTGTAATTAAGTCAAATACAGAGAACTGAAAACGCATTTGAGAAGCAAGTATATCAATAGTTTCCTTAACATCAAGCTCATCAATCAATGAGTAGAGCAAGAAGTGTCCTATATTAAGTTCAACAGGAGTGGAAAATGCACGAGGACGGGATTCTTCAGAAAGAACTTTTGTTCTATTCTCATTTTGCTCTTTTACATAATCGCTATAAAATTTAATCGGATCCGGAATCTCATCTGAAGTCAGATCTTCAACGTAACCAAAAGATTTTACATTTCTTGTTCTTGGTTGCTTTTTATCCTTATCCCAAAATGATTCATACATCTGAAGATAAGTACCTTTTTTCTTCTTTTCTTTTCTCAAAAAATAAGCCATAAACACCTCTAAAAGTAAAGTACTATGAAGTACTATGATTATAACATGCTGTAAAAATTTTTTCAATTTTTTCAAATTATTTTTTATGTAAGAAAAGCCTTTAAAATAAAGGGTTTAAAAGAATTGTATAAAATTAAATAGTTTGCTAAAAATTTGAAACGTCGGAAATTTCATAGTACTTCGACGGAAGACGGGATTAGCCCCTATTTTAATACTATTATTTATCTTTGTTTAATTCTGCCATCTTCATAGCCCTCACCTTTAGTGGAAGACCAAATAATGTAATAAATCCGTCTGCATCATGGTGGTCATATAAATCTCCGGTAGTGAATGATGCAAGAGATTCTGAATATAGTGAGTATGGAGATGTTGTACCTGCTTTTATAATATTACCCTTATAAAGCTTTAGCTTAACTTCACCGGTTACATATTGCTGTGTAGACTCTACAAAGCTTTGAATAGCTTCACGAAGAGGAGTAAACCACTTTCCTTCATAAACTATCTGTGCAAATTTATTGCCCATATCTTTTTTTACTTCAAAAGTAGCCCTATCAAGTACAAGCTCTTCAAGTGCATCATGGGCCTCCATAAGTATTGTACCGCCGGGAGTTTCATAAACGCCCCTTGATTTCATACCTACAACACGGTTTTCAACTATATCAATAATACCTATACCATTTGCACCACCAAGTTCATTTAATTTTGTTATAATCTCTGATACTTTCATTTTCTTACCATTTAGTGCAACAGGAACTCCGGCCTCAAAGTTTAGAGAAATCAAGGTTTCCTTATCAGGTGCCTTTTGAGGTGTTACACCAAGCATAAGCACATGCTCATAGTTTGGTTCTAGTGAAGGATCTTCAAGCTCCAAGCCTTCATGACTTATATGCCAAAGGTTCCTATCACGACTGTAACTTGAGTCGGCTGAAAATGGTAAATCTATACCATGCTCCTTACAATATGCAATCTCATCTTCACGAGAATTCATTGTCCATATATCAGTCATACGCCAAGGTGCAATAATCTTAAGATCCGGAGCCAAAGCCTTTATACCAAGCTCAAAACGGATTTGATCATTTCCTTTACCTGTAGCTCCGTGGCATATAGCAACTGCACCTTCCTTTCTTGCCACATCAACAAGTGCTTTTGCAATACCGGGTCTTGCCATTGAAGTACCGAGAAGATACTTATTCTCATATACAGCACCGGCCTTTACACATGGAACAATATAATCATCACAGAACTCATCAATCATATTTATGATATAAAGTTTTTCTGCACCTGATAGTGTAGCCCTCTCCTCAAGTCCGTCAAGCTCATTTCCTTGACCACAATCTATACAACAGCATATTACATCATAATCAAAATGTTCCTTTAACCATGGTATGATAGCGGTGGTATCAAGACCACCTGAATATGCTAATACAACTTTATCCTTTGCCATAAATCCTCCTATGTATAAATATACGAATAAAACGCTTACAACTAATGTTATTTCTGTAATACATTTATAAATATACATCAAAAAAGAATATTATTCAAGCATGTTTTTATTTTTATACAAATAATTTCTTCGGTACTCACTTGGAGTCTGATTTGTTTCCGATTTGAATATTCTGCTAAAATGTGTAAGTGAAGCAAATCCGGTTTCATTTGAAATCTCTGTTAAAGATTTTCTTGTTTCCATGATTTTTCTTTGTGCATTCATGACTCTTGTTGTATTAAGATATTGAATAACTGTCTTATTGGTTCTTTGCTTAAAAAGCCTGGCAAGATGATATTTTGATATAAAAAATTTCTTTGCAAGATCTTCCAGCTTCAAATCATCCATATAATTTGTATGTATATAGCGAATTACCTGGTTTATCCTATTTGTATCTTTGAATTTAACTTCAGCTCTTGAATATCTAAGTATAGTAACAAGTAGCAGATTCAATATTGCTTTTTTATTTTCCTTTGAAAAAACCTTATTAGTATCTTCTTCATATACCATCATTTCAAGCAAGCGATGGACAGCAAAGCTGTTTTTCCTATCACAATTATAAAAACCAAATTCATTCAAAAGTTCTAAGTGCATATCTTCAGATATTATCTCATTTGTAGAAAAGTAAAGAACTATTCTCTTAAAAGGAATGTTTTCTTTTCCAAAAGAACGGTGAAGAACATAAGGGGGAAAGATTATAAAATCTCCAGGTTTCATAACGACAAGTTCATCCTGAATCATATGATATCTTTCTCCACTTTCTAGATAATATAGTTCGAAAAACTCATGATAATGGTTCTCGGCCATATTGTCATTTACACCTGTTATTTGCTCACAGGATATATTTTCTCCTTGAGCTATCTTTATTCCGGCATTATCTAACATAAAAAACTCTCTAAAAGTAAAAATATTTTAATATAGTAATATTTTATTGTATCAAAATATAAATTTCAAGAAAAATAAAAATATTGCTTGACAAATATAAATAAATGAATTATTATAAACCCATAAAACAAGTAGGAATAAAGGAATACAGAATTGGAGGTTTGTATGTCTAGAGTTTATAAAAGCAGCAGTGAATTGATTGGTAATACACCATTAGTTGAGGTTTCAAATATTGAAAGGGAGCTTGGTCTTAAGGCTAAGGTTTTGGTAAAGCTTGAATATTTTAATCCGGCAGGCTCTGTAAAGGACAGAATTGCACTCGCAATGATAGAGGCAGCAGAGAAAGAGGGCAAATTAAAGCCGGGAGCTACTATAATAGAAGCGACATCGGGAAATACCGGGATAGGACTTGCTTCAGTAGGTAGTGCAAAGGGGTATAATGTTATTCTTACAATGCCTGAGACAATGAGTGTTGAAAGAAGAAATATACTTAAAGCATATGGTGCCAATATAGAGCTTACAGAGGGATCAAAAGGAATGAAGGGTGCTATAGCAAAGGCTGAAGAGTTGGCTGCAAGTATTGAGGATAGTTTCATACCTGCACAGTTTGAAAACAAGGCAAATCCGGCTGTACATAAGACTACCACAGGACCTGAGATTTGGAATGATACTGATGGAGAGGTAGATATATTTATTTCCGGTATTGGTACAGGCGGTACTATATCGGGAGTAGGTGAGTTCCTGAAAGAAAAGAAGCCGGGAGTAAAGATTATTGCCGTTGAGCCTACGGGCTCACCTGTACTTTCAGAGGGCAAGAGCGGTCCACATAAGATTCAGGGTATAGGTGCTGGATTTATTCCTGAGACATTAAATACAAAGATATATGATGAGATAGTAAAAGTTGAGAATGATGAGGCATTTGAGTATGGTAGACTCATAGCATCAAGAGAAGGTATTCTGGTTGGTATATCTTCAGGAGCTGCATTATTTGCTGCCATTAATGAGGCTAAGAAGCCTGAGAATGAGGGTAAGACAATAGTTGCACTTCTGCCGGATAGTGGAGACAGATATTTCTCTACACCATTATTTACTGAATAAATTTAAAATATAGATATTTATAGCGAGTGACAAAATTTTTGACACTCGCTATATTTTTAATTTGAAATATATACATAGCCTTTTACAGATATAATGTAGCCTAAGTATATTGCATTTAGTTGGCTATAATTTTTTATTAATTACAGTTTTTGTATTAAACATCTGTAGATATATGGATATTAAATTAATTCAATGATATAATACTATTTTAATAAGCAAAACAGATGGGAGAAACTTATGTCAGAAGAAATTAAAAATGGCAATACTGAGACAGTTTCAAAGAATTTTATTGAGATAGAGATAGATAAGGACTTGGAGTCCGGAAGGTTTGACCATGTGCAGACCAGATTTCCACCGGAGCCAAACGGCTATCTGCATATAGGCCATGCAAAGTCCATTATTTTAAACAATGATATAGCAAAAGAATACGGCGGAAAGTTCAACTTAAGATTTGATGATACAAATCCTACAAAAGAAAAAGAAGAATTTGTACATTCAATACTTGAAGATGTAAAGTGGCTTGGAGGAGAGTTTGAGGACAGACTGTTCTTTGCTTCAAACTATTTTGAGGAGATGTATGAGAAAGCAGTTCTTCTTATAAAGAAAGGAAAGGCATTTGTCTGTGATCTTAGTGCTGATGAGATTAGAGAGTATAGAGGAGATTTTAAAACTCCGGGGAAGGAAAGCCCATATAGAAATAGAAGTGTTGAAGAGAACTTAAAGTTGTTTGAGGATATGAAGAACGGATTTTGTGAAGATGGAAGTCGTGTGCTTCGTGCAAAGATCGATATGGCATCACCTAATATTAATATGAGAGATCCGGTAATCTACAGAGTTGCAAGAATGACTCATCACAATACCGGTGATAAGTGGTGTATCTATCCTATGTATGATTTTGCACATCCGATAGAGGATGCTATAGAAAATATTACACATAGTCTTTGTACATTGGAGTTTGAGGATCACAGACCACTATATGATTGGGTGGTAAAAGAGTGTGAGTATAAGAATCCACCAAGACAGATAGAGTTTGCAAAGCTTTACCTTACAAATGTGGTAACAGGTAAGAGATATATTAAAAAACTTGTAGAAGACGGAATAGTTGACGGCTGGGATGATCCAAGACTTGTTTCAATAGCTGCACTTAGAAGAAGAGGTTATACTCCTGATGCTATAAGAAACTTTGTAAAGTTGGCAGGAGTCTCTAAGGCTGATTCATCTATAGAGTCTGCAATGCTTGAGTATTGCATAAGAGAGGATCTAAAGCTTAAGAAAGCCAGAATAATGGCAATACTTGACCCAATCAAACTTATAATAGATAATTATCCGGAGGGTCAGTCTGAATTATGTACAATGCCGAACAATCTTGAAAATCCGGAGCTTGGAGAAAGAGAGATAGAATTCGGTAGAGAACTTTACATTGAGAGAGAGGACTTTATGGAAGTGCCTCCAAAGAAATACTTCAGACTATTCCCGGGAAATGAAGTAAGACTCATGGGTGCATATTTTGTAACCTGTATATCTGTAGAAAAGGATGAGAATGGTGAAATTATTGCAGTACATGCCACATATGATCCGGTGACAAAGTCAGGATCAGGTTTTAATGAGAGAAAAGTAAAGGGAACTATTCATTGGGTAAATGCAAATACAGCAATTAAAGCTGAAATGAGACTTTATGAGAATATAGTTGATGAGGAAAAGGGTAAGCTTGATGAGAACGGAAATTTGAACCTCAATCCTAATTCATTGACAATATTAAAGGATTGCTATGTGGAGTCATGTCTTAAAGATGCAAAGGCTTATGATAGCTTCCAGTTTGTAAGAAATGGTTTCTTCTGTGTAGATGCTAAGGATTCTAAGCCTGATGCTTTGGTATTTAACAGAATAGTCTCATTAAAGAGTTCTTTTAAATTACCAAAAAATGACTGATGGAGCTTCTTATAGATTTAAATAGTGATTGTCCGATATATGAGCAAATCTATGAATTTATAAAAAATGAGATCAAAAATGCACATATCTTGCCGGATACTAAGCTGCCTTCTACAAGAAGTTTGGCACAGAGCCTTAAGGTATCCAGAACAACTGTGGTAAATGCCTATGAACAGCTTTTGGCAGAAGGATATTTAAAGTCAAGAGCAGGCAGTGGATATATTGTAAACCGGTTAGATGTGCTAAATATTGAAAGAAAAGAATATAAAAGAGAGCTAAAGAAAGAGAAAAATGTATATGAGAGTTTGGATATAGATTTTTCTCCGACAAAGATAGATTCAAAAAGCTTTCCATACGCATCTTGGAGAAGTATTGCAAGAAAAGTATTCTCAAGTGAAAAAGAGGATGTTTTTATTGCAGGAGATAAACAGGGTGAGTATGGACTTAGAATCCAAATATCAGACTATCTTCGTACAGCAAGGAGAGTCATTTGTTCACCGAACAATATAATAGTCGGAGCCGGAAGTGAATACTTGATAATGCTCTTGGGACTTTTATTAGGACATAGACATATAGCACTTGAAAATCCCGGATATATAAAAGCTAAAGCGATTTTTAAATCAATGTTTTGGAATATATGGAGTATTGACATGGATGATGAAGGTATGGATATAAACATACTAGACAGTACAAATGCAGATATATGCTATTTGATGCCGGCAAATCAATATCCTACCGGGGTGATAATGCCGATAAATAGAAGACGAGAGCTTATATCCTGGTGTTACAGAGGTAAGGATAGATATATTATAGAGGATGACTATGATTCAGAGTTTAGATTTGTTGGGAAACCAATCCCTGCAATGCAGGGATTGGACCCCGAGAAAATAATATATTTAGGAACATTTTCAAAATCTATTGCACCTGCAATAAGAGTGGGATATATGGTACTTCCTGAAAAACTGATGGAAGAGTATGAGAAAAAACTTAATTTTCTTTCTTGTACAGTTCCAAGGTCTGACCAGGATATCTTGGAAATCTTTATAAGAGAGGGATATTTTGAAAGACATTTAAACAGGATGAGAACAAATTACCGTATAAAGAGGGACACTCTTATAGCAGAAATTAAGGAGAAGATTTCAAAGGCTAAAGTTTTTGAGAATAATTCAGGACTTCATATTTTATTGACTTTGGAGGATTTAACTGAGGACGAGATAATAAACTATGGAGAGATGTCAGGGATAAGGCTGTATCCGATATCAATATTCTATAGCGGTAAAAATAAAAGAAAATCCACTGTTTTGCTTGGCTTTGCCAGTCTGACAGTTGATGAAATAAAAAAAGGAATATTAAGCTTTTCAAATAAGCTTAAGTAAAGGAGTTTTTATGACAATAAACAAGAATATGACTATAGGTGAACTTTTAATGACAAGTGATTTAATAGCACCAATACTGATGAGATCAGGTATGCATTGCCTTGGATGTCCTTCATCACAGATGGAGACATTGGAAGAAGCTTGTATGGTACATGGCATTGATTGTGACATATTGGTATCACAGATAAATGAAATATTATCTACACAATAAAATTATTGATAAATAGTTTAAAAATGAGGGTGAGACTTAATACAAGTCGTCCCTCATTTTTTAATCTTTATATAAGGTTTGCAAAGAATGAAGCAAATATAACTGTGATAATACCAGCTACAGCTATGGATAGGGAACTCATAGCACCTTCGGTTTCTCCCATTTCAAGGGCTTTTGCCGTACCTATAGCATGGGCTGAGGAACCAAGTCCTACACCTTTTGCAATAGGATTTGTAATATTGAATATTTTATAAACAATATCAGCTATAACATTTCCAAAAACTCCTGTTACAATAATAACGGCAGTTGTAATGGTGGGTATACCGCCAAGCTCTTGTGAAACTCCAATGCCTATAGCTGTAGTAATGGATTTTGGTAACATAGTGACATAATGCTCATGACTAAGACCAAGAAGTATTGACATAGTAAGCACTGATATGAGTGATGTCAAAACTCCGGCAATCAGCCCCGATATTATAGCTTTGAAGTTTGCCTTAAGCAAAGTAAGCTTTGAATAGAGTGGAATTGCTAAAGCTACAGTTGCAGGTGTAAGCAAATAGCTGATATATTTTGAACCATTATAAAAATCTTCAAACTTGATATTTAGCGTAACAAGTACAAAAATAACTATAATAATAGAAATAAGCAGTGGATTAAAGGCTGCTATTTTTGTTTTTTGTCTTAAAAATACTCCAAACTGGTAAGATAATAGGCATAGTAGAACACCAAAAAAAACAGAATTACTTAAAAAATTATTCATCTATCACTCTCTACTTTCTTTTTATCTTCACTAAGTTTGATAACAAATTCAGTTACCTTTCCTGAGACAACCATTACCAATATAGTAGATACTAATGTAATGATGACTATAGGTAAAAGTACAGGTTTTAGATTGGGCCATATATCAATAAGCCCGGCTGAAGCTGGAATAAACATAAGAGGCATGATATCTATCAAAAACATAGAGGCACCCTCTACATGTTCAAGTTTGACTACATTTGACACAAGTAATGCAAGCATAATGACAAGACCATAGATGCTTGCAGGAATAGGAAGTGGTAAAATAGCTTTTAACACTTCCCCTAAAAAACTTACTAATAATATAATTAGAAATTGTCTGATAAAACGCATAAACTCCCTACAATTCTATTAGATTAAACTCCTGCATAGTTGCTGTCATCAACTGAGCTTCTCTCATATGGCAGCTAAAAACAATGATTTGTTCCGGAACATTGTTTGCGATCCAAAGCAAGGCAGCTCTTAGACGAATTGAATCATAATTTACAAAGCTATCATCAAATATAAAAGGCAACTCCTTAGAGCGACCCTGCATAAGTCTTCCGGCTGCAATTCTAAGAGCAAGATATACTTGATCCATAGTTCCCGAGCTGGCCTGCTCTATAGGAACCAGACGATTAGGAGTATTAAGAAATACATTAAAATTCTCATCAATGGATATTGAATCATACACCCCACCTGTAATACCCTCAATAAGCTCAGATGCATCCTTATTAAGATACAGTCCAAAAGAGTTTTTGATGGTTTCTGAAAGATTTTTCAAAGTATCCATAGCAAGCTCTATAGCATCTATTTCAAAACGAATCTTATCATTCTCACTAATGATATTTTTCAATGAATCATTCTCTTCTTTTAACTGTGCCAGCTTTTCCATAAGCTTTTCAAGTTCCCATTCGTTTTGCTTTTTAGCATCAATACCATTAGCATAGGCTGCCTTTTTAGCACGCAGATTATCTATATCTACATTTAAAGCCTCAATTTTCGCAATATCTGAAGACATTTCATCAAAAATACTTATCTTAGAGCTCAATGTTTTATTGGCACGGTGAATATTCTCCTCAGTAATAGAATCAAAGGAACCAACTCTTGCCATGAGTGCAATCAAATTCACCTTAAGTTCAGTTAAATGTCTGTTGTCCTTATTGTGCATAGTATAGATATAACTTGCAAAAACAAGTGATGCAAGACATATAACAATAAAAAGAATCATTGCAAACTGATAACTTATACCGGTTGTTGCTGTAAAAACATTGTTCTTTCCGGTTTTAAAAATATATAAAGATAAAATTACGCTTATAATTGACAATACCAAAAAGATTATAGAATAAACTTTATTGATAGATTTTTTCTCTGATTCATAAGCTGAGAGATAAGCATTATATCCCTTGTTAAGTTCACTTTGTAAATCTACTATTGTCTTTTTATCATTAAATCCAAGATCTGAAAGATGCTGACGTTTTGAAGCAATACTTTCTATCAAAGTCTCTTTTTGAGAATTTAAATCAATAATTCTTTTTTCAGTCAGTGCATCAGCCTCTTTTAAATTTTTTAAATGACTTGAAAATTCAGGCGATGAGATTTTCTTCTCAAGTACTTTTATTTCTGTCAAATTTTGATTGAAGGTTTTTGGAGCATCAGGATCGAGAGTTGACTCAAATGCTTTCTTTTTGTCCTTTAAAAAGTCTGAAGCCTTGTTGATATTTAAGGACATATTACCGGTTGTATTCATATTGGCAATATAGTTCTTTAATTCTACAACCATTTTTGCGTCAGTGGCAGACTTTAGCTGAGATATACTTACGGTATTTGAGTAGGCTGTTTCAGAAAGACCACATAGAGCTTCCTTCAAGAATTCACTTGGGTTTTCCACATTACTGCCATTTGTCTCATTTACGATGGCAAAGGGGGTTGTTGCGGTTTTTGTAAAATCTCTTTCTATGCGATAGTCATTGTCATGATATGAAAATCTTAGATTTCCACCATATATATCACCATTGCCCCAAGGTTTGAACTTGGTCCAGGTATCACTTTTGCTAGCTCTGCCCTTTGCTCTTTCAAGCCCATAAAACATTGCTTTAATAAACATAAATATTGTAGATTTTCCGGCTTCATTATAACCGTATATAATATTCATGTTATCGGCAAATTGTAGATCTTTATTTTTAAATTTGCCAAAGCCATCTATATGCAAGCTAAGCAGTTTCATGTTTTCCCCCTTTCATCAGTAGTTCTAAGTAATGCATTGATACCATAATAGAGGGCTTTTTTATCGAGCTTACTCATATTAGGTCTGTCAAGCTCACGAATGAAAAAACCAATCATATCAGATGGATGCTCCGCAAAAAGTTTGGCAAAATCATATTTTGGTTCAGAATCATCTATAATTTCTGCAATCCTAAGAGTTGATGAGAGTGAATCCAAATCAAATTCAATATCAGGGTCCCTAAGACCTTTAATTCTAAATCGATATATATTTTGCTTACCCTTTTTATTAATAGTCTCTATGAGAGACGTATGTAATTCTGAGTTTGTAGTTTCAGGAGTTACATTTATGGTTAATGAAATATATGAAGTATTTGAAATTTTAACAAATTCAAAATCTTTCATAACACGAGTTTCATTATCTATTTCACCATAATAAATTCCATGGTCACCTGTCTCTGTCATATCCAAAGGCTCAGGTGAACCACAGTATGCCATATGTCTATCAAAAAGTACCTCACGCTTATGCATATGTCCAAGGGCAATATATGATGAAGAAATCTTGTTTAATTCATTTTTGTCAAATGGCAAATGTGTAGCATCACCGCCATGTAATAGAAGAATTTTTACTCTGTCATTTTCACGAATAGAAAGTCCTGAAACTATATTGTCCTTTACCTCTCTGTCATGATATGAAAAACCGTAGATTTCTGTATTAATATCCGGGAAATATACACTGCTGATAGTGGGAGTGGACAAATAAACCACATTTTTAGCCCAAGGGAATGTAAGTATATTATTATTCTCTCTTAAACAGTCATGATTTCCGGCTATAACAACTACTTTTGTATCAGGAATAGTTGAGAAAAGAAAGTTTACTTCTTTTAAGTCACGACTAAATGGCTGTGAGTGGAAAAGGTCTCCGGCTATAAGAAGAAGATCAACTTCTTTTTTCTTAGCAACCTCAATGATTTTTCGAAGTGAAGATTTTACGGCATCGGCTCTTTCCTTACCCCAGGGTTTATTTGAATCAGGCTTCATACCATAATGAATATCACCTGTATGTATAAATTTCATATGGCTAAAGTTTACCTCCCTTTATAATTCGCAATTTCCTACTGTTCTTGGGAATGGAAGTACGTCTCTTATATTTGACATTCCTGTAAGATACATAACACATCTTTCAAATCCTAGACCATAGCCTGCATGTCTTGTTGAACCATACTTTCTAAGGTCAAGGTAGAAGTCATAATCCTTAGTATCCATACCAAGTTCTTCGATTCTTGCTAAAAGCTTGTTATAGTCATCCTCTCTTTGGCTTCCACCCATTATCTCACCTATTCCGGGAACAAGACAGTCCATAGCAGCTACAGTCTTCTTATCATCATTTTCTTTCATATAGAATGCTTTGATCGCCTTTGGGTAATCGGTAACAAATATAGGTTTTTTAAATACCTGTTCAGTGAGATAACGTTCATGCTCAGTTTGCAAATCACATCCCCATGAAACTTTGTATTCAAAGTTATTATTGTTTTTCTCAAGTATTTCAATAGCTTCTGTATATGTAATTCTACCAAAATCAGATTCAGCAACATTTTTAAGTCTGTCTAAAAGTCCCTTATCTACAAACTGATTGAAAAATTCAAGTTCAGGTGCAGCATTCTCAAGAACATAATTTATTATATATTTTAGCATACTTTCTGCTAAATCCATATTATCATTTAAATCGCCAAAAGCAAATTCAGGCTCAATCATCCAAAACTCTGCAGCATGTCTGGTAGTATTGGAATTTTCAGCTCTAAATGTAGGACCAAAGGTGTAGATATTTCTAAATGCCATAGCAAAAGTTTCACCATTCAACTGTCCTGAAACAGTAAGATTAGTTTCCTTACCAAAGAAATCCTTAGAAAAATCAGCACTGCCATCATCATTTAGTGGAGGATTTGACGGATCAAGAGTTGTCACTCTAAACATTTCACCTGCACCCTCTGCATCACTTCCTGTAATAATTGGAGTGTGAACATATACGAAGTCTCTTTCCTGGAAGAACTTATGTATAGCATAGGCAATAAGTGATCTCACTCTAAAAACCGCTTGGAATGTATTTGTTCTAGGACGTAAATGTGAAATTGTCCTCAAATATTCTAAAGTATGTCTTTTCTTTTGAAGTGGATAATCTGAACTTGATTCACCCTCTATATCTATATGTGTAGCCTGTATTTCAAAAGGCTGTTTTGCTCCCGGTGTTGCAACAAGGGTTCCCTTTATAATAAGAGCAGCACCTACATTAACTTTTGTCAATTTATTAAAATCAGACAATTTATCGCTATATACAACTTGAATTTGTTCAAAATAACTACCATCACTTATAACTAAAAATCCAAAAGCTTTTGAATCTCTGTTGCTTCTTACCCAGCCACCTATTGTAATTTCAGTATCAATATACTTTTCTTTGTTTTTGTATATTTCTCTTACTGTTGTTAGTTTCATTACATTTCCTCCTCAATACCACTTTGGCATAAATTTAGTAACATCTAATTATAGCATAAAATCATTTGTTTGGACAACTTAAGAATAGGTAATATTTTAATACTGTAGAGCATTGATTTTATTGTGATAATATACAAAATTAAAGCTTGAAATTTGTATACTTTTAAGTGAGAATCTATAAAAATGATAATTGTAGCGTGATTATTAGGCGTAAATATTAAATTTCATCAAAACATAGAAAAAAATGTGTAAAAATAAAATCTTTTATTCACATTCGAGTAAATTTGTGCTATAATTTAATTGAAAAAATACAAGGAAAAAGCATTTAGGCAACGAGGTGTGTACATGATTAAAAAGGAAATGATAGCTATGCTGTTGGCTGGCGGCCAAGGTAGTCGCCTTGGTGTGTTGACCCATAATGTGGCAAAACCAGCAGTTTCATTTGGCGGTAAGTACAGGATTATAGATTTTCCATTGAGCAACTGTATCAATTCAGGTGTTGATACGGTTGGAGTCTTGACTCAGTACCAGCCTCTTAGACTGAATACCCATATAGGAATTGGTATTCCGTGGGATTTGGATAGGAATATGGGGGGCGTCACTGTTTTACCGCCGTATGAAAATGCTGCAGGTAGTGACTGGTATTCAGGGACTGCTAATGCGATTTATCAGAATCTTGAATATATGGAGAGCTATAATCCGGACTATGTTTTAATACTTTCCGGTGATCACATATATAAGATGGATTACGAGGTAATGCTTGATTATCACAAAGCAAATAATGCGGACATTACCATTGCGGCTATGCCTGTTTCGATGGAAGAGGCATCAAGATTCGGAATATTGATAACTGATGAGAACAGCAGGGTGACTGAGTTTGAGGAGAAACCTAAGGTTCCAAGATCTAATCTTGCTTCTATGGGAATATACATATTCTCTTGGAAAGCACTTAGAGATTCCTTGATTGAATTGTCAAATGAACCTGGTTGTGATTTCGGTAAGCATATTATTCCTCATATATTTAACAATGGCGGTAGGATTTTCAGTTATGAGTTCAATGGCTATTGGAAAGATGTAGGTACTTTACAAACATATTGGGAAGCGAATATGGAGCTTGTTGATATTATACCTGAATTCAATTTATACGAGGAATATTGGAAGATATATACTAAGGGCGATATTATTACACCTCAATATATCTCAGGTGATGCTATTATTAATAAGAGCATTATTGGAGAAGGTGTAGAAGTATATGGAGAAGTAAACAATTCGGTAATAGGTGCCGGAGTGGTTATCGAAGAAGGTGCTGTAGTAAATGATTCTATAGTTATGAAAGGCAGCAAAATAGGTGCAAACTCTAGAGTAAATAAAGCTATTATTGCTGAGAATTCCGAAGTTGGAAAGAATTGTGAGATAGGAGCTTTTGAATTTAGTGAAAGCAAGTATGATGACAAGGTTTATAATTGTGATCTGGCAGTGATTGGGGAGAGAACAACTATCCCTGATGGAGTTGTTATAGGTAAGAATACAGCCATTGTTGGAAATACAACCAAAGAAGATTATGTAGATGGAATACTTCCAAGTGGAGACTTTATTGTAAAGGCAGGTGGCAGGATATGAGAGCAATAGGAATAGTGTTGGCAGGCGGAAACTCAAAGAGAATGAAGGAACTTTCCAACAAGAGGGCTATTGCAGCAATGCCCATAGCCGGAAGTTACAGAAGTATAGATTTTGCACTTAGCAATATGTCAAACTCACATGTACAGAAGGTGGCTGTATTTACACAGTACAACTCAAGATCATTGAATGAACATCTTAGTTCATCAAAATGGTGGGATTTTGGAAGAAAACAAGGCGGTTTATTTGTTTTCACACCAACCATTACAGCAGAGAGTTCAGATTGGTATAGAGGAACTGCTGATGCACTTTATCAAAATTTGGTGTTTTTAAAGAGGTCTCATGAGCCGTATGTTATTATATGTGCAGGTGATGGTATTTATAAACTTGACTATAATAAAGTATTGGAGTATCATATTGAAAAGAAAGCAGATATTACTGTAGTTTGCAAAAAAGCAAATGCTTCGGATGATGTGACAAGATTCGGTATGGTTTCAATAAATGACGATGGTAGAATAGTTGGTTTTGAAGAGAAACCGATAGTTACAGATTCTTTGAATATATCTTGTGGTATATATATTATCAGAAGAAGGCAGCTTATTGAATTGATTGAGAGAAGTATTGCTGAGGATAGATACGACTTTGTAAAAGATATTTTGATTAGATACAAAAATCTAAAAAGGATTTATGCATACAAAATCAATTCATATTGGAGCAATATAGCTTCAGTAGAATCATATTATAAAACAAATATGGATTTCTTGAAGAAGGAAGTGAGAGATCATTTTTTTGTAGAATATCCGGGGGTGTACTCTAAAGTTGATGATTTGCCACCGGCAAAGTATAATCCGGGTGCTAAGGTGTCAAATTCGCTTGTTGCAAGTGGCTGTATCATAAATGGTACAGTTGAAAATTCGGTTATTTTTAACAAATCGTACATAGGTAACGGTTGTGTGATTAGGAATTCTGTTATTTTGAATGATGTATACGTTGGTGATAATACAGTTATAGAAAATTGTGTTGTGGAGAGCCGCGATACAATACGTGCAAATTCGACTTATATTGGGACAGCAGAGAAGGTCAAAATAGTAATAGAACAAAACGAAAGATATGCTCTTTAATGAGATTAAGGGGGGTTCAAAAATGCAGATTACTGATGTCAGAGTTAGAAGAATTGATAAAGAGGGTAAGATGAAAGCCGTTGTATCAATTACTTTAGATAATGAGTTTGTTATTCATGATATAAAGGTGATTGAAGGTGAAAAAGGTTTATTTATAGCTATGCCAAGTAGAATGGCAGCAGATGGTGAATACAGAGATATTGCACATCCTATAAATTCTCAAACGAGAGAACTTATTTCAGATACGGTCATAGGGAAGTATGAGGCAATGCTGCTTGAAGATGCGGCAGATGTAAATGTATAATTTGATGAGTGTGAAATTTACATCTTAAAATTAGGGGCTGTGAAGACAGCCCTTATTTTTTTTGGAATTTCATTGATGAACTTACTTTGCTTGATAGATTAAGGTTTTCTTGGTATAATAAATTCATACTTTTTACAATAAAAGTAATGGCATTATGGATTTGCACAAATAGTGTAAATCAAGAAGTGTTTTAAAATAATGGAGATGCTAATGAAAAATACAAAAAATACAAAAGCACTATTAAGAAAAAATTTGGCGTATTCGCTGATAGTCTTGGTATTTTTCCTTGGAATATTACTTGTTGCACCAAGAAGAGGATGTGGTGCAATAATTTTTTTGCTGGCACTTTCAGGGATAATATTTATTATACTATGGAATATTATATTATCTAATAATTTGTCAAATTACATGGTGGAGTATGCCATGGCAAGTGAAAGTACGCAGAATATATTTTCGCAGGATCTGGATATACCCTATGCCCTTATGGATAAGAATGGTATTATAGCTTGGAGAAACAGAGCTTTTAATGCATTGGTACAAAGGGATAGACAGGCGAAGAAGGATATTAATGCAATGTTTGAAAATATCAGTGAGGATGATATTGGAAATATTACAGATAAAGCTGATTTTCATGGAGAATATCAGGAAAAGAAGTATAGGATAAGAATAACGAGATTATATGTTGAAGAATCGTTTGTGTACACTGTTTGTCTCTTTGATGAAACTGATTTGACTGAACTTAAGATTCAAAAAGATAATTCAAAGCTTGTTATCGGACTTATGTATATGGATAATTATGATGAAGCTATGGAGAGTGTGGAAGAGGTAAGACGCTCGCTTTTAGAGGCATTAATAGATAGAAAGATAAACCAGTACATAAATAGTTTTAGCGGCATTGTAAAAAAATTGGAAAAAGATAAGTTTTTCTTTATCATAAAAAAGGAAAATCTTGATTCTGCAATAGAAGTAAGGTTTGATATTTTGGAGGATGTAAAGACTGTAAATATTGGTAATGAGATGAGAATTACTTTGAGTATAGGTATAGGATATGGCAGTGATAAACTTATAAGAAACTATGAGCTTGCCAGAATGGCAATGGATATGGCACTGGGAAGAGGTGGCGATCAAGCTGTTGTAAAAACTGAAAATGATATAAGATACTTTGGCGGTAAAGCTCAAACAGTGGAGAAACAAACAAGAGTAAAAGCAAGGGTTAAAGCACAGGCTTTTAGAGAGTTGCTTGAAAATAAGGATAAGGTTATTATAATGGGGCATAAGATGCTGGATATGGATGCCTTTGGTGCAGCAATAGGAATTTGGAGAATTGCTACAAGTTTAAATAAAAAGGCACATATACTTATGGGTGATGTGAATCCTTCTGCAAAACCGATGATAAAGAAATTTAAAGCGGGTGAATATCCTGAAGATTTATTTATTTCAGAAGAAAAAGCTTTTAACAGTATAAGCAATGATTCTTTGGTGGTTGTTGTAGATGTAAATAGACCAAGTATAACAGAGGGTCCATCTCTTCTAAAAAAAGCGAGAAATATTGTAGTTCTGGATCATCATAGGCAGAGTTCAGAAATAATAACTAATGCTACACTATCTTATGTAGAGACTTTTGCGTCATCTGCCTGTGAAATGGTATCTGAAATAGTGCAGTACATATCTGATGATATAAAACTAAAGACTTTAGAAGCTGATGCTATGTATGCCGGAATAGTCATTGATACACAAAATTTCAATGTACAAACCGGTGTCAGAACTTTTGAAGCCGCAGCATTTTTGAAGCGCTGCGGTGCAGATGTAACAAGGGTTAGAAAACTTTTCAGAGAGGATGCTGCAGATTATTTAGCAAAGGCTGAGGCTATACATAATGCAGAGATTTTTAGAGATTTTTATGCCATAAGTGAATGTGATTCAAAAAATACAGCGTCACCTACTTTGGTATGTGCTCAGGCTGCAAATGATCTTTTGAACATAAAGGGTATTAAAGCCAGCTTTGTTTTGACAATATATAATGATATGATATACATTAGTGCAAGGTCCATGGATGAAGTAAATGTACAAACAATTATGGAAAAACTTGGAGGTGGAGGTCACCGTTCGGTTGCCGGGGCACAGATAAAAGATGGAACGATTGATGAGGTTAAAAACCGAGTTAAGGATGTTCTTAAAGAAATGATTGAGAGAGGTGAAATATAATGAAAGTTGTTTTATTAGAGGATGTAAAATCACTTGGGAAAAAGGGAGATATTGTAGAGGTAAGTGAAGGATATGCAAGAAACTTTATTATACCGAAGAAAAAGGGCGTAGAGGCTAATCAGGAAAATTTAAATACTTTAAAACTGCAAAAAGCAAATGAAGAGAAGATTGCTAAGGAAAAACTTGAAGCAGCAAAAGAGTTAGCCTCAAAGTTGAACGAGGCAAGTGTATCTTTGACTATAAAGGGTGGAAAAGATGGAAGAACATTTGGATCAGTATCATCAAAAGAAATTGAGGAGGCTATAAAAACTCAGCTTGGACTTGAAATAGACAAGAAGAAGCTGGTTATTGCAGAACCTATAAAGACATTTGGAAGTCATGAGGTAAAAGTTAAGCTGCACAAGGATGTTACAGCTAATTTAAAGGTAAAAGTTGGAGAAGAATAATGGAAGAATCTCTGATTAAGAGAGTTATGCCAAACAGTATAGACGCCGAAAAAGCTGTTTTGGCGTCTATACTGATTGATAAGGAAACTGTTACAGGTGCTATAGAAATTCTTGAAAAACAGGATTTTTACAGCAAAGCATATGGCATTGTATTTGAATGTATGGTAGAACTCTTTAATGAGGGAAAGCCTATAGATTTGGTGTTAATTCAAAATAAATTGCTTGAAAAGCAAGTACCACCTGAAATAACAAGTTTGGACTTCTTTAGAGGTATAATGGATTCGGTTCCTACTTCTGCCAATATAAAGAATTATGCTAAAATTGTTAAAGATAAATCCAGTCTCAGAAAACTAATAAGGGTATCTGAGGAGATAGTGAATGATTGCTATATTGGAGAAAAAAATGTTGAGGAACTCTTTGCAAAAACAGAGAATGAGATATTTAAACTTCTTGAAACAAAGGAAACTAAGGATGTTGTACCAATTAATGAAGTGGTTTTGAATGTTCTTAATAAAATAGAGGCTGCATCAAAAAATAATGAGACAGTTACCGGTATACCTACGGGATTTGTAGATCTGGATTATAAAACTAGTGGTTTACAGCCTTCAGATTTGATTTTGGTAGCTGCTAGACCTTCAATGGGTAAGACAGCTTTCGTGTTAAATATAGTGCAAAATATTACAATGAAAAAGAAAATATCCTGTATGGTGTTTTCTTTGGAGATGAGTGCAGAGCAGCTGGTAAACAGACTTTTGAGTATGGAGAGTAATGTAGACTCACAAAAGCTTCGCACCGGAAATTTAAATGATAATGACTGGAACAGTCTGATAGAGGGAGCTGTGAGTGTGGGTTCATCTACTTTGGCTATTGACGATACTCCGGGTATATCTATAAATGAGCTTAGATCCAAATGTAGGAAGATGAAACTTGAAAAAGGATTGGATATCATAATCATTGATTATTTGCAGTTGATGACAGGAAGTGGTAAATCGAATATAAGTAGACAGCAGGAGATTTCAGATATTTCCAGAAGTTTAAAAGCTTTGGCTAGAGAGATGAGAGCACCGGTGATTGCATTATCACAGCTTTCAAGAGCTTGTGAAACAAGACCTGACCATAGACCTATGCTTTCGGATCTTAGGGAGTCAGGTGCTATAGAGCAGGATGCTGATGTGGTAATGTTTTTATACAGAGATGATTACTATCATAAGGATACGGAACATCCAAATGAGGCTGAGGTAATTATTGCAAAACAAAGAAATGGTGCAATAGGTACGATTAATCTTGTTTGGAAGCCGGATATAACAAAATTTGTGAATATGGCGAGATAGATTTATTCTATCTCTTTTTTATTTAGATAAAATAAAAAAGACCTGCAAAAGCAGGCCTCGCATGATAAGCAATTATTACCTGAGCAAGTAATAATTAAGCTATGATAGCATCTGTAGGGCAAACTGAAGCACATGTTCCGCAATCGATGCAAGCATCAGCATCAATAACGTACTGTGTATCACCCTGAGAGATTGCACTTACTGGACACTCGCCTTCACAAGTTCCGCAACTAACGCACTTATCTGTAATTGTATATGCCATTGAAATATCCTCCTAAAATATATATGTTTCTCTTACTTGATGCTATTTTAATCTATTCAATGTAAAAAAACAAGAGTAAATTTTCATGTATTGAATAAAATACAAGTTAGTAAAGCCTTACTAACTATGCAATTTTAATAAAAGTTACCAATAGTCAGAATATTATACAAACCTACCGGCTTGCTTTTGAATAGAATTTAGTATATAATACTTAATCAAGTTTAAGAAAAAGGGGAAATAACAATGACCTTATTGGAAAATTGGAGAAATAAAGCATACGGTGACGCAACAGATAACAAGCAAAAAGAAGAAATTTGGAAAAATTACTTTATTGTTGAAAAGGGTATATATGAGAAGATTTTGAAGAACCCTAAGGATGTTATCTCATGTACTGTAGCTGAACTGGCAACAAAATTTGATACTGATATACAAACTATTACAGGCTTCTTAGATGGAATAAATGATTCATTAAATACACCAAATCCTATTGAGGAGATGAATGAAGATACTACTATAAGCCTTGATATAGACCTTGAAAAGCTTTACTACAATATGGTAGAGGCTAAAGCTGATTGGCTTTATAACTTGCCTGAGTGGGATTCTCTTTTGGATGAAGAGAAGAGAAAAGATCTATACAAGACTCAGAAGAAGAGTGGAACTGTAGTAAAGGAAAAGAAGATTGGCAGAAATGATCCATGTCCTTGTGGAAGTGGAAAGAAGTATAAATTCTGCTGTGGCAAGAACTAAATAAAGGTATTGTTTTAGGTGGCGGTTTGAATCGTCACCTAAAATTTTAAGGTTATACAATGGAACAATATACGAACTTTGCAAAAGTATATGATTTATTCATGGATAATGTACCATATGATAAATGGATTGAACAGATAAAAGATATTTTACATAAGGAAAATATTTTTGATGGGTTGATATGCGATCTGGGCTGCGGTACCGGAACTATTACTGAGGGACTCTCAAATATAGGATATGATATGATAGGTATAGATAATTCGTATGATATGTTAGATATTGCAATGGAGAAAAAATACGCTTCAGGCAATGATATACTATATCTTTGTCAAGATATGAGAGAGTTTGAGTTGTATGGTACGGTGAGAGCTGTAATATCCAGATGCGACAGCCTAAATTATATACAAAGTTTATCGGAACTAAAAGAGGTGTTTTCCTTGGTGAATAATTATTTAGATCCTAAAGGTGTTTTTATTTTTGATATGAATACTATCCATAAATATCAGGATATTCTTGGGGAAAATACTTTTGCTGAGGTAAGGGAACAAGCAAGCTTTATATGGGAAAATACATATGATATTGAAGAAAGAATAAATGAATATGATTTAAATCTATTTATAAGGCTTGAAGATGATACATATAAAAGATTTGAAGAAAGGCATGTGCAAAGAGCTTATACATTTGATGAAATAGTTTCTGCCATAGAATCAAGTAAAATGTCTCTTGAGAGATATATGGATGCAGATACTTATGGTGAAATAAGTGAAAACACAGAGAGAATACTTTTTATAGCTAGAGAGAAGGGTAAGTAGATGAAGGATTATATGGTAAAAGCTACAGCGGCAGGCGGTTATATTAGAGCCTTTGCTGCAAGTACTAAAGATTTGGTTGAAGAAGCTAAAAATGACCACAATACTTCTCCGGTGGCTACTGCAGCATTGGGAAGAATGCTTACTGCAGCGGCTATGATGGGAAGCATGATGAAGGGTGAAGAAGATCTTCTAACTTTGAAGATAGAAGGTGATGGACCTTTGAGAGGTGTTATTGCAACTGCAAATAATCAGGGTGAGGTAAAAGGTTACCCTTTTAATCCTACAGTTATCATTCCTCCAAATGCCAAGGGTAAGTTGGATGTTGCAGAAGCTATAGGTGTGGGCCTTATGAGTGTTATAGCAGATACCGGTATGAAGGAGCCATATGTTGGTCAGGTTGCACTTCTTTCAGGGGAGATAGCTGAGGATTTGACATATTATTATGCGACAAGTGAGCAAACACCTTCGAGTGTAGGACTTGGTGTACTTTTAAATAAAGACAATACAATAAAGGCAGCAGGTGGTTTTATAATACAGTTAATGCCCGGATGTCCTGATGAGATAATAGATAAATTAGAGTCAAAAATAAATAATTTGAGTTCTGTTACTACAATGCTAAGTGAGGGGATGTCACCGAATGATATTCTTAGAGATATTTTAGGTGATATGGATCTGGAATTTAATGAAAGTTTGGATCTTTGCTTTAAATGTAATTGTGATAAGAAGAGAATAGAGAAAGCTCTTATAAGTGTTGGAGAAAAGGAATTACAGGAAATGATTGATGATGGTAAGTCGATAGAAGTAAAATGTCATTTCTGTAATAAGGCATATGATTTTGATGTAAACGAGCTAAAGGAGATGCTTGAAAAGGCTACATCAAAATAGGATTTGATTCTTTGGATGTAAGTGTTATATAAAAAGAGCTCTTTTTAGAGCTCTTTAAAATATCCGATCATCTGACTACTGTAACATTTACAGCTTGTGGACCCTTGGCGCCCTCGGTTAGATCGTATTCAACTGAGATTCCTTCGTTGAGAGTCTTAAACCCTTCCATGTTCAAATCAGAAAAATGTACAAATACATCACTTCCACCTTCATCTGAGATGAAACCGTAACCTTTTTGGTTATTAAACCACTTAACTGTACCTCTGTTCATAAATAATGCCTCCAAATCAAAAAGTGTAACTACAGAAAAAAGTTAAATAGCTTGAAAGATTACTGGCTCAAAAATCCATTTAGGGGATTATTGTAAGTCTTTCTTTGTTTTGATGAAAGTAATACTTTCTATCAACAAGCATTCATGTTGTAATCTTTATCTGCAATTTAATATTATCATGGAATGTATGTATTGTCAAATATTTTAATTAGAGGAGTTAGATAATTATGCATAATAACAGTATGTTTAATCACTTGAAGACTATTAATAAACATAAGATTACTGTAATGGACCTATGCTTTAAAGTGGGTTTAATTAAGCAGGGTTTTTTACACGATCTAAGCAAATATTCCCCTGAAGAGTTCCTTGTAGGTGTGAAATATTATCAAGGGGACAGAAGTCCTAATGCTGTAGAAAAGCTGGAAAAGGGATATTCCAGTGCTTGGCTTCATCATAAGGGGAGAAATAAGCATCATTTTGAGTACTGGATTGACTACGGACCTGACGAGAAAGATGGGCTTATGGGTATGAAAATGCCTTTAAAATATGTGCTTGAGATGTGTTGTGACAGGATTGCGGCTTCAAAAGTATATTCGGGGGATGGGTATACCACAGATGTGCCATGGAATTATTACTGTAAAAGAAAGAACTATATTCACTTGCATGATGATACTAGGACTTTGCTTGAAAAAATACTCTTGATAAATAAGAATGAGGGTGAAAAGAAAGCGTTAGCATACATGAGATGGTTACTAAAACATCCATATTTATACTAAATTGTGCAAACTATTTAAAAAAAACGATATTTTTAAACAAAAACCCTTATAATCTGAAATTATAAGGGTTTTACAAAATAAAGGATTATTTTGATGATTTTTACACCTATATTCTGAACAATATAATTATTGTTTTAATAGTTTAAATTGTTTGAGCACTTCGACGGCATATTCGTTGAAAAAATCTTTGTTGCTAAAATCGATTTTTGCCAAATTCATATATTTTTCTTTTGATTTATAATCTTTTCTAAATATTTCGCCAATGTGCTGAGAATTATAACATTGTATGTACTCAGATATTTGTTTGATATAGGCGGTCTGTTTTGTCGCTTTTTTCTTTACACTTTTATCTACAAATTCTCCTATGCTTTTATGTATGGCATAATCTTCAATTATCAGATAGTAGTAGTCCTTATAGTTTTCAAAGAAATACTTTAGCTCATCTTTAAGTATAGGAACTGATATACGCATTCTATTATCTGAAATTTCTATGCATACTTCTTCATTTAATAATAAATTATAGTTGAGTGTTTCGTTGGAGATATAATCAAGGTGTAAAACATTTTCTTCTCTAAAACTATTAATAAAAGTAAAACTTGAATTAAAGAAATCTATAAATGAAAGCATTTCAACTACCTTTAACATACCAAGAAGATCTTCTTCATTATGCAAAAGCAGTACGTTCAATATGTTCTGATTTTTGCTCTCTACATATTCATAGTAGAATTTTATCAGAGTACCGCCATCGTACATATCATTTCTATAAAGTCCCAGATATTCCTCTAGAGATTTTTGATTCATTCTCGTAAGCAAAAGTGGTTTCTTAAGATGTCTTATCTTTTTATAGATATCAATACTTTTATAGTTTTCTAAAGGGTTAAAAAGATAGTATTGTTTTGCACACTCTTTTATATAGGGCAAATCAAAATTATCACCGTTAAAATGTATTAAGGTATCAAAACTTCCGGCATACTCGTAAAATGCCTGTAATATAGCAGTCTCATCAGACAGACTCTCAGAAAACCATTGTTTAAAAATAATTTTATCTTCAACAATGCTGATACAGCCTATAAGGTAGAGATTTGAGTTTTTAGGACTAAGCCCTGTGGTTTCGATATCAAAAAAGAGTGTTTTCTTTGGTTCACAAATTTTTGATAAATTATATTTTATATTATTTGGAAAATTCTTTATTATTTCTTTCATATATGTATTATAATGTTTGAGCGTATTTAAATCAAGAATTTACGAAAGTGTGTTCGATTTTATTTGATTTGTAATCTTGATATATGATATTATAGTGGAAAGATAGAAAATATTTAGGAAGAAATATGATTGCATATATAAAAGGAATTGTAATAGAAAAAAGTATTGACAATGTGATAGTGGAATGTGGCGGATTGGGATATGAGGTGTTTGTCAGTGTTAGAGATATAGAGAAAATAACAAAAGGAAGTGAAGTCCTTCTACATACATATCTAAAGATTTCAGAAGATGCACATAGTCTTTACGGTTTTTTAAATAAGGATGATTTACTTATGTTTAAAAAACTTATCGGTATAAATGGAGTGGGACCAAAGGCCGCCCTTAGTATATTGTCAACACTTAGTACATTTGATTTGAAGATGGCGATAGTATCAGAGGATCATAAGGCTATAAGTGCTGCTCAGGGTATCGGTCCAAAGATTGCAAAGAGGATAATTCTTGATCTTAAGGAAAAGGTGGATTTGAATTATATCACTACAGTTGAGGTTGAAAATACAAGTAATTCAGGCGTTCTTGGAGAGGTGGTAGAAGCACTAATCTCTTTGGGATATTCAAGCGGTGAAGCGTATAAGGCTGTAAGAAGTATTGAAATAAATGATTCAGATACAACAGAAGATATACTCAAGATTGCTTTGAAAAAAATGGCAATATTTTAGAAATCAATAAAGTATAGTGAGCATAAAAATGGATAAGAGGATAATATCAACAGAAGTAACTAAGGAAGATAAGCAAATAGAGAAAACTTTAAGGCCGCAATTTTTGAATGAGTATATAGGTCAGGAGAAAATCAGAAAAAATCTTAAGATTTATATAGATGCTGCAAAGCTGAGAAAAGAAAGTCTTGACCATGTGCTGTTTTATGGACCTCCGGGTCTTGGAAAGACTACACTTTGTAATATAATTGCAAATGAGATGGGTACAAATCTTAAAGTGACATCAGGTCCGGCTATTGAAAAGCCCGGAGATATGGCTGCTATTTTAAATAACTTAAATGAGGGTGATGTGCTTTTTGTGGACGAGATACATAGGCTAAATCGACAGGTGGAAGAAGTGCTTTATCCGGCTATGGAGGATTTTGCCATAGATATAATAATAGGTAAGGATGCAGGTGCCAGAAGTATAAGGCTTGATTTGCCGAGGTTTACATTGGTGGGTGCGACTACCAGAGCCGGATTACTTACAGCACCACTTAGAGACAGATTTGGAGTGGTACAGAAACTTGAGTTTTATACTACTGAGGAGTTAAAGGAGATTGTGAAACGTTCTTCAATAGTTTTGGGAGTAGAAATAGATGAGAGTGGTGCTGTAGAAATAGCAAGAAGGAGTCGTGGTACTCCAAGGCTTGCAAACAGACTATTAAAGAGAGTAAGAGATTTTGCTCAGGTAAAATATAATGGGGTTATAGATAAGAAAGTAGCGGACTATGCACTTGATACTTTGGACGTAGATAAGTTGGGACTTGATAATAATGACAGGATGATACTTTTGACAATTATAGAGAAGTTTGGAGGAGGTCCTGTAGGTCTAAATACTTTGAGTGCGGCAATAGGTGAGGATGCCGGTACACTGGAAGAAGTGTATGAGCCATATCTTTTAATGAATGGACTTATAAACAGAACACCGGGTGGGAGAGTTGCAACTGAAAATGCATATATTCACCTTGGTATTGAAATGAAAGGTTAGAAATGAATAATATAGAGCTTTTGGCCCCTGCCGGATCATATGAGAGTCTTGTGGCGGCTGTCAATGCAGGGACGGATGCAGTATATATCGGAGGAAAAAAGTTTTCTGCCAGAGCATATGCTGATAATCCGGATGAAGATGTTTTGATAAAAGGTATTGAATACGCTCATACCTTTGGAGTGAATGTCTATATGACAATAAATACTCTCTTAAAGGAAAATGAGATGGGAGAGCTTTTTGACTATATAAAGACTTATTACCATGCCGGAGTTGATGCAGTTATAGTACAAGATTTGGGAGTGTTTGAGTTTATAAGGAAACATTTTCCGGATTTACCTATACATGCCAGTACTCAGATGACTATAACCGGAAGCTATGGTGCTATATTTTTGAAAAATCAAGGGGCAAGCAGAATAGTTCCGGCTAGAGAGATATCTTTAGAAGAGATAAGAGATATTGATAAAAAGAGCGATATTGAAATAGAATGTTTTGTACATGGAGCATTATGTTACTCTTATTCAGGTCAATGCCTTATGAGCTCTATGATTGGTGGCAGGAGCGGAAATAGAGGTAGGTGTGCACAAACATGCAGATTGCCATATGATGTATATGATGATGAGAAAAAGTTAAATAAATCCGATGAAAGAAATTTGCTCAGTTGTAAGGATCTTTGTAGTTTGGATATTTTGCCGGATATAATAGATGCCGGTATTGATTCTCTAAAGATAGAGGGAAGGATGAAAGCACCAAGATACACTGCAGGTGTTGTAAGTATTTGGAGGAAATATTTAGACCTTTATAAAGAAAGAGGGAGAGCCGGTTATAAGGTGGATAAGGCTGATAGGAAGCTTCTTTTAGATCTATTTGATAGAGGCGGACAAACAGATGGCTATTACAAGGAACATAATGGCAGGGATATGATAGCGATTAATGAAAAGCCTGATAACAAGCAGGCCAATGCTAAGTATTTTGAATATCTGGATAAGACTTTTGTAGAAGGTAAGAGACAGCTGCCGATTTTTGGCTCTATAAAAATCAAGGAAAATACTCCGATTGTCTTTGAGGTTAGTGCAAATGATTTAAAGGAAGTATATAGAAGAGACTGTAAAGACAATCATATAGCTGTTGAAGTTAACGGAGATTTGGTACAGCAGGCAAAGACGAAGGCAATCTGCTATGAAGATGTGGATAAGCAGCTTAAAAAGACGGGCAATACTTTTTTTTATTTTGAAAATTTGAATGTTGATATGGATGATAATATTTTTGTACCGTTAAAAGCATTGAATGAAATAAGGAGAGAGGCTTTGGAGAAATTAAGCCTTGAAATCTTGAAAAGATATACAAGAGATGATTCTAATGTAAGAGAGTATGAGGGCTTTATATATCCATCTATAAACAGAAAAAATAATGAGAAAATAAAATTTAATATACTTTGTGAGAGTATAGAGCAAATAGAGGCGACTATTGATTTCGCAAAGAATGAAAATATAATATTTGATGAGTTGAGTATAGAAAGTGAACTTATTGGCACTCCTTCGTTTGGAAAATTTTTTAACAATATAAAGTTATATACCGGAGCATGTAATCTGTATATGCCACATATTTTTAGAGAAGAGGCAAAGAAATTTTTTGAGAAGAATTTGGACTTAATAATGAGTTATAAATTTGACAACTTTATAGTTAGAAGTTTAGAAGAGATCTTTTATATCAGAGAAAATATAGATAAAGATGCCAATATTATACTTGACTATAATATATATGCCTATAATAAGAGTACTATGAATTTTTATAATGAAAAATTTGATGTAAAAAGGCTTACATATCCTCTGGAGTTGAATCTTAATGAGATGAGACAGCTGAAAGATTACGGAAATGAAATGATAGCTTATGGCAAGATTCCAATGATGGTATCAGCACAATGCCTTAAAAAGACTACAAAGGGTTGTGACCATAAGAAAGAGATCCTTATATTAAAAGACAGGAAAAATATTGAGATGCAGGTTAAGACACATTGTGATTTTTGCTATAATACTATATTGAACTCCAAACCTCTTTCAATAATAGGTATGGAAAAGGATATAAAGAAACTTGATCCCGCCATATTGAGAATTTGGTTTACTACTGAAGACTACAAAGAAACAAAAGTTATTTTGAAAAAATATATAGATGATTTTTGGAAGGGTATTGATGTAAGTAATATATCTGATTTTACGAGAGGGCATTTGAAGAGAGGTATAGAGTGATATGTTCTTTACTATAATGCTGCATTGGTTTATACTTCTTTTAGGTATCACTAAAGTGGAGGTGTGGAATGATAGAAGCAACCAGCTGCGGTGGTGTAGTTATATATCATGGTAAGATATTGACCTTGTTTAAGAATTATAAAAATAAATATGAGGGATGGGTTTTGCCTAAGGGAACTGTGGAAGAGGGCGAAACATTTGAACAGACTGCACTAAGAGAGGTTTACGAAGAAACCGGAGCAAAGGCAAGGATAGTACAATTTATAGGTACAAGCCATTATACATTTAATACAAGTACGGAGATAATTGATAAGAGAGTACATTGGTTCTTGATGAAGACTGACAGTTACTTTTCAAGGCCGCAAAGAGAAGAGTATTTTGTAGATTCAGGTTATTATAAATATCATGAGTCCTTTCATCTTTTAAAATTTTCAAATGAAAGGATGATGCTAGAAAGAGGCTATAATATTTATATGGAATTAAAGAGAAATGGGAGATGGGATGATAGATTTTGATAGATGCTATGTGATGAATTTTGAGAATGCCATAAGAGGAGCGAGAAATCCTATGAACTCTTGGGCAAGATCGGATAGCTATTATGATGAAAACGGACAATATATTTTGGGTGAAAATGATCTTTCGCTTGCGAAAAGACTTAGGAATGCCGGAACGAGTGACCATAGAAAGTTTATAAGACAGATAATGCTTTCAGTCGATATAACGGCACCACTATATTGGTGGAAAGAATACGATACATACAAAGTTGGTACAGTTGCGAATTCTACATCTACTATGCATAAGATTCATTCAAAACCTTTTGAAATAGATGATTTTTCACATGATCATCTTACAGACAATGGTATGAATGTTCTTAGAAATCTTGTTGATGAGTTGGAAAAGATAAGACTTGAGTATGTAGATAATAAGGATAAGGTGTTGTGGTATGACTTGATACAACTTTTGCCATCAAGCTATAATCAGATGAGAACATGTACATTGAATTATGAGACACTTGTGAATATATATAGATCCAGAAAGAATCATAAGCTTGATGAGTGGAGAAGCTTTTGTGATTGGATAAAGACATTGCCATATTCAGATGAAATTATTATAGCTGAGGAATAGAATGAATATAATTGTTTCAGTAGACAAAAAATGGGGTATAGGAAATAAAGGAAAACTTTTGGTTTCAATACCTAGAGATAAAAAGCTTTTTAGAGAGGAGACTATGGGAAAGGTGATAATAATGGGACATAATACATTATTATCTCTTCCCGGCTCTCAGCCGCTACCTGAAAGAAAAAATATAGTTTTATCAAATGATAAAAATTTAAAGATAAAGGGTGCCACTGTATTGAATAGTGTAGATTCATGTATTGAGTACCTGAAAGAAAATAATATAAATGATGGTGATGTTTTTATTATAGGGGGAGAAAGTATTTATAGGGATTTCTTGCCCTATTGTAATATTGCCCATGTTACATATATTGACTATGAGTATGAAGCAGACAGGTATTTTTTGAATTTAGATGCAGATAATGAATGGATTATGGTCCTTGAAACTGAGGAAGAAACTTATTTTGATATACCATATACATTCAGGTTATATAAGAGAAAGTGATATGGGTCCGTAATTTTACGATCACTGCATAGGCTGGAAAGAATTGCTGTGTTGATTAAAAAATAAGGACTATAAAACTTATAATATATTTTTGAAAGGCAAAGAGATGGAGAAAACATTTGATTTATTGACTTTAGGTCAGGCACTTTTAAGACTTTCACCTGTCAGAGATGACAGACTTGTAAGGGGGGATACACTTATAAGGCAAGTGGGAGGAGCAGAGCTGAATGTAGCTGTGGGTGCATCTTTACTTGGACTTAAGACAGGGGTTATTACTAAACTACCATCACATGAAATAGGGGCATACATAAAGAATACTATAAGATCTTATGGTATAAGTGATGATTATATAATCTATGATTCAAATAAAGATGCAAGGGTAGGAATATATTTTTATGAAAATGGTGCCTACCCAAGAAAGCCTAATGTAATATATGATAGAAAAAATTCTTGCTTTGAAAATATAAATATAAATGAATTTAAAGAAAATATGTACAAGTCTACTACCTGTTTTCATACAACCGGCATTACATTGGCACTTTGTGAAAAATCCAGAGAAACTGCTATAGAAATGATAAAGAGATTTAAGAAAAACGGATCAATAATATCTTTTGATGTAAATTTTAGAGCGAATTTGTGGTCAGGCGAGGAAGCAAGAGAGGTTATAGAGAAAGTATTGCCATATGTGGATATTTTCTTTTGTTCTGAGGATACTGCCAGACTTACCTTTGGAAAGAGTGGAGATGTACGGGAAATTATGAAGTCATTTACGGATGAATACCCTATATCTATTGTAGCTTCAACACAAAGAACAGTGCATTCTCCTAAGGTACATGATTTCGGATCAGTGATATATAATGCTTATCAGGATGAATATTATACTGAAAAACCATATAAATCTATTGATGTAGTGGATAGGATAGGTAGTGGTGATGCTTATATAGCAGGGGCATTGTATGGTCTGCTTCACTATAGACTGGACTGTGCAAAAGCTATTGCATATGGTAATGCATATTCGGCAGTAAAAAATACTATACCTGGAGATGTTCCATCATCAAATAGAAATGATATAGACAGTATTATAGCAGACCATAACATGACTGAGGGGTATAAGTTTGAAATGAATAGATAGCAATAATAATATTTATTATCAAAATAGCTAAAAAAATAACGATTTATCTGATAAAGTGCTTTATTTAGCTTGGTTTTTTTAAATTTTTATGATAGTATAGATATGAGATTTTATCTAATTTTGGAGGGATAAGCAATATGTTTCCTATTGTGAAGAAAAGACAATTAGCTGAGAACATTTTTTTGTTTGATGTTTTGGCTAAAAGAGTAGCAGCAAAATGTCTCCCCGGAGAGTTTGTTATTGTAAAACAGGATAAGCAGGGTGAGAGAATTCCTTTGACTATCTGTGATTATGATCGCGAAGCAGGAACTGTTACTATTGTTATTCAGGTTATTGGTGGCTCAACCAGACTGATTGCAGATGAACTTAAAGAAGGCGATGAGTTTATGGACTTTGTAGGACCTCTTGGAAATGCAAGCGATCTTGTTTCAGAGGATATAGAGGAGCTGAAGAAGAAGAAAATTCTTTTTGTGGCCGGAGGACTTGGAACAGCACCTGTATATCCACAGGTTAAATGGCTCTTTGAGAGAGGTATAAAGGCTGATGTTGTTCAAGGTGCAAAGAGTAAGGATTTTGTTATTCTTGAGGATGAACTTAAGTCGGTTTCTGATAATTTATATGTATGTACAGATGACGGTTCTTATGGATTCAAGGGACTTGTAACGGATAAGGTGAAAGATCTTGTTGAAAATGAAGGCAAGAAATATGATCATTGCGTAGTTATCGGTCCTATGATTATGATGAAATTTGTTTCACTTCTTACAAAAGAACTTGGCATACCTACAATCGCAAGTATGAATACTATAATGGTAGACGGTACAGGTATGTGTGGTGCTTGCAGACTGTCTGTAGGTGATGAAATTAAATTTGCATGTGTTGATGGTCCTGAGTTTGATGCTCATAAGATCAATTTTAACGAAGCACTTCAAAGATTGCAGATTTATAAGACAGAAGAAGGCAAAGAACTTTTGAAGATCATAGAAGGCGAAACACATCATGGAGGATGTGGCGTATGTGGAGGTGACAAATAATGGCACAGGATATGTGGAAGAAAGTTGCTGTTGCTGAACAGGAGCCTGAGGTAAGAGCTAGAAACTTTGAAGAGGTATGTCTTGGATACTCTAAAGAAGAGGCTATGGCAGAGGCTACAAGATGCTTTAATTGTAAGAATGCAAAATGTATACAGGGTTGCCCTGTATCAATAGATATACCTGCATTTATTCAGGAGATTTTAAAGGACAATATTGAAGGTGCGTCAGATGTTATTGCACAGTCAAGCTCATTGCCGGCAGTATGTGGAAGAGTTTGTCCACAGGAAACACAGTGTGAAGGTGTGTGTATTAGAGGAAACAGAGGTGAGGCTGTTTCTATCGGTAAGCTTGAAAGATATGTGGCTGATACTGCAAGAAAAATGGGTATTAAGCCTAAGGCAAATCCTAATAAGAATGGAAAAAAAGTAGCTGTAATAGGTTCAGGTCCTGCAGGACTTAGCTGTGCAGGTGATTTGGCAAAGCTTGGATATGAAGTGACCATATTTGAAGCACTGCATGAGCCGGGTGGAGTTTTGATATATGGTATACCTGAGTTCAGATTACCAAAAGATGATGTGGTTCTACCGGAGATACAAAATGTTGTAGATCTTGGAGTGAAAATTGAGACAGATGTTATTATTGGAAAAACTGTTACTATAGATGAACTCTTGGAAGAAGAGGGATTTGATGCTGTATTTATCGGTTCAGGTGCAGGTCTTCCAATGTTTATGGGTATTCCGGGTGAGAATGCAAACGGTGTATTCTCAGCTAATGAGTATCTTACAAGAAACAACCTTATGAAGGCCTTCAGAGATGACTATCATACACCTATCATAAAGAGCAAAAAGGTATGTGTTGTAGGTGGTGGAAATGTGGCTATGGATGCTGCAAGAACTGCTTTAAGACTTGGTGCAGAGGTGCATGTAGTCTATAGAAGAAGTGAAGCTGAATTGCCTGCAAGAGTTGAAGAAGTTCACCATGCAAAGCAGGAAGGTATTATATTTGATATTTTGACAAACCCTGTTGAGATCCTTGAGGATGAAAAAGGATGGGTAAAGGGAATGAAGGTTGTCAGAATGGAACTTGGAGAGCCGGATGCCAGTGGAAGAAGAAGACCTGTAGAGATAAAGGATAGTGAATTTGTTATTGATTGTGACACTGTTATTATGTCACTTGGTACTTCACCAAATCCGCTTATTGCAAGAACTACCGATGGTCTTGATATTAACAAGTGGAAATGTATTGAAGCTGACGAGAAAACCGGACAAACCTCAAGAAAAGGAGTTTTCGCGGGTGGTGATGCTGTAACAGGCGCAGCTACTGTTATTTTGGCTATGGAGGCCGGAAGAGCAGGTGCAAGAGGAATAGACGAGTATCTGTCAGAAAAATAAAATTTAGACTTTAAATTTAACCCTTATTGATATGTATCATTAAAAATACTATCGATAAGGGTTTTGATATACCTATTTGTTATACCTACCATAAAAAAAATATATATGTATTTGAGATGTGTTTATTGACAGAATTATTTGAAATAAATATAATGAGATGAGTTTTACAAAATTTAAGTTAATTTTTGGAGGTATTATGAAGAAAAGAGTATTAATGTCAGCATTGGCATTGACTTTCGGGTTGGCACTTACAGCCTGTGGCAATGCAAATAATGCAGATTCAGGTTCAAAAGCTGAGACTGCGGCAGCTTCTGCTGATGGAGATGTATTTACAATAGGAACTACAGGACCAATTACAGGAAGTGCTGCATCTTACGGTAATTCAGTAAAGAACGGTGCTACTATAGCTATTGATGAAATCAATGCTGCAGGTGGTGTGAAGGTGGGAGATAAGACCTATAAGTTGGCACTTAACTTCCAGGATGATGAAGCCAAGGAAGATAAGGCTGTAAACGCATATAACAGTTTGATGGATAGTGGCATCAATGTGTTTATGGGAGCTGTAACAAGTGGTTCTTCACTTGCACTTACTGATTTAACTGCAAAGGACAATATATTGCAGATTACACCTTCAGGTTCAGCAAAGGCAATTACTGAGAATCCTAATGTTTTCAGACTTTGCTTTACAGATCCTCTTCAGGGAAAGATGATTGCAGATTTTATAGTAGATCAGGGATATGAGAGTGTTGCTGTTCTTTATAATAACTCTGATGAGTATTCAACCGGAGTTTACGAGTCTTTCAAAGAGGAACTAAGTAAGAGTGGCAAGGGTGAATTGCTTGTAGAGGAACAGTCATTTGCAGATGGTGATGTTGATTTCACAACTCAGTTGACAAAGATCAAGGCTTCAGGTGCTAAGGCTATATTTGTACCGGGATACTATGAGGCAGCAGCTTATATTGTTCAGCAGGCAAAGCAGCAGGGAATTGAAGCAGCTTTTGTAGGTTCTGATGGATGGGACGGTGTATTATCACAGGTTACAGATAAAAGTACAGTTGAGGGTGCAGTATTCTTAAGTCCGTTCTTAGCTACAGCACCAACAGCGGCTGATTTCACTTCAAAGTATGAGAGCGATTATAAGTCAACACCTGATCAGTTCGCAGCTGATGGATATGATACAGTATATGTAATCAAGGCTGCAATGGAGAAGGCAGGAAGCATTGAGAGTGACGACCTTATCAAGGCTATGACTGAGATAGAGGTTGACGGTATCACAGGAAAGGTATCATTTAATGCTGACGGTGAGCCAAATAAAGAGCCTATGTTTGTCACTATAAAAAATGGTGAGTATAAGCTTTTTGAGTAATTTATAAAATTTTTAGAGAGGACGGGATAATTGTCCCATCCTCTTTTTCTGACATAGACCTCGGAAAGCTTCTAGCATATGGTAGGAGTTTTCCGTAGTTTAGGTAAAGAGGGGTAAAGAAATGTTAATTAACTTTATTGAACAGTTAATAAACGGATTGAGGACCGGCAGCATTTATGCATTGATAGCTATCGGTTATACAATGGTATATGGTATAGCTAAAATGATAAATTTTGCTCATGGAGATATAATAATGGTGGGAGCGTATGCTCTTTATTTTAGTATATCGGTATTGGGTTTACCTGTTCCGGTATCACTTTTAATAACTGTTGTTGTGTGCTCTGTTTTGGGAGTTTTGATTGAAAAGATAGCATATAAGCCGCTTAGAAAAGCACCACCATTGGCAGTACTTATTACAGCTATAGGTATGAGTTTCTTTTTACAAAGTAGCTCTTTGTTATTCTTCGGTTCTACACCGATACCTTTTCAATCAGTAATTCCGAATGTAAATATAAAGATAGGACCGGTTGTAATTTCAAGTATTACTTTGGTTACTTTAGTGGTTACTGCTATTGCAATGATATTGCTTACATTGTTTATAAACAAAACCAAGCTTGGTTCGGCAATGAGAGCTGTTTCAGAAGATAAGGGTGCTGCAGAGCTTATGGGTATTAATGTTAACAGCACTATTTCTATGACCTTTGCCATTGGATCTGCATTGGCTGCAGTAGCAGGTATTTTATATATAAGCCAGTATCAGTCTATGAAACCTACTTTAGGTGCCCTGCCGGGTATTAAGGCTTTCGTAGCTGCGGTTCTTGGAGGTATAGGAAGCATACCCGGGGCAATGCTTGGAGGAATACTGCTTGGACTTATAGAAAGTGTTTCAAAGGCATATATTTCAACTGAGCTTGCTGATGCTATTGTATTTGGAGTTTTGATAGTCGTTTTATTATTCAGACCTTCAGGACTTTTGGGTAAGAAGAAGATTGTAAAGGTGTAGGTGTGGTATGAAGATATTAAATAAAAAAACTATATTTAATATAGCGATAATGTTGCTGGCCTATGCATTGGTTTTTGTATTGATAAACTTAGGACTGCTCAGCAGACAATATAAATCATTGATAGTTCCAATATGTGTAAATATAATGTTGGCGGTATCACTGAACTTGGTAACCGGATTTTTGGGAGAACTCTCATTAGGTCATGCAGGATTTATGTCAATAGGTGCATATACAAGTGCACTGATATCAATAAATACAAGCTTTTTGCCACCTGTGCTATCTTTCTTTATAGCATTGGTATGTGGTTGTATTTTGGCGGCTGTATTTGGATTTTTAATCGGTGTACCTGTACTTAGACTTAGGGGAGACTATTTGGCTATAGTAACACTTGCTTTTGGTGAGATAATAAAGTCTATTATAAATTATTTGGATTTTACCGGAGGATCAAAGGGACTCAGTAAAATTCCTTTATATTCAGATTACAATAATTTTACTATTGTATTTATTATCATGGCAATATGCATTGTATTGATTTCAAATCTTATCAATTCAAGAGACGGAAGAGCAATAAAGTCTATTCGTGATAATGATATTGCAGCTGAATCTATCGGCATAAAAATAAGTAAATATAAGGTTAGTGCATTTGTTATAGCTGCGGGTTTTGCCGGACTTGCAGGTTCACTATATGCACATAATGTAGGAATTATAAAGCCAAGTATATTTGACTATAATAAATCAATTGAGATACTGGTATTTGTAGTCCTTGGAGGTATGGGAAATATTCCGGGATCTATAATTTCAGCAATTATACTTACAGTATTGCCTGAGTTCCTTAGAGGCGCAGATAACCTTAGAATGTTATTGTATGCAATAGTGTTGATTTTAATTATGATATTTAATAATAGTAAATTTAAGACAAGTTTATCACTGAATAAAACGTTTAGAAAGCTTGGAAAGGAGGATTAATGCTGGAGTGTAAAAATCTGGGAATACAATTTGGCGGATTAAAAGCGGTAGATAATTTTAATCTGAATATAGAAAAAGGAATGCTCTACGGACTTATTGGACCGAATGGAGCCGGAAAAACTACAGTTTTTAACCTTCTGACAGGAGTATATAAGCCTAGCAGCGGTACTATAAGGCTGAATGGAAATTTGATAAATGGGAAAACACCTACACAAATAAATAATATGGGAGTTGCCAGAACATTCCAAAATATAAGACTTTTTTCAAATATGTCAGTTTTGGACAATGTAAAGGTGGCATTGCATGAAAAAGTAAAATATCCACTTATAACATCTATGACTCATTTGTTCGGATTTGATAAGAAAGAAAAAGAGATGGATGATATGGCATTGGAGATACTGGATGTATTTTCTCTTGGAGATAAGAAAGATATACTTTCAGGAAACTTGCCATATGGTGAACAAAGAAAACTTGAGATTGCCAGAGCGTTGGCAACAGGACCATCTTTACTTTTATTGGATGAGCCGGCGGCAGGTATGAATCCTAATGAAACAGAAGAGTTGATGGATACTATAAGAAAAATCAGAGATATGTATGATATGACCATACTGTTGATAGAGCATGATATGAAGCTTGTAGCAGGAATTTGTGAAAAGCTTACAGTGCTAAACTTTGGTACGGAGCTTGCAAGCGGTACACCTGGTGAGGTACTTAATAACTCTGATGTTATTACAGCGTATTTGGGAGAATAGGAGGAACGATGGAAATATTAAAAGTAAAAGATCTTGTCGTGAACTATGGAATGATAAAAGCTGTAAAGGGTGCAAGTTTTACCGTAAATAAAGGTGAAATAGTTGCGCTTATCGGTGCAAACGGTGCAGGCAAGACATCTATACTACATACTGTTACAGGGCTGATCAGTGCAAAAGAAGGAAGTATAGAATTTGATGGTAAGAATATAACAAGGGCTAGAGCTCATGATATAGTTAAGCTTGGTATGGCACATGTACCGGAGGGCAGAAGAGTATTTGGAGATTTGACAGTACTTGAAAACTTGAAACTTGGTGCATATATCAGGAATGATAAGGCAGGTATCGAAGAGAGTCTTGATAAGATATATAAGAGATTTCCAAGACTGTTTGAGAGAAAGTTACAGGTGGCAGGTACTCTATCAGGCGGTGAGCAACAGATGCTTGCAATGGGAAGAGCTCTTATGAGTAATCCTAAGGTTATCGTTATGGATGAGCCTTCTATGGGACTTTCACCACTATACGTTAATGAGATATTTGATATAATTAGAGAGATTCATGAAAGTGGAACTACAGTGCTTTTGGTTGAGCAAAATGCAAAGAAGGCACTTAGTATTGCAGATAGAGCATATGTACTTGAAACCGGGAATATTGTATTGGATGGAGATGCAAAGACATTGCTTAATGATGACAGTGTAAAAAGGGCATATTTAGGCGAATAAAAAGGACACAATGTGTCCTTTTTCTAGTCCATGCCACCAAGAAGTCTTTTCATAATATATTGATAGATATCCTGACTGCAAGAACGCCAATTATTTGTCATAATACTTGCCTGCTCTTCATCAGGTGAATTGATCTCAATATTTATAAGTGGAGTCTTACCTTCTAACACCTCACAATGTACAATGAGGTCGTTTCCCGGAAGTTTGTAATATTCTGCTGTAGTTGAGACTTCATTTCTCATTCTAAATTTATTAGTCTGTATAAATTCGTTTATATCAGTGATAATAGCAGGGGAAATCTGTTTTTCAAAAAAAGACAGTGCTTCCTCGCCTTCCTTTGTCATTTCATACCTGGAATTATTATTTATATTTTCCATACTAAGCAGGTTCGATTCTAAAAGCTCGGATAGAGCTTGTTGAACTATAAAATAGGTGGTATATTCTTTGCTGACAAAAAAGTCTGATATATTTGAGTTTGTAAGTGGAAATTTCACTTGCTTTAACATATATAGTATCATTAATTTATATAATGTCATAGGTTCTGAGAGCATCGTCGGACCTCCTGTGTCTTATAAAAGATTTTACAACAAATGTTATGGTCTGTAAAGCAGAATGAGTTCTGTATATAAAGTATTTAAGCAGTATAATTGAGATGTTTTATTTTGGGCTATGGTGACAACTACTTATTAGATATAGAAATTCATTTTTATTTATGATAGAATGTAGGATACGGTTTATAAAAGAGGTGTATAAATGAGAGAGCGAATCAATCGTTTGGCTAAAGGAATAATAGAAGAGGAATTACCGATATTGGTCTGTGAGCCGGGAAATATAGACCTGCCTATAAAGGTGGATGAAGCTGTTCGCTTTGAGATAGAGATACGAAGTGAGAACAATGTACCTTTAAGAGGCGTGGCTTATTCTGACAATATTAGAGTAAGAATAGTTGATGCAACCTTTGGCGGTTTAGAAAGCAAGCTTGTACTGGAAATCAACTCCAGAAATCTTAATAGTGAAGAAAAGATAGAGGGTAATATCACTTTGGTTACAAATGCAGGTGAGAGAGATATACCCTATATTTTCTATACAAAAAATACAGATACAGTACTGGTACTGGACTCATTAAAGACAGTGGATGATTTTATGGTGATTGCTAAAGAAGACATAAATATTGCACTGGCTATTTTTATGTATAAAGATTTTTGTAAGTCAAGATTTATGAAAGACATAAGATTGCAAAAAATCTATGATGCATTAAGTAAAGGTGCAGATTCCAGATCGAATCTAGAGAATTTCTTACAGGCTGTAGGTAATAAAGAGGCTGTAAACTTTGAGCTTGAGTCAAATGAGTTGGATATTTCTACAATAGAAGAAGAGAAGAGCTTTACCATAAAGGTCTATAAGGAAAACTGGGGACTTCTTGACATTGATGTATCTACAAATGCTTCTTTTATTAAGTTAAATACCGGAAAGATAAAGAATGAAGATTTCATAGATAATGTATATGAACTGGAGTTTACTATTGATCCAAATTTGTTGGAAGATAGAAAAAATATTGCAAATATAAAGTTCAAAAATGGCCTGAATGAAAAGTATTTGGAAGTCATAATAAATAAGAATCTTGAAAAGGAATATCAAAGAGAAGCTAGGATTTTTGAAAGAAAGCAGTGGATAGATTATTTTAAGCTGAGAGTTGAAGCCGAACTTAGTAGTGAAAAAATACAAAAAAATGAGATTTTACTTAAAATGATGGCAGTACTTGATAGATTATTGGCAAGCACATATAAAAGTTTCTTAGTAAAGCTTTTAAAGGCAGAGATATATTTGATACTGGGAGATAAGGCAAGTGCAAAGTCTATCATCAACAGCTTAACTTCTAAGATCAAGGAAAACAGGCATGAACTAAGAGATGAGTATTTGATTTTGGAATATTTGGACACTTATATGTATCCGGATGCTGATAAGGCTAGAGATTTGACAAAGCTGATAAAGGATTTATATAAGAAATATCATTCCATTATTCAGCTTGTTCTTATTTTAAATATAGATGATAATTTGAAAGACAATCCTGTAGAAAAGCAGAAAGTCCTAAAGAGAGCATTTGAGCTTGGAGACAGATCAAAGCTTTTGATGATGGAGTATGCAAAACTGCTTTGTAAGAATCCACACTTATTGACTGTGTGTGGAAAATTTGAAGTTATGGCATTGAGCTTTGGAATAAGGAATAATCTTATATCAATTAATCTCTCTGAGAGAATTTTAGTCGTTGTAAGAGAGACAAAGAAGATAAATGGTGCAATACTTAATATATTATTTTCCATATACAATGCATTACCAAGTGATGAGTTACTTTTTGACATATGTGAAATACTTATAAATGGTAATGTAAGAAAAAAGCATGTAAACATGTGGTACGAAAGATGCATTCAAAAAGGATTGAATGTTGATAGGATATACGAGTATTTCTTATATTCGCTTCCTGAAAAATATGATTTACCTATGCCTGAGTCTGTATTGAAATATTTTGAAAGAATAAATTCAATGGCGGATGATTTTAAACTGAGAATTTTTGAAAATGTTGTAGAACATTATCCTCATAATAGTGAGATTTATAGAGCTTATATAAAGCGAATAAAGATATTTACTATTGACAATGCTATGAAGTTGAGGATGGATGAGCATTTAATAAATATCTATGCAGGAATACTGGAAGAGGATGATGTAGATGAAAGACTGGCAAAGATAATTCCGTTTTTAATGAATTCCTATGAGGTTTATGTTCCGGATAAAGCAGCAAGATCCATTGTTGTAGTATATCCGGAGTTAAATGGTGAAAAGATATATGATCTTGTAGATGGAAGGGCGTTTGTAGCATTGTATTCTGAAAATGCTATAATTTTGACTGGTGATGCATTTGGAAACAGATATTATTCTAAAGATATGGTTGTAGATAAGATATTCCATATGCAGAATTTGATAGACAGAGCCTATGATATAGATGAAAATCATGATATGAACAGGCTTGAAAAACTGGGAATAATATCTGAGAGTGATAGTATAGATCTGGAAGATGTTGAACTTGTTGAGGTTGCACTTGAAGAGATAGATATTGATGTCCGCTTTAAAAACCTGCTTTTGTCAAAGCTTATAGAATATTTTTGGAGATCCTCTAAGGATGAGGATATAATTAATCTTGAACTCTTAAATAGGACAGGTGAGTTGAATTTGGATGAAGACAATATTTTTATGTATTGTGATACATTAATGAATACCGGAAATATAAAAGAGGCAATAGATATAATAAAAGCATTTGGTATAGAACATATTAAGGAGGAGGAACTCCTCAGCCTTATTTCAAAGGCAGTAGATTACGATACATTCAGGGCAAGCATTGCCTTTATGTTATATAAAGAAGGAAAATTTACAGATAAAACATTGGACTTGATTGCCAGAGTATACAATGGTAGAACAAAAGATATGTTTGAATGCCTGAAATTATGTGTGGAAAGAAATGTTGAAACATATGATTTTGAGGAAAGAATACTGATACAAATGCTTTTCTCTAATCAAACTAAAGATTTGGATGAGGCATTTAGTATTTATACAGATAGAAAAAGAGTTACAGATATCATTATTAGGGCATACTTTACAATAAAGAGTGATGCATTCTTTATGAATGACGAGTTTACTAAGGATGATGTCTTTGATTACTTGGAAGATGGACTCAGTGATTTTGATGATATGAAGGAATTTCCTAATATATACATGCTTGCATTGTCTAAGTATTACTCAAAAAAGGATACACTTAATTTTAAACAGACAAGACTTTGCGAATTAATTGTAAAAAATCTTTGTGATTTGGGCATGATATTTTCATATTTTAAGTCATTGTCAAGATTTATATCTATAGACAGAGATATTTTAGAGTCTGCATTTGTAGAATATAAATCAAATAGTGAGTCCATCATATTTAAATCAAGGATTTTCCCAATTAGTGATAAATTTGAAGAAGAGGAATTTCCAAATATTTATAAAAATGTTTTTGTTAAGCATAAAAAGATCTTTGCGGATGAAATTTGGGAGTATCAGATTTTAGAAAATACAGAGGGTACAGCCAATGTACTTACAACCGATTGTGTTCAATTTAACAAAGAACCTGATGCCAAGGAAAGCAGATTTATTATGATAAATGACTTGGAAGATTTGCCGGATGGAAAAGATGATGAAATGAAGGAAAAGCTGACAGAATTTGTATACAAAGATGAGTTGGTGAATAATTTATTTACACTGATATAAAAAATATGAAAGGAATGTAAACATTTGTTTACATCTAAAATTTATCTAAAATGGGAGATACGATGAATCCAAGAGTGCTTGGAATTGCTTTATCTGATATAAGTACAGGCCTTATATTTTATCCTGATGATGAAGCGATAATATTCCCTACTATCATAAGTAAGAAAAAGAGTGAAGAAGCTTGGGTAGTGGGAGAAGAAGCCTATGCTCTTGCACTGGATGGAAAAGGAATAATTACTGATAAATTATTAAAATTAGCAAGAAAAAACGGTACTGCAACTATTGATGGTACAAAATATGATGGAAAAGAAATACTAAAGATTTTTTTCAAAGAAATAATAAATGTAGGAATGGAAAAACTGTATAAGGAAAAACCTGATGAAGTAGTCATAGCTATAGCCGAGTTAGATAAATATATAGTGAGAGATATCAGAGAAGCTTTTGTTGGACTTGGATATCAGCCTAATCATATACATGTTATAAGTAAAGAAGAAAGTTTTATATATTTTGTGCTTTCCTTAAAAAAGGATATTTGGAGTAATAGAGTTGGAATGTTTGACTTATCAGATGTAAGTCTTACATATTATGAAATGATGGTAAATAGAAACACAAGAAAACTTTCTGTGAATGCTGAATCTGAAAATATGGATGAGGCATTTAACTTACAAATATTGAATAATCCGTCAGGTGCAAAACTTGCAGATAAAATATTGACCTCTGTGGCCGAGAAGGTAATGGATAGAAAGAAGTTCTCTTCTATTTTCCTTACAGGGCAGGTGTTTGCGGAGCATGAATGGGCAGAAGGTTTTATAGGTTTCCTGTGTTCCAGAGGCAGAGTGTATTTGGACACAAATATCTTTGCCAAAGGTGCGGCATTTAAGGGAGTTGATCTGGCAAGTGAGAATTCGATTTATAATATATTGGCTACTTGTGAAGGAAGACTGAAATCAGATGTATTTATAAATGTTTTCAGTAATGGTAAGAGCTGCAAGATGTATTTGGGAAAAGCCGGAGATATTTGGGATGAGCCTAATGAGGAACTATTTTTAATACCTGATGAAAGAGAATCAATAGATATAAATATAGTAAGTGTAGATGGAAAAAGTAAAAAGAATATTCCTATTACTCTGGATTTCTTGCCGAAGAGACCGGTGAAAACCAGAAGATTTTGTTTGAAAAGTCACTTTTTAAGTGATAAGGTAATGAACCTGGAAATATCAGATGCCGGATTTGGAGATATGTATCCTGCCACTGGTGTAAAAAGAAATATTGAGGTAAATATATGGGATTGATTTTATGTGAATCTCTGGAAGTGAAAAATCCTTTTCATATAGATGTCTTGCCTTTGGATATTTATAGCTTTGAGGAATTATGCTATGTAATATTTGAAAATCCGATATTAGTCACGGAGGGAATAGTAAGTGATGCTTTGGTGGATTTTATTGGAAAAGATTTAAAATTACCGGATTTAGCTGAAAATTTAAATAGGAAAATAGCTAATGGAGTATGTGATGAAGACATTCTAGTCTACATCATTGATTCATGTGATTTATATAATAATGCTGAATCTATAATTTTTAGAAATGTCATTGGAAAAATCAAGAAAATGGCAGTTTGGGAAGTTGGAAAGCAGAGAGCTGACTATATGTTTTATATAGGCAAGTATGATTTGGCTAAAAAATATTATCTTGAGATAATAGAGATGGATACAAATGTTGAAAACGGTTTTGTCGGAAGTATTTATCACAATCTTGGAGTAGTATATGCGAATCTTTTCTTATATGATGAGGCCTATGATGCTTTTAAGAAAGCTTATGAACTTACAAATGATGAAGTGATTTTGGTTGAATTATATTTCTTGAAAAGAATATTTGATCCTTATGACAAGTTAAAAAAGGATGAGGAAATAGAAGCAATACTTAAGTCGGAATTGATGGTAGAAGCAAGAAAAGCATTTGATATAGCCGTAAACGGTATAAGAGAGGGCGAAAGAATTAAAAATCTGGAAGCTATTTTTATGCTTGATGATAAGGAAGAGAAGAAAAAATTAATAAATGAGTATATTGCTAAGCTAAAATCTGATTATAGAAATATGAAATAAGGCAGGTAGATATGAAGGAATTGGAAAAGACATATAGTCCGGAAAAAATAGAGGGCAGAATATATAAAAAGTGGTTGGAAGAAAAGTACTTTCATGCAAAGGTAAATAAAGATAAAAAACCTTTTACTATTATAATGCCTCCACCTAATATTACAGGGCAGTTACATATGGGTCATGCCTTGGACAATACTATGCAGGATATTCTAATAAGATATAAAAGAATGTCAGGTTATGAGGCACTTTGGCAGCCGGGAACCGACCATGCAGCCATTGCTACAGAGGTAAAGGTTATTGAAAAGCTCAAATCAGAGGGCAAGGATAAGCATGAACTTGGAAGAGAGGGATTCTTGAAGGAAGCATGGGCATGGAGAAATGACTATGGTACAAGAATAATTAACCAGTTACAAAGACTGGGATCATCAGCTGATTGGGATAGAGAAAGATTTACCATGGATGAACATGGACAAAAGGCTGTAAAAGAAGTCTTTATCAGATTGTATGAAAAGGGGTATATATATAAGGGAAACAGAATAATAAACTGGTGTCCGGTTTGTAAGACATCTATTTCAGATGCTGAGGTTGAGCATATTGAGATGGAAGGTAATTTCTGGCATATAAAATACCCTATTGCCGGAGAAGAAGGCAAGTTTGTTGAAATTGCAACTACAAGACCTGAGACTCTTTTAGGAGATACTGCAGTAGCAGTAAATCCATTAGATGAAAGATATAAGGACATTATAGGTAAAAAGCTTATTCTACCATTAGTAGGCAGAGAGATACCGGTTGTTGCAGATGAGTATGTTGACAAGGCTTTTGGAACAGGATGTGTGAAGATAACACCGGCACATGATCCTAATGATTTTGAGGTAGGAAAGAGACATAATCTTGCTCAAATCAATATAATGAATGATGATGCAACTATCGACTGTAAGGGTACAGTATATGACGGTTTGGACAGATATGAGGCAAGAAAGCTTATAGTAAAGGATCTTGATGCAGCAGGACTTTTGGTAAAGGTTGAGCCACATAGTCACAATGTAGGAAGACATGATAGATGTAAGACTGTAGTTGAACCTCTTATAAAACCACAGTGGTTTGTTTCGATGTCTGAGATGGCGAAGCCGGCTATAAAAGCTATAGAAACGGGAGAACTTAAGTTTGTACCTGAAAGTTATGCAAAGACATATTTACATTGGCTTGAAAACATAAGGGATTGGTGTATTTCAAGACAGCTTTGGTGGGGACATCAGATACCCGCATATACTTGTTCTGAATGTGGTGAAATAACAGTTGCAAAGGATAAACCAAATGCTTGTCCAAAATGTGGTTGTCATGAACTTGTACAGGATGAAGATACTTTAGATACTTGGTTTTCTTCTGCACTCTGGCCTTTCTCAACGCTTGGCTGGCCGGATGATACTGAAGAGATGAAATATTTTTATCCTACAGATGTACTTGTAACAGGATATGATATTATATTCTTCTGGGTAGTAAGAATGGTATTCTCAGGCTATGAGCAGACCAAAAAATCACCTTTCCATACAGTACTTATTCACGGTCTTGTAAGAGATTCTGAGGGTAGAAAGATGAGTAAATCCCTTGGAAATGGTATAGATCCTCTTGAGGTAATAGATAAGTATGGTGCTGATGCTCTTAGAATGATGCTTATAACCGGAAATGCACCCGGTAATGATATGAGATTCTACTATGAAAGAGTGGAAAGTGCCAGAAACTTTGCAAATAAGATATGGAATGCAGCCAGACTCATTATGATGAATATTGGAGACACAAAGCCTAAGAATATAGACAGTTCAAAGCTTTTACTTTCTGATAAGTGGATTCTTTCAAAGTCAAACCGACTTATAAAGGAAGTTACAACAAATCTTGATAAATTTGAACTTGGTATAGCACTTTCAAAGATCTATGACTTTGCATGGGAAGAGTTCTGTGACTGGTATATTGAGATGGTAAAGGTAAGACTTTGGAATAAGGAAGATGAGAGCAGAGATACAGCACTTGCAGTTCTTACTGAGGTTTTGAATATTATTTTAAAACTTTTACATCCTTTTATGCCATTTATCACAGAGGAAATTTATTGTACAATCAATGAAGATGCAAAGAGCATAATGGTTGAACCTTGGCCGGTAGAAAATCCTGAATGTAATTTTGAGGGTGATGAAAACAAGGCTGAACTTATAAAGGAAGCTGTAAGGGCAATAAGAAATGTAAGAGCATCTATGAATGTACCTCCTTCACATAAGGCAAAAGGAATTGTAGTAAGTGAAAGTGAAAAGATTAGAGATACATTTGAAAGTGCCGGAGATTTCTTTAAGCAGCTGGCAGGACTTGATAAGCTGATAATAGAATCTGATGACAGCAATGTTGAGAAAGATTCTGTGAGAGTTGCAATACCCAATGCATCTATTTGTCTGCCTCTAAAGGAGCTTGTAGATATAGAAAAAGAAGTTGAAAGACTTAAAAAAGAAGAAAAGAAGCTTATCGGTGAGGTGGCAAGATCAACAGGTATGCTTTCAAATGAAAAATTTGTAAGCAAGGCTCCGCAGGCAAAAATAGATGAAGAGAAGAAAAAACTTGAAAACTATGAACAGATGCTTTCTCAAGTAAGAGAGCAGCTTGCAAGATTATCTGACTGATATGAGTGAAAAAGAATATATAGAGAATATTCCCATGTGGGCAAAGGAAAAAAATACACTTTCTGAAGTGAAAAAAAATATCAAAGCTCTTGGTATCAGGCTACCTAATTTAATACATGTAGCCGGTACCAATGGGAAGGGTTCTGTATGTGCATATTTGAGCAATATTTTGATAGCTAATAAAATGAGGGTGGGAACATTTATTTCACCTCATTTGATAGAAGTAAATGAAAGAATATTGCTTGATATGATACCTATAAGTGACGATGACCTGGAAAGTATATCAAAATATGTAAGAGAGAGGTTAAATAATAGCAAGATTTCTCCTACATATTTTGAATATCTTTTTTATATTGCAATGGTTCATTTTTCAAATTCCAATCTGGATTTTGTAATATTGGAAACCGGTATGGGCGGAAGACTTGATGTTACAAATGTTTTTGATGACAACCTTTCAATTATCACAAGTATTGGAATGGATCATATGCAGTATCTGGGGAATAATATAGGAGATATTGCTTTTGAAAAGGCAGGCATTATAAAGTGTAATTCCACGGTTATTTTTGATGATTCAAATAAAGAAGTAAATGAAATAATTACAAAAAAGGCGAAAGAACAGAATGCAAAACTAATAGCACTTTCAGATTTTGAATATGAAAGTTTGGATTTTACCTGTATAAAATATAAGAAGAAGGCGGCTGCACTTGCAATACTTGGAGCAAGGCAGCTGCTTAATAACATAGAGAATATTGATGCAGCCATACGAAATACAATATGGCATGGCAGGATGGAAGAAATAGAAAAAGATATTATCATAGATGGGGCACATAATGAGCCGGCTATACGTGAATTTATTGATAATGTCTTAAATATTGTGAAAACAAAAAAAAAGAAAATTAAGCTTTTGATTTCTTTGGTGAAGGATAAGGAGATGGATAAGGTTTTTGATATTATTGTATCAAATTTGAAAGTTGAAAAATACTACCTGACATCCATAGATTCTTATAGAACAAATAGCATCAGTGAACTTTATAATAGCTTAAATATACTTTTAGAAAAAAATAAAAGAAGCACAGACATTGCCTGCTATAATACTAGTAAAGAAGCTTTTGATAGAGCCAGAGAAGAAAAAAAAGATGATGAAATTTTGTTCTGTGTTGGCTCACTGTATTTAATAGGAGAGATATTAGAGGAAAACAGATGATAGATTTTGAAGAAGAATTAAAAAAATTTAAACCTTCACTGGATGTTTCAGCTGTGGAGGATATCATATCAAAAAGTGATATTTCAGATATGAATGATATTTTGATGGAAATGTTAAAAGAGCAAGTAAAGGGCTGATATGAAGAAAAGAAGAAAACTGGAGCAGGCTTCAAACGGATATTATAATTTGGGCTTGTCTTTGGCAAAGGAAAGAAATTTATCTTCGGCATTGAATGCATTGAGCATAGCTATGGGATTGAATAAGAAAAATATAGATGCCAGAAATCTATACGGCCTTATTCAATTTGAGATGGGTGAGGAGGCAAAGGCACTTATTTCATGGGTAATCAGTATAAATATAAACCCTATAAATAATATGGCACAAAATTATTTGCAAAAATTAAGAAATAGATCTTCGTATTTAGAAAAATCACAGGATGCTATTTCAAAGTATAATAAGGCGATTTCTCAAATCAGAACTATGAATTATGATATGGCAAGAATCACCTTAAAGCAGGCTGTGGATATAAGACCTCATTATGTGAAGGCTATGCTTGCACTTTCAATCTTAGATATTAGAGAAGGCAGAGCAAGTGAAGCTAAAAAACTTTTGGAATCTGTCATATCAATAGACAGATTTAATGCAAAGGCTATTGCTTATTTAGATGAGCTAAAGCCATTAAAAGGGAAAAGTGTAAGGAAAGAAAAACTTGATGTTATAGGTAGTCCGGTAAAAAAAGCAAAAGCTGCAGAAAATATGAATACGAGTATGCCTGTGACAGATATTTACAGAAACTATTCAGGATTATTTACTGCAATCAATGTTGGTATAGGTCTTATAATAGGAGCATGTGCCATGGTATTTTTGTATATGCCTACTATGAAAGTATCACTAAGTAATATCCACAATAAGGAAATAGTGGAAGTATCACAGAAACTTAGTGATACAAATCTTGCAATGGAGAGTTTAAAAACTCAGAATGAGGATTTAAATGAGCAGGTAAACAAACTGACTGAGGTCAATAATACTTCTACAGAGAATATGAACTATAAACTTTTACAGTATGTTTATTTTCTTGGACTTATAAAGGAGTATAATACCAAGAATTATACAAGAGCTGCAGAGATTTTTTCAAATCTGGATGTTGGTCAGCTTACAGATGTGGACAATGGATTAGAAATATCTGTAACCGGGATATTTGCAGAAATTGCACCTAAGATGAGAGAGGAAGGACCAAAACTTTTGATAAAAGTTGCAGATGAGTTGAACAGATCAGGAGATTTTGCAGGAGCAATAGGTTATTATGATGCCGCACTTAGAATTTCACCGGATTATGTGGAGGCGAAGTACAAGAAAGCTCTATCATATAAGGCAATGGGAGATATAGAAACTGCAAATAATTTATTTACTGAAATTATTACAAATTATCCGGATGACAGGTTTGTAAATGATTCAAAGAAAGAAAGGGGTTATTGATGAACGATATTTCCAGAACAAAATATTTCTCACTTATATCAGGAATAATCTTTTTGATAGTGGGAATATATATTATAACAAGGCCTTTATTTATAGCGTACACAATAAATATTATTTTCTGTGTAATGCTTTTGATAGAGGGTATTTCACAAATAAGTGCATATTTATCTGAAAAAAGAGAAGGCAGAAGTAATTGGAGATTGGTTGAAGGAATTATTTCAATAATTATAGGAATATATTTGGTCATAGGATATCCTTTGGGATTACCTATTACTATTATTGTGGCAATAGGTATCTGGTTGTTTTTTATCGGCATAAGCAAATTGCTTATGGGAATGAGAGTTGTAAAGTTTGAAAAAAATATAGGGCAGCGACTTATTGTAATAGCAGTAATACAAATTATATTTGGTATTATAGTTATATTGAATCCATTGCTAATTGCAAGCTATATATCTTTAATTATTGCTATATCTCTAATTGTACAGGCTATAGTTGCTATTTTCAGATTCTTTAGATTAAATAGAATGGAAAGAAAGTTGAAATAAATAATGCAATAAGGAGAATAGTATGATTATTAAAAAGAAATTATCGACATGTGTAGTATTGAGTTGTACCGCTTTTGTTTTAGTAGGATGTAGTATGTCTGCTGTAAAAGCACAGAGAAATCAGGTGATTCAAAAAGTTTCAGCAGAAAAAAGCTATTTTCCTTATACAAATTTACATGAACTATCAATTGATAAAAATGCTGACAGTGATAGAATTAAGAGTGTGATAAATAAGCTGCCTATATTGGCAGCTTATCTTGAATACGGAGTTTGCAAATGGATTGTTCCTATAAATTAAGTCTAATATCATATACAAAATGAATTGAAATAATATATAGAAGTGGTAAAATAGAATAAATAATATATGTGAGGTGAATTTATGAAGTTTTTTATTGATACTGCGAATGTGGATGAGATCAGAGAAATCGCATCTTGGGGCGTGTTAGCAGGAGTTACAACCAATCCTTCACTTGTTGCAAAGTCAGGAAGAAAGTTTGAAGATGTTATCAAAGAAATCACTGATATAGTGGACGGTGCTATAAGTGGCGAAGTAAAGGCAACTACTTCAAAGGCTGAGGATATGGTAGTAGAGGGTAGAGAGATTGCAAAGATCCATAAGAATATGGTTGTAAAAATTCCTATGACTGATGAGGGTTTAAAAGCAATAGCAGTACTCAGTAAAGAGGGAATCGCTACTAACTGTACTTTAATATTTACACCACTTCAAGCACTATTGGCAGCAAGAGCAGGTGCGACTTATGTTTCTCCGTTCCTTGGAAGACTTGATGATGTGGGAACTAATGGAGTGGATTTAATAGAAGATATTGTAGAGGTATTTGAGGTACATGGTATTGAGACAGAGATTATAGCAGCTTCTGTACGCAACAATATGCATGTAATAGAGTGTGCCAAGGCAGGGGCGGATATAGCTACAGTGCCATACTCTGTATTCAAGTCAATGCTAAGTCATCCACTTACAGATGCAGGTATCAAGAAGTTTATAGCGGACTATGAGAATTCAGTAAAATAATCTAAATAATAAAAAGAGCCTTAAAGGCTCTTTTTTGTTCTTTAAAAATACGTATTCTCTAATATAAACTAAGCACGCTCTACAAAACCTGAACGAAGACATGAAGTACATACATACATCTTCTTAGATCCACCTTCTGTTTTGACTTTAACGGACTTGACATTAGCCTTCCATATTTTGTTGGATCTTCTATGAGAATGGCTTACTGCATTACCAAAATGAGCAGCTTTTTCGCATATTGAACATTTTGCCACGGTTACACCTCCTTTGACTTTAATTATAAAAATTTATAATTATTTTGGATTGGACTTCATCACAATCGGGAAAAACCCTTGCAAAATCCATAACGAATACATTTTACCAAAGAAAAATACTATTTGCAAGACATTTTATAATTTATTATATTGTGGTACAATAGAGTGCATTAGAGTTTAGAATTTATATCTTATGAACTATAAAATCATAATATTATGTGAAAAGGAGCATATAAATGAGTAATATTGACATCAAATCAGTAAATACCATAAGAACTTTAAGTGCAGATGGTATAGAGAAAGCAAAATCAGGTCACCCAGGGTTGCCATTAGGTTCAGCACCTATTGCATATGAACTTTTTGCACATCATATGAAACATAATCCAAAGAATCCTGGATGGAAGAACAGAGATAGATTTATTTTATCTGCCGGTCATGGTTCTATGCTTTTATATTCTTTATTCCACCTTTTTGGATATGGCGATTTAAGTTTGGAAGATTTGAAAAGTTTTAGACAGTTGGACTCAAAAACTCCGGGACATCCTGAGTATGGTCATACAATAGGTGTGGAAGCTACTACAGGTCCACTTGGAGCAGGTATGGGTATGGCTGTAGGTATGGCTATGGCTGAAGCACATATGGAAAGTGTATTCAATAAGGACGGTTTTGATATTGTAGATCACTATACCTATGTTCTTGGTGGTGATGGATGTATGATGGAGGGTATTTCATCAGAGGCATTTTCACTTGCAGGAACACTTGGACTTTCAAAACTTATAGTATTTTATGATTCAAATGGTATATCTATAGAGGGAAGTACAGATATAGCGTTTACAGAGAATGTAGTAGATAGAATGAAAGCTTTTGGATTCCAAACTATAGAGGTAGAGGATGGCAATGATACTGCAGCTATAGGAAAGGCTATAGAAGAGGCTAAAGCGGATAAGAGCAGACCTTCATTTATTAAGATAAATACTATCATAGGTTATGGTGCAGGTAAGAAGCAAGGAACTGCAGGAGTACATGGTGAGCCTCTTGGAAGTGAAGCTTTGGCTGCATTAAAGACAGGATTTGGTTTTGACCCTGAGAAGAGTTTTGATGTTGATGTAGATGTATATGAAAACTTTAAAGCAATAAATGAAAAGAATGCAAAGTTGGAAGAAGAGTGGAATGAGCGTTTTAAAGAATACGCAAGCAAGTATCCACAGGAAGCAAAGGATTGGGATAACTATCATTCTGAAATAAATACAGCTCTAATAGATAATGAGGAATTCTGGAGTTGGGATGATGCACCGGCAGCTACAAGAAATATTTCAGGAAGTATTATAAACAGATTAAAGGATATATTCCCAAATCTTGTAGGAGGTTCAGCTGACCTTTCACCTTCAAATAAAACAGAAATGAAGTCTGTAGGTTATATGTCAAAGGATGATTTCTCTGGTAGAAATATACATTTTGGTGTAAGAGAGTTTGCAATGACTGCTATAACCAACGGCATTGTGTTGCATGGCGGATTAAGAGCATATTGTGCAACTTTCTTTGTATTTAGCGATTATACAAAGCCTATGGCAAGATTGTCAGCGCTTATGAATATACCTACTATATTTGTATTCACACATGACTCTATAGGAGTAGGTGAAGACGGACCTACACATGAGCCTATTGAGCAGCTTGCTATGCTTAGATCATTACCAAACTTTAATACATTTAGACCGGCAGATGCTAGAGAAACTATTGCAGCATGGTATGCAGCAATGTCTTCAAAGAGCACACCTACAGCTATTGTTCTTACAAGACAAAATCTGCCACAGCTTAATGGCAGCGGAAAGAAAGCGCTTAATGGTGGATATATTATAAAAGAGGCTTCAAAGAACACTCCTGATATGATTTTAATAGCCTCAGGATCAGAGGTTTCTCTTGCTGTTGATGCAGCTGTAGAGCTTGAAAATGACGGTATTTCTACAAGAGTCGTAAGTATGCCATGTATGGATATTTTTGAGAATCAGAGTAAGGAATATAAGGAAGAAGTCCTGCCAAGAGCTGTTAGAAACAGAGTTGCAATAGAGGCATTGTCAGGTTTTGGATGGGACAAGTACACAGGTCTTGATGGAAGAGTACTTTCTATGAATTCTTTTGGAGCTTCGGCACCACAGGATCTGTTATTTAAGAAGTTTGGATTTACAAAGGAAAATGTTGTATCCCTTGCTAAGGAAGTATTCAATCAATAAATAAATTTTAAACAGATATAGAAATTCTATATCTGTTTTTGTGCTTATATCAGGAAGGAAAAACATGGGCGGTATTTTTGGTGTAGTAGGTAAAAATGATTGTGTTATGGATTTGTTTTTTGGAGTGGATTATCATTCGCATCTGGGAACAAGGCGTGGAGGAATGGCAGTATTTGATGGGGAGTATTTTAATAGAGTGATTCATAATATTCAAAACTCACCATTTAGAACAAAGTTTGAAAAAGACGTGGAAGATCTTAGAGGCCCTATGGGTATAGGATGTATTTCTGATGAAGATCCACAGCCACTTTTGATACAATCACATCTTGGAAGCTATGCTATAACTACAGTGGGTAAAGTAGACAATCGTGATGAAATAATTAAAAAACTTTATACAAACGGCAGGGTGCATTTTCAAGAACAGAGTGGGGGGCGTATAAATGATAATGAGTTGATTGCAACTTTGATATCATCAAAGCCTTCATTTAAAGAGGGTATAGAATATGTGCAAGACATTATAAGAGGCTCTATGAGTATATTGCTTTTGACAAAGGAGGGAATATACGCTGCTAGAGACAGATTTGGCAGAACGCCTCTTGTTATAGGCCACAAAGAAGATACTTTTTGTATAACTTTTGAAAATCATGCATATTTGAACCTGGGATATAGCTTTTATAAGGAACTTGGTCCTTCAGAGATAGTATTTATTACGCCAAATGAAGTTAGAGAAATATCACCTGCTAAAAATGATATGAAGATATGTTCCTTCCTATGGGTATACTATGGTTATCCTACAGCTTCATATGAGGGTGTAAATGTAGAGAAAATGAGATATAAATGTGGCGAACTTTTAGCAAAAAGAGATGATGTAGATGCTAATATTGTAGCAGGAGTACCGGATTCCGGTACAGCTCATGCCATAGGTTATGCAAATGAATCAGGTATACCTTTTGCCAGGCCTTTTATAAAGTATACCCCTACATGGCCTAGATCTTTTATGCCCACCAATCAAAGTCAGAGAAACTTGATAGCTAAGATGAAGCTTATACCTGTACAGGAATTGATATATGATAATGATATATTGCTGATAGATGATTCCATAGTTAGGGGTACACAACTGAGAGAAACTACAGAGTTTTTATATAATTCCGGTGCAAAGAAAGTGCATGTCAGGCCTGCCTGTCCACCACTTTTGTTTGGATGTAAATATCTCAACTTTTCAAGATCCAAATCCGACTACGACCTCATTACCAGAAGAATAATAAGAGATAGGGAAGGAGAAAATGTAAATCAGGAGATACTTTTTGATTATGCTGATCCTGACAGCAAAAATTATAAAGATATGGTGGAAGAGATAAGAAAAATTCAAAATTTCTCAAGTTTAAGATTTCACAGACTGGATGATCTTATCGAATCCATAGGTATAAGCCCATGTAAGCTGTGTACATATTGTTGGAACGGTAAGGAAGCTTGATATTCTTTGATAAATCTAGTATAATATTTGCTTGATAAATTAGGTGACAGATTTTTAAATTTGTTGCAAAAAGGAAGAGTATTTTGAAAGGTTCACAGGAATTTAAAATAATCCTTGTAAAGTTATTTAATGATATACTTGAGTATCAGGAGAGTGCTCTCAGTACCACTGAATTTAAGGATTTGACCAATAATGATATACATGTTATAAGTGCGATAGGTATGAATACTAAAAAGAGTATGTCAATGATTGCCAAGGAATTGACAGTCACTTTCGGTACATTAACTATTTCAATGAATAGCCTGGTAAGAAAGGGATATGTTGTAAAGGAAAGATCTGAAAAGGATAAGAGGGTGGTTTTGGTAAACCTTTCACAAAAGGGTGAGAGGGCATTCCTAAAATATGAAGAGTTTAATGATGAAATGGTTAAGTCTATGCTTGAAAATATGGGCGATGTAGAGATGGACACTTTGATGAGTGCTCTTGTAAAAATAAATCGTTGGATCAAAAAAAGACTGCCTTAATACAAGGAGATATAAGTTAAGAAGAATAAAAAACTGCAGTTACAATGCTTGCTGCATAGGCGATGTTTTCAGCAGTTGAATGTAAAAATGATTAATATTATAGAGCATATATCTACAGGAATTGCAGCAGATAGATAGTAAGCTTAATAGAGAAACAATTTCTTCGGATTTTGAATATAATACAAACTATAAGAAGGTGGAATGATAAATGAGTAAGAAACCATATTATATAACAACTGCCATTGCATATGCTTCAGGAAAACCGCATATTGGTAATACATATGAGATAGTTTTAGCGGATGCTATAGCTAGATTTAGAAGAGAGGAAGGACTTGAAGTTTTTTTTCAAACCGGTACAGATGAGCATGGTCAAAAGATAGAGAATAAAGCAAAGGATGCAGGTATCACTCCAAAGGAGTATGTAGACAATGCCGCAGGTCAGATCAGAAAAATTTGGGATATGATGAACACATCATATGATAAATTTATCAGAACTACAGATGAAGATCATAAAAAACAGGTTCAAAAGATATTTAAGAAATTTTATGATCAGGGAGATATTTATAAGGGATTTTATGAGGGTATGTACTGCACTGCTTGTGAATCATTCTTCACAGATTCTCAGCTTGTAGAAGGAAAATGTCCTGATTGTGGAGGTGAAGTTTATCCTGCAAAGGAAGATGCTTATTTCTTTAAAATGAGTAAATATGCAGATAGACTTATTAAGCACATAAATGAGCATCCTGAGTTTATTCAACCGGTTTCAAGAAAAAATGAAATGATGAATAATTTCCTTTTACCGGGACTACAGGACCTTTGTGTAAGCAGAACAAGTTTCACTTGGGGAATACCGGTTGATTTTGATTCAAAGCATGTCACTTATGTTTGGCTTGATGCACTTTCAAACTATATTACAGGTATTGGCTACGATGTAGATGGAAACAGCAGTGACAGATTTAAGAAATTCTGGCCGGCAGACCTTCATTTGATAGGTAAGGATATTATTAGATTCCATACTATTTATTGGCCTATATTCCTTATGGCACTTGATTTACCGCTTCCAAAGCAGGTGTTTGGTCATCCATGGCTTTTGCAGGGTGAAGGGAAGATGAGTAAGTCCAAGGGAAATGTGCTGTATGCAGATACTTTGGTAGATTTCTTTGGTGTAGATGCGGTGAGATATTTTGTATTGCATGAAATGCCATTTGATAATGATGGAGTTATCAGTTGGGATTTAATGGTGGAGAGGTTTAATTCTGATCTTGCAAATGTACTTGGAAATCTTGTTAGCAGAACCATATCTATGACAAACAAGTATTTTGGTGGTATATTGACTGATGCAAAGGATGAGAGCGTAGCGGGAGCTACTGAAATAGATACAGACTTGAAAGACGTAGTACTTATGTCTGTAGAAAAGGTTGTAAAGAAGATGTCTGAACTTCGTGTTGCAGATGCTATTACAGAGATATGGACATTGTTTAAGAGATGCAATAAATATATTGACGAGACTACACCATGGATACTTGCAAAGGAAGAGGACAAAAAGGAAAGACTTCAAACAGTACTTTACAATTTGTCAGAGTCTATTGCTATAGGTGCTTCATTACTATATAGTTTTATGCCTGAAACTTCTGAAAAAATTCTGGATATGTTTGGAACAAATAAGAGAAGTCTAGAGGATATGGACAAATTCGGACTTCTTATGAGTGGTACAAAGGTAGTGGAAGAACCAGAAATATTGTTTAAGAGACTGGATTTAGAAGAAGTATTAAAGCAAGTGGAGGCTTTAAACCTTAATACACAGAGTGTAGAGAAGGAAGAAGTAGTAGACGGTATAGATGTAGAAGCTAAGGCTACCATAGAATATGATGACTTTGCAAAGCTTCAGATACAGGTTGGACAGGTGGTAAAATGCGAAGAAGTTCCGAAGTCAAAGAAACTATTATGTTCACAGGTACAGATTGGAAGTACAACAAGGCAGATACTAAGTGGTATCAAGCAGTGGTACTCTGCCAAGGATATGCTAGGAAAGCAGGTTTTGGTGGTGACAAATCTTGCACCTAGAAATATTGCAGGGCTTGAAAGTCAAGGTATGATACTTATGGCAGAAGATGATGCCGGAAATGCAGTATTGGTATCACCGGAAAAAAATATTAAAACAGGTGCGGAGATAGCATAATATATTAGGGAAATGCTTTTCTTAGCATTTCCCTAATTTTAAAATAATAATAAAGGGAAAAGTATTGAAAAAAATTAATTTTAAAATTTTTTCTTCTGCAGCATTAAAGTATATTGCAATGCTGACAATGCTTATAGACCATATAGGAGCAAGTGGATTGATATTTATCTTGTTTAATAGTAGCATATCTGTAAGATTGTATCATATATCCAGAATGGTAGGTCGCATATCATTTCCTATATATCTATTTTTGCTGGTTGAAGGATTTGTTCACACAAAGGACATAAAAAAATATATAATTAGAATAGCAGCTTTTGCAGTATTATCTGAAATACCTTTTGATTTGGTATTTTGGGGGCATATACTGGAGTTTTATCATCAGAATGTGATGTGGTCACTACTCATTTGCGTGATAATGATGCATATGATGAGGAAGTATCCTGATTTCAGTATAATTTTTGTAGGTATAGGTTGCTTTATTGCTTGGATTTGTAGATGTGACTATGTCTATATCGGTCCATTAGCAGTTGCCTGTATGTACTTGTTTAGAGACTGGATAATATATAAAAATGTCGCTACTGCACTTGTGTTTTCATTTGAACCACCGGCTATTTTTAGTCTGATACCTATAAATATGTACAATGGTAAAAAGGGAAAGAGCTTTAAATATCTGTTTTATTTCTTTTATCCTGTACATTTACTTGTATTGGTTCTCTTGAAAAATTTGTTGAGATAAAAATATTACATAAATTTTAAGAAAATATTACATGGACAAAAAAGAAGAATTTTATATAATAGATACACATGCCCATTATGATGATGAGGCATTTGAAGATGATAGAGAAGAGCTTTTAAAAAGCTTTGAGGCAAATGATATAAAGAGAGTTGTAAATATAGGTGCTTCAATGGAGAGTTCAAGATCAAGCCTTGAGCTGACAAGGAAATATCCATTTGTTTATGCAGCTGTAGGTATACATCCATCTTCAAGTGAAGAATTAGATGAGGAAAGTATTTCGATATTGAAAGATATGCTTTCAGATGAGAAAGTCGTGGCCGTAGGGGAAATAGGACTTGACTATTACTATGATGAGCCGTCAAGAGATATTCAAAGAAAGTGCTTTATTGCACAGCTTGATTTAGCAAAAAGACATGTTTTGCCTGTAGTTATTCATTCCAGAGATGCGGCAAAAGATACATTGGATATTTTAAAGGAATATAAAGGTGTTAAGGGAGTCATACATTGCTATTCCTATAGTCAGGAAATGGCAAAGGAGTTTATAAAACTTGGATATGTTTTGGGTATTGGTGGTGTTTCCACATTCAAGAATGCAAAAAAACTTGAAGATACAATAAAAGATATTTCATTCAAAGATTTTGTGCTAGAAACTGACTGTCCATATCTATCACCTGTACCAAATAGGGGAAAGAGAAATTCATCCTTAAACTTGACTTATATTATAGACAGAATAAGTGAGATAAAAGGAGTTTCAAGGGATTTTATTATAGAGCAGTCCTTTGAAAATGCCAGAAGATTGTATCCGAAGATGAAATAATGATTTTTCATTATTACCACTGTAAGAGTTGTGGAGATTGAAATGACAAATATTGCTAATCCGGCAAATACCATAGAGATGATTAAAAAATATGATTTTAACTTTCAAAAGAAGTTTGGTCAAAATTTTTTGATAGATACTCATGTTTTAGATAAGATATGTTTAGCCTCAGGGCTTGGTGAAAATGATTTGGCGATTGAAATAGGTCCCGGAATAGGTGCATTGACACAATACCTTGCAAATACAGCCAAGGCGGTTGTAGCAGTTGAGATTGATAAAAATTTATTACCTATTTTAAATGAAACATTGGCAAATCACAAAAACATAAGTATAATAAATGCTGATTTTCTAAAAATAGATTTAGAGAATCTGATTGATGAATGTAAGAAAAAATTTGGAGAGTTTGAGAACATCAGAATAGTTGCAAACCTACCATACTACATTACAACACCGATTATCATGAATGTATTGGAATCACATACACATATAGACAGCATTACAGTTATGATTCAAAAGGAAGTTGCAGATAGGATGCAAGCATTACCGGGTGGTAAGGACTATGGTGCATTGTCTTTGGCAGTACAGTATTATTCGGATCCATACGTGGTAGCATTTGTTCCTCCGAATTGTTTTATTCCAAGACCTAAGGTCGGCTCAAGCGTGATAAGATTAGATATTTATAAAGATAAACCTGTAAAAGCAGAGGACGAAAAATTGATGTTTCAGATTATTCGTGCAGGGTTTAATCAAAGAAGAAAGACTTTGGTAAATTCACTGACTAATTTTGAGGGATTAAATTTTTCAAAGGAGAAGATAATTCACGCTTTGTCATTGCTTGGAAAGTCTGAAAAGATAAGAGGTGAAGCTCTTACTTTAGAAGAGTTTGCAAAGTTGGCAGGATGTTTAAAAGAGAGCATATAAATTTTGACAAGGAAGAAAAGATGAGCAAGAAAAAAAAGAATGAATTTTTAAGAAGTGTAAAAGATAAAGTAGAAGCCATACAGGATATGGATAGAAGTAAAAAATTAATGGCTGGAGGAGTGATAGGAGTAGTAGCTATAGCAGCTATTATTGGAGTGTCTTCTACAGGAAAGAGTGCAAGAAGTGTTGCTACAAATACAAGTATTTCATCTGAAGTTGAAACCACTACAGTAGAGCAAGTGGCGGCCGCACAGGTTATGCCTATGGAGAAGGCCGGAAATGAGTTCCCTTCACTTGATATTACAGTTGAAACTGAGGAACCAAGACCTGAACTTTTGGAAGAGGGCGTACAACATTCGTATATTGCCAAAGTCCAGGAAAGGCTTATGCAACTTGGATTCATGGATAATGATGAGCCAACAGATTACTTTGGACATGTTACAAAATCAGCAGTAATGATTTTCCAAAGACAGAATGGTCTTGCACAAGACGGTATTATTGGACCTTCTACATTGCCACTTTTGATGGATGCAAATGCAAAGCATTATGCAGCAAAGCTTGGTGATGTTGGTGAGGATGTTAAAAGAATACAGCATCGTCTGTACGAGTTGGGATATCTGGCTTCAGCAGAAATGATAACTGGTAATTATGATGAAAAGACTCAGGAGGCTGCATTGAAGCTTCAAAAAGTCAACTCTTTAAGTGAGGATGGAAAAGTTGGAAGCGAGACTATGAACTTGCTGTATTCTGATGCGATAAAAGCAAATACCCTTTCTTTAGGTGAACACAGTGAGGTTGTACAGGCTATACAGAACAGACTTTTCGAGTTAGGATATCTTACTACAAGTCCTGACGGTACTTATGGAAATGATACAGAACTTGCTGTAAGATTATTTCAGTCAAAGAATGACCTTGTAGTGGACGGATACTTGGGACCATCTACAAGAGCGATTATACTTTCAAGTGAAGCAAAGGCAAATGGACTAAGCTTGGGTGATCAAAATGAGCAGGTTACCAGACTTCAAAATCTCCTGGCAAAGGCAGGATATTTGAATGAGGATAATGCCACAGGATATTTTGGGGAAATAACTGAGAATGCATTGAAGAGATTCCAAAGTAATAATGGGCTTTCAGCAGATGGTAGAGCCGGAGCACAGACATTTGCAAAATTGAATTCCGGTGGTATAAACGGACCTTCCAGAGGTGATTCCGGAGGAAGTTCGGGCGGTTCTTCTTCAGGTGGTTCATATTCAGGTAGTGTTGGAAACATGATAAGTATTGCATCTTCAAAAATTGGTAGTCCATATGTATGGGGGGCAAAGGGTTCAGATTCCTTTGACTGTTCAGGATTCGTGTACTGGGTTTTAAAGCAGATGGGAGTAGGTCAATCATATCTTACATCATCGGGTTGGAGAAATCCGGGAAGATATACTAGAATAAGTTCATTCTCTGATATACAGGCAGGAGATATTGTAGTGGTTTCAGGTCATGTAGGTATTGCTGCCGGAGGTGGTGAAGTAATAGATGCTTCATCTTCAAGAGGTAGAGTAAAGAGAAGCAGTATGTCAGGCTGGTGGAGAAATAACTTCATTGTTGCATGGAGAATATTCTAAATATATATTAATTTTAACCTATATTCACAAGAATATAGGTTTTTTTACTATGTATTTATAATTTTGATTGTAAAATTTTGAATTGATATATATAATATTTTTATAAAATAGAAGGGGATAAAAATATGATAGATTATACTGAAGGAGCAGGAGTTCAATATCATATTGGCGTAGCTAAGGGCGATATCGGTAAGTATGTGATACTTCCGGGAGATCCTAAAAGATGTGAGAAGATTGCAGCGTATTTTGATGATGCAAAGCTTGTGGCAGACAGCAGAGAGTATGTAACTTACACAGGCTACTTGGAGGGAGAGAAGGTGTCGGTGACATCTACAGGTATAGGAGGTCCTTCATCTGCTATTGCACTTGAGGAGCTTGTAAGATGTGGTGCGGATACTTTCATAAGAGTAGGAACTTGTGGTGGAATGCAATTAGATGTATGCGGTGGAGATCTGGTAATAGCAAATGGTGCTATTAGAATGGAGGGAACCAGTAGGGAGTATGCACCTATAGAATTTCCGGCAGTAGCTAATTTTGAAGTAATCAGTGCGTTGAAAGAAGCTGCTGATAATTTAAACTTTAAGTCACATATAGGAGTTGTACAGTGTAAAGATGCATTTTACGGTCAGCATGAGCCTGAGAATAAGCCGGTAAGCTATGAACTTGTAAACAAATGGGAAGCTTGGTTAAGGCTTGGAACATTGGCTTCAGAAATGGAGTCAGCTGCACTTTTTACAGTGGCATCCTATCTGGGAGTTAAGATGGGATCAATATTCCTGGTTATTGCAAATCAGGAAAGAGCAAAAAAAGGTCTAAGTAATGAGCAGGTGCATGATACCAGTGGTGCTATAAAGACTGCAGTTGAAGCTATCAGAACAATGATAAAAAAGAAAAAATAAATAATGATATTGAGTATAAAAGTTAGTTAAAAAATATTCAAAACATGTAGTAATTTAATGATAAAAAGTAATTAACATGTTATTTAAATATAACAACTTGATTACAAGTGCTTTATACGATATACTTAAATGGATGTTTATATGTAATGTTTATGTTCGTTTTTAAGGAGGAAAAATGAAAAAAAGATTATTGGCTATCGCTATGGCAACACTTATGGGACTTTCACTTGTGGCATGTTCTTCAGACAAGCCTAAAACAGGAGAAAAGACAGAGAACGTAGGTGAAGGAGAAAAGGCTTCAACAGATTACAAGATTGGTATGGTAACTGATGTAGGTGGTGTTAATGATGGTTCTTTCAACCAGTCAGCATGGGAAGGACTTCAGAGAGCACAGAAGGAACTTGGAGTACAGGCAAAGTATTTGGAGTCAAAAACAGATGCAGATTATATTCCAAATATCGAGCAGTTTGTAGATGATGATTATGATCTTATTATCTGTATAGGATATCAGTTGGCAGATGCACTTAAGGAAGAGGCTGCAAAAAATCCTGATAAGAAGTTTGCAATAGTGGATGATCAATCAATAGAGTTTGATAATGTGGCTTGTCTTATGTTTGAGCAGGCTCAGGCTTCATATCTTGTAGGATATATTGCAGGAAAGACAACACAGACAAATAATGTAGGTTTTGTACTAGGTATGGCTACCAGTACAATGAATGAGTTTGGTTATGGATACATTTCAGGTGTTAAGGATGCAAATGCAGATGCAAATGTATTACAGGCAAATATCAATAGCTTTGCAGATGCAAGTGCAGGAAAGACAGCTACAAACAATATGATAGCAAACAATGCAGACGTTGTATTCCATGCTGCAGGCGGCAGTGGACATGGCGTTATTGAGGCAGCAAGAGAGGCGAAAATTTGGGCTATAGGTGTTGACTCGGATCAGTCAAAAGATGCACCTGAGACAATTCTTACATCAGCTATGAAGAGAGTTGATAATGCTGTATTTGATGAGACAAAGGCTGTACTTGATGGTACATATAAGTCAGGTGTAAAGACTTATAGTTTAAGTGATGGTGGTGTTGATATAGCACCTACAACAACAAATCTTCCGGAAGAACTCCTTAAGGAAGTAGAAGATGTTAAGGCTAAGATAATAGCAGGAGAAGTTAAAGTTCCAAACAATAAGGCAGACTTTGAAGCTAAGTACGGCGATATCTACGATTTAGATTAATTCTACACTGTATATATTCTAAATGGGCAGCATTTTTGCTGCCCCCTTAAATAAGTCTATGAAATTCATAGATTTATTTAAGGGGATACCCTTATAGAATGGAGTAATATGAGAGATATTAGCCTTGAAAAGGTAAACGAGATAAGAGAGAAGATGCTTGAGACTGTAAAAAGTGTAAGCCTTACTCATGAACAAAAAGTAGCTAATATGGCAAACCATGCCGATTCATTAATTGAGGTGTTGGATAAGCCGGATGGACTTGAGGAGCTACTGGATGCTGATATAGATAGTCAATGTATATGTGATTTATTTGAAGGTCATGCACCTTTAAGACCGAGATACATTATACCTGACTATGAAAAATTCATGAAAGAAGGAAGTCAGTTCCTTCAATTAGAGCCACCAAAGGACTTGTATGAGGCTCTGAATTCACTACTTATTTTCTATCGTCATGTACCAAGCGTGACAAATTTCCCAGTGTATGTAGGACAACTTGATGAGTTACTGGATCCTTTTGTTCAGGATATGGACAGAGGCCTTGCCAAGAAGATGATACGATTGTTTTTTATAAATATGGACAGAACTATTTTAGATTCATTTTCACATGCAAATATAGGGCCAAAAGACACTTTAGCAGGTAGAATAATACTTGAAGTGGAGGCTGAACTTGAACAGGCTGTTCCAAATATCACATTAAAGTATGATCCTGATATCACAAGTGATGAATTTGCACTTATGGCTATAAATACAGCACTTCACAGTGCAAAACCAAGTTTTGCAAATCACAAAATGTTTTCATCTGAATTGAGTGAAAGATATGTTATAGCAAGTTGCTATAATGGGCTGCCTTTAGGTGGGGGTTCATATACTCTGGCAAGAATGATTTTAGGAAATATTGCAAAGCGTGCGAAGGGCGTGGAGGATTTTAAGAAGAATACATTGCCATATGTTATGGATATTATGGCAAGATATATGGATGAAAGAATTAGATTTGAAGTAGAAGAGAGTGGATTTTTTGAAAATAATTTTCTGTCAAAAGAGGGCTTCATAAGCCGAAACAGATTCTCCGCTATGTTCGGATTGGTAGGTTTAGCTGAGGCTGTAAATATTTTATTAGAAAAAGAAAATATTGAAGGTAGATATGGACATAGTGAAGCAGCAGATAAATTAGCTGTGGAAATAATGGATATTATAGATGAATTCAATAGAAATCATTTTAATAAATACTGTGAAGTAACAGAGGGGCATTTCCTTTTACATGCACAGGTTGGCATTGCAAGTGATGTGAATGTATCACCGGGAACAAGAATTCCTATAGGCGAGGAGCCGGAGAATCTTATTGATCATTTGAAACATTGCTCAAGATTTCATAAGTATTTTCCATCAGGAACAGGAGATATATTCCCAATAGACCTGACAGTACATAAAAACCATGAATATGTACTTGATATAATAAAGGGTGCTATGCAGGAGAATATCCGATATTTGTCATTTTATTCTTCAGATTCAGATGTGATAAGGATTACAGGTTATCTTGTAAAAAAATCAGAGATAAATAAGCTTGAAAAGGGACAAAGTGTACTTCAGGATACTACAGCACTTGGAATGGGTGCAAAGCACAACGGCAAGATACTTGAGAGGAAAGTTCGTTAGTGCACAGTGCCGATATCAATAAAATCATACCTTTCAGTAGTGTAGACGGACCCGGAAATCGTACAGCTATATTTCTACAAGGATGCAATTTTAACTGTAAATATTGTCATAATCCTGAAACTAGAAATAAATGTATTAACTGCTTGGATTGTGTAGAGCATTGTCCGGTGAATGCATTGAAAAATGAAGAAAATAGGGTGAGATTCTACCCTGAAAAATGTATAGGTTGTGATACATGTATAAAAATTTGCAAATATGGTGCTACACCAAAGATAGTAAGATTAACTTCCCGGGAAACATTTGAAAAGATATGTGAAAATATACCTTTTATAAGGGGAGTCACATTTTCAGGTGGGGAGTGTATGTTATATCCAGACTTTATGAGAGAGGTATTTGAACTTTGTAAAGAGAAAAATCTGGGTACCTTGATAGATAGTAATGGAAGTATAGATTTTGAAAAGATGAAGGAACTTTTAGATGTTACAGATGGTGTTATGCTCGATGTGAAGGCATATGACCTTAAGGAACATATAAAGGTAACAGACTTTAGCAATGATATTGTATTAAAGAATGCACTATACTTGGCGTATATAGGTAAACTATTTGAAGTGAGGACTGTTATTGTACCGGAACTATTTGACTTTAGAAAGACCGTATATGATACATCAGCGGCTTTGGCACCTTTCCTTAAAAAGTCAAATATCAGATACAAGCTTATCTCCTATAGGGAAAACGGAGTTAGAAAAGAATTTAGAGATTATAGAATGCCGACAGAAAAAGAGATGAATGAAGCTAAGGATATAGTAGAAAAAAATGGCTTTAATGATATTGTGATTATATAGTATCTATGGCTTTTATAGGATGAGGAGGGAAAATGGACGTAGCTGTCAAAATGCAAAACATAGTCAAGAAGTTTGGCGATTTTGTTGCAAATGATGGTATCAATCTTACTGTACATAAAGGAGAAGTACATGCCATTTTGGGAGAGAATGGTGCCGGAAAATCTACACTTATGAATATTTTGTATGGTTTATACAACCCTACATCAGGACAGATATTCATAGACGGTAAAGAGACCATTATTGGTACACCACAGAGGGCAATTGATTTAGGTATTGGTATGGTGCATCAACATTTCATGCTTATACCGCCATTTACTGTAACAGAAAATATAGTACTTGGAATGGAAGATACCAATGGACTTGTGCTTGATTTAAAAAAGTCAAGAGAAAAAATAGTTGAGCTTTCTGAGAAATATGGATTATCAGTAGATCCTGATGCAAAGATAGAAGATATTTCAGTAGGTATGCAACAAAGAGTAGAGATCATTAAAGTGTTGTATAGAGGTGCCAATACATTGATATTGGATGAGCCGACAGCTTCCCTCACACCACAGGAAATAGCAGAGCTTATTGAAATTATAAAAAGCCTTACTAATGACGGTAAATCCGTTATATTGATTACACATAAGTTAAAAGAGATAAAGGCTTGTGCAGATACCTGTACAATTATTAGGCATGGTAAGTATATAAATACTGTAGACGTAAAAAATACCACCGAAAGTGAATTAGCATCTATGATGGTTGGTAGAGATGTGTCATTTACAGTAGAAAAAGAAAAAAGAGAACCCGGAGAAGTAGTACTTGAAGTTAAAGATTTATGTGCTAAAGATTATAGAAATGTTGAGATACTTAAGTCTTTAAGCTTATCTGTTCGTAGAGGAGAGATAGTGGGTATAGCCGGAGTCGACGGTAACGGACAGTCTGAGCTTGTAGAGATATTGACAGGCTTGAAAAAGGCGGAGTCTGGAAGCGTGACAATTTTGGGTCAAAATGCTTTCAATGTTACACCTAAGCAGAGCTTTGAGATGGGTATTACAAGTATACCCGAGGATAGACAAAAGCACGGATTGGTACTTGATTTTAGTGTGGCGGAGAATCTTATATTACAAAATTTTGAAAAAGAGCCTTTCTCAAAAAACGGTATTTTAAATAAAGCTGACATTGAAAGTCATGCTAATGATATGATAAAGAAATTTGATATCAGACCAAATGATTGTTCAAAAAAGGCAGCAAAGACTCTTTCAGGAGGAAATCAACAAAAGGTAATAATTGCCAGAGAAGTTACAAATGATTCTGACCTTTTGATTGCAGTAAATCCTACAAGAGGTTTGGACGTAGGTGCTATAGAGTTTGTCCATAAGTATCTTGTGGAACAGAGAAATAAGAATAAGGCAGTTTTATTGGTTTCATTTGAACTTGATGAGATAATGAATCTATCAGATAGAATAGAGGTTATTTTTGATGGACAGATTACCGGAGAAGTGGCAGGAGATGAGGCTGATGAAAATGAACTTGGACTTTTGATGGCAGGAGGAAAAAAGAATGAGTAAGAAGAATAATATACTCGCAAGTAGTGCTTTTTATACTCTTATATCAATAATAGTAGGCTTTATTGTTGGAGCTATATTGCTTGCAGTGGCAAGAATTAATCCTGTAGAGGCATATGGGCAGCTACTTAAAGGGATTTTTGGAAAGCCTAAGTTTATGATTTGGTGTCTCATATATGCAGCACCACTTATATTTACAGGACTTAGTGTGGCTTTTTCTTTTAAAACAGGTGTATTTAATATTGGTGCAGAGGGACAGTTTGTAGTAGGTTCACTTACAGCCTGTGTAATCGGTATACTAATAAAGGTACCCGCAATCATTCATATACCATTATGTTTTATAGGTGCTGCACTTGCAGGGGCTGCATGGGGAGCTATAGTTGGAGTGCTAAAGATTAAAAAGGGAGTAAATGAAGTACTTTCTTACATTATGTTTAACTGGATTGCCTTCTATTTTTCAAACTTTGTAGTGAATCTTACTATAATCCACAAAGATGGTGGAGGTGAGGCCACAAAGGATGTTGCAGACAGTGCCAGAATACTTTTACCTGAGTCTATAAGGAATGCAACAGGTGCATCAGCTGCTAACTGGGGATTTGTTTTAGCAATTATATTTGCAATAATCGTTTGGTTTGTTATAAATAAAACAACATTAGGCTTTAAACTTAGAGCAGTAGGATTTAGTAATAGTGCCGCAGAGTATGCAGGTATAGATACCGGAAAATCATTCTTGACGGCAATGGCATTTTCAGGTGCACTTGCAGGTATCGGAGGTGCGGTACAGCTTCTAGGTATGAGTGGAAGAATATCACAGTTCTCAGGTCAGGAGGGTTATGGTTTCCAGGGAATTACAGTAGCACTTATAGGTGCATCAAATCCGCTTGGTTGTATATTTGCAGGCATATTCTATGGAGCAATGAAGTATGGTGGTGGAAAACTTTCACTTGTTAATGCACCGGCTGAGGTAGTAGATATTATCATGGGTATAATTATTGTATTCATAGCTATATCAGGTCTGTTTAAAACCATAATCTTAAATCGTGTAAAGAAGGGAGCGGCATAATGGAAGTTTTGATAAAGGATTTAGGTCTATTAATAAATGCTATAATGATTGCAACTCCACCACTACTTTTAGCAGCTCTTGGCTCCTGCTTTTCAGAGAGAAGTGGAGTAGTAAATATCGGTATTGAAGGGATGATGACCATAGGAGCTTTTACCGGTGCTTGTGTAGCATATTTTACCGGAAATGGTTGGGTAGGATTTTTCGCAGGTGGACTTGCCGGGGCATTACTTGGAGTAGTACATGCGATCGCTTGTATACACTGTGCTGCAGACCAGACTATATCAGGTACTGCAATCAACTTCATAGGACCGGGACTTGCGGTATTCCTATGTAAGGCTATTTTTGACAATTCATCAGACTCACCTGCACTTGATACAGCGGCTAAGCTTCCAAAAATGTTTAATGGTGTATTCAAATCAGGATCTTTTGGATATAATGTTTTTTCAACATATTCAGTTGCATATTTAAGCTTTTTACTGGTTTTAGTTATATGGTTTGTATTTTACAAGACAAAATTCGGCATGCATCTTAGAGCTGTAGGAGAGCACCCGGAAGCCTGTGCTACATTAGGAGTAAATGTATATCGTACAAGATATATTTGCGTTATACTTTCAGGATTTTTGGCAGGACTTGGTGGAGCTTTTGTTACATTGGCGACAGTGAATCAGTTTAGACCTTCTGTAATAGTAGGTCAAGGTTTTATCGCCATTGCAGCAGTAATTTTTGGAAAGTTTAAACCACAGGGAGCACTTAAGGCTTGTTTACTTTTCGGCCTTTGTAATGGTATCAAGGCACTTCTTGGAGCAGGAAATGTGGTATCACCAAACTTGATATCAATGATTCCTTATGTAGTTACTATTTTAGCACTTGTACTTGTGGTAGGTAGTGCAAGAGTACCGGCTGCAAACGGTAAACCTTTTTTGAAGTCCAGATAGGGGGAATATGTTATCAACAAAATTATTTGATCATACAATATTAAAGGCAGATGCTAGAAAGGCAGATGTAAAAAGAATATGTGATGAGGCTATGGCATATAGCTTTTGTTCAGTATGTGTGAACTCATACTATGTACCTTATGTAAGAGAACTTCTACATGGAAGTGATGTAAAGATATGCAGTGTAGTAGGATTTCCATTGGGAGCAATGTCTACCAAAGCAAAGGCACTTGAAGCAAAGATTGCCGTAATAGATGGTGCTGATGAAATAGACATGGTTATAAATATCGGTGCACTTAAGGATAAGGACTATGCTGCAGTTTTAGAAGATATAAAGGCTGTAAAAGAGGCATGTGGAAAGGCTATATTAAAGGTAATTATTGAAACATGCCTTTTGACTGATGAGGAAAAGATAAAGGCTTGTGAGCTTTCAAAGGAGGCAAATGCTGATTTTGTAAAGACATCCACAGGATTTAGTACTGCCGGTGCCAAGGTGGAAGATGTGAAGCTTATGAGAGATACTGTAGGCGAAAACATGGGAGTGAAAGCAAGTGGTGGAATCCATGATAAGGAGTTTGCAAAAGAGCTTGTTGTAGCAGGAGCTACAAGACTTGGAACAAGTGCTACTATAAAAATAGTGGAATCAGCTTTTTATGATGTTTAATATTGGGTAGGATATGAACAGAGAAGATATTATAAAATTACCGAAGCTTGACTTACATTGTCATTTGGACGGCTCTTTATCTAAAGTATTTTTAGAAAATACTCTGGGAAGAAATTTTACTATGGAAGAACTGTCTATAAGTATGGACTGTAACAGTTTGGTGGAATATCTTGAGAAATTTGATGTTCCATTGGAGGCTATGAATAGCAGAGATAATATAAAGGCTGCAACTATTGATGTAATGAAGTCTGCAGCTGATGAGGGAGTAAGATACATTGAGATAAGATTCGCCCCACTTTTGTCTGTCTCAGGTAATGTGAATACAAGAGATGTTATTGAGTCTGTGATAGAGGGACTTAAATTGGGAAGTCAAACTTTCAATATTCATGGCAATGCTATATGTTGTGCTATGACTCATCATGATATAAAGGACAGTATGTCAATGTTTAAAATTGCAAGAGAATACTATGGCAGTGGAGTAGCCGGACTTGATTTGGCAGGAGATGAGGCAAATCATCCTATAGGTGAATTTAAAGAGCTTTTTGGCTTTGCCAAAGAATTGGGTATGAATTTCACTATTCATGCAGGAGAGGCAGGACCGAAGTCCAATATTGAGGGTGCTATAGAATATGGTGCAAAAAGAATTGGACATGGCATTGCTATGAGAAATGATGAAAGACTTTTGAAACTGGCTAAAGATAAAAGTATTGGTATAGAAATGTGTCCAATAAGTAATTATCAGACTAAGGCGGTAGGTAGAGAAGATCTTTATCCGTATTCCGATTATATAAAGAAAGGTATACTTGCTACTATCAATACAGATAATAGATTGGTTAGCAATACCAGCATTACAAAAGAAATATTGTTTTTACAAGATAAATCTATGATAAATGACGAAGAGATTGTAAAAGGTATTAAAAATGCTATAGAGGTATCTTTTGCAAGTGATGAGATTAAGGAAATGCTTTGGAAGGAATGCTAATCGAGAGGTATAATTTATGAAAAAATATAAGAGAATATTTGTTGTTGTATTGGATTCTCTAGGTATTGGTGCAATGCCTGATGCTGAGAGATTTGGAGATGTGAACACTGATACCTTTGGACATATTGTTAAAAGTTATGGGAAGCTGAATATTCCAAACTTGAAAAAACTTGGAATGTTTAACCTTCATCCGGTAGAAGGAGATAATGGGGTAGAAAAACCTCTTGGAAGATTTTGTAGAATGGAAGAAATGAGTAATGGTAAGGATACTATGACAGGTCATTGGGAGATGATGGGCCTTAGAATTGAAAAGCCTTTCCAGACATTCACTGATACAGGATTTCCAAAGGAGCTTATAGATGAGCTTGAAAAAAGATGCGGTAAAAGAGTAATAGGTAATAAGTCGGCTTCAGGAACTGAGATACTTGAAGAACTTGCTGAAGAAGAAATAAATACAGGTGCAATGATTGTATACACATCAGCCGATTCAGTACTGCAAATCTGTGGAAATGAAGAGACATTTGATTTACAAAATCTATATAGATGTTGTGAAATTGCCAGAGAACTTACAATGAAGGATGAATGGAAAGTTGGTAGAGTTATTGCCAGACCTTATCTTGGCAAGAAAAAAGGTGAGTTCAAGAGAACTTCAAACAGACATGACTATGCACTTAAGCCATTTGGTAGGACAGCACTCAATGTTTTGAAAGATAATGGATTAGATGTAATCTCTATCGGTAAGATAAACGATATATTTGTTGGAGAGGGTATTACTAAGGCATATCATTCAGATTCAAGTGTACATGGAATGGAGCAGACTATAGATATGCTTAATGAAGATTTCACCGGTCTTTGTTTCACAAATCTGGTAGATTTTGATGCACTTTGGGGTCATAGAAGAGATCCTGTAGGCTATGCCAAGGAAATAGAGAAGTTTGATATTAAGCTTGGTGAGTTTATGGAGAAGATGAATGATGATGATTTGATCATACTTACTGCAGACCATGGAAATGATCCAACTCATTCAGGAACAGATCACACCAGAGAAGCTGTATTCTTTATGTCATATTCAAAGAAGTTTGATGGTGGGAAATTACTTGATACAACCAATACATTTGCAGTAATAGGTGCAAGTATAGTAGATAATTTTGATTTGGAGATGCCTGAAAATACTATTGGTTATAGTATTTTGGACAGTATATAAGTATTTGAAATGGAGGTTTTATGAATCAGATATTTGAGAAGGTAAAAAGAAGCTATGACTACATTAGAAGTGTTACAGATTTAATGCCGGAGGTAGCTTTGGTGCTTGGCTCAGGACTTGGAGAGTTTGCAAAGCATATGGAAGTTGAGTGTGAGATACCATATTCAAGTATTGAGGGTTTTCCTGTATCTACAGTAGCAGGACATGACGGCAAGTTTTTATTTGGTACAGTTGAGGGAGTAAAGACTGTTATAATGAAGGGAAGAGTGCATTATTATGAGGGCTACCCTGTAACTGATGTCGTACTTCCAACAAGACTTATGATAATGCTTGGAGCAAAGAAACTTATCCTTACTAATGCTTCAGGTGCTGTAAATACTTCATATAAGCCTGGAGATTTGATGCTTATTACAGATCATATATCAACTATAGTACCTTCACCACTTATTGGTGAGAATATAAGTGAGTTCGGCACAAGGTTCCCTGATATGAGCAATGTATACTCCAAGAGACTACAGGATGTAGTGAGAGATTCTGCAAAGGAAGTTGGAGTAAGTCTTAGAGAGGGAGTATATATGCAGTTTAGTGGTCCTGCATATGAGACACCTGCAGAGGTAAAATTAGCAAGGCTGCTTGGTGCAGATGCAGTAGGTATGTCAACTGCTATAGAGGCTGTAGCTGCTAATCATATGGGTGCAGAAATCTGTGGTATATCCTGCTTTACAAATATGGCAGCAGGTATTTTAGATCAGCCACTTAGCCATGAGGAAGTATCGGAGGCTGCAAATAAGGTTGCACATGTTTTTGAGAGTTTGGTAAAGACTATTATAAAGAATATTTAGTAAAGGTAGGCTTTAGCCTCCTTTTTATTTTGAAGTAAAGTATATTACCAATTATTTGAAATAAAACGGATTATTATTAAAATGAATGTAATTTTCAGTTTTATCCACTTGTTTTTTTATTAGTTTCATTATAAAATAGACTAAGATTGTTTTGTATTTAACAATATTGGTGACACTATATTGTATTGTCACAAGGTTGAAAAAATTTTGACCAAAACAACTTATTAATTATACGGAGGTTTGTATATGGCTCAAATAGGAGTTTCTGCTATGAAACGAATTGAAGATTTGCTAGATATCGGAAGTTTTGTGGAAATTGGCTCATATATAAGTTCAAGGAACACAGATTTTAATCTATCTGACAAGGATACTCCAAAGGATGGTGTTTGGACAGGTTATGGTACGATTAATGACAGTCTGGTATATGTATATAGTCAAGACTCTTCAGTGCTTGGTGGCTCTATAGGAGAGATGCATGCTAAAAAAATAGTTGCATTATATGATATGGCAATGAAGATGGGGGCACCTGTAATTGGACTTATAGATTGTGCCGGTTTGAGACTGGAAGAGTCTTTTGATGCATTGGATGCCTTTGGAAAGATATATTTAGCACAGACAAAAGCAAGTGGTGTGATACCACAGATACAGGCAGTATTTGGTCTTAGTGGTGGCGGTATGGCAATCAGCAATGGACTGAGTGATTTCGTGTTTATGGAGCAAGATAAGGCAAAAGTTTTTGTTAATTCTCCAAATGCTATTGCAGGAAATTCACAGGACAAAAACGATTTTTCATCTGCAAAGTTTCAGTCAGAGTCAACAGCTCTTGTGGATTTTATAGGAACAGAGACAGAAATTATTTCCGGAATAAGAGAACTTATTTCAGTACTTCCTGCAAATAATGAAGATGATATGTCTTATATTGAGTGTAGTGACGATTTGAACAGAACTACACCTGAACTTATAGATAGAATAAGTGATCCGGCACTTGCAATGAATACAATTTCAGACAGCGGATATGTGCTTGAGGTAAAGAAAAATTACGCAAGAGAGATGTTTACCGGATTTATAAGATTAAATGGTAATACTGTAGGAGTTGTAGCAAATAGAAGAGTTCTATATGATGAAAAGGGTGAGATCGCACAGGAGTTTGAGAATGTTCTATCTCATCAGGGAAGTGATAAGGCAGCCGGGTTTATAGAATTTTGTGATGCATTCAATATTCCAATGCTTACATTGGTAGATGTAAAGGGATATAGAGCTACAAAATGTAGTGAAAAGAGAATGCCTAAATCCGGTGCAGGACTTACATTTGCATATGCCAATGCAACAGTACCTAAAGTAAGTCTTATAGTCGGTGATGCTTATGGAAGTGCAGCACTTTCAATGAATTCAAAATCAATAGGTGCAGATATAGTATTTGCATGGGAAAGTGCAAAAATGGGTATGATGAATGCAAGTGAGGCTGTAAAGATAATTTATTCCAAGGAAATAGATTCGAGCGAGGATATAAAGTCGACTCTTGATGAAAAGATAAAAGAGTATGAGAACCTCCAAAATTCTGTTGTATATGCTGCAAGAAGAGGATATGTAGATGATATTATTACAGTAGCAGATACAAGAAAGAGATTGATAGCTGCATTTGAAATGCTTTTTACAAAGAAAGAAGATCGTCCATATAAGAAGCATGGAACAATTTAGAGGTGAAACATGAAAAAGAGAATAAAGTATTTATATTTATGTCTATTTGTGTTCATCATAATGGCACTTTGTGCATGTGGAAAAAAAGTTCCGGAAGATATTTCGAGTATGCTTACTTCAGATGCTGAGAGTTTTTTACATGAACTCTATAAGATGGATGAGGGCGAATTAATTCAGGAAAGTATGAATGCACAGCAGTATGGTCAGCCTGTAATTGCTGAGGGAATCAACAGTTTTATAACAACCAAAGAATCAGTAGGTGATTTGGTAAGTATTGATAAAATTGCTACAGCATATGAAGATGGAAATTATGTTGTTAAATTATATTATTCGGGAACATTAGGAAAAGCTGAGTTTGCAATAGGAATAAGTGAAGAAACAAATAATTTAGTGGCTGTATCTTTTTTACCAAGATATTCATTAGCAGAGAAAATGGAGAAGGCTGCACTTAATACAATTTTGGGAATGGGAACAGTATTTATAATACTTATTTTTATATCATTCCTTATAAGCTTGTTTAAATATATAAGTGTGTTTGAAAACAAGTTAAAATCTAAGAAAAATGCAAAGCCGGTGGTTAATGATATTGTAGAGAATAGTGAGCCGCAAAATACTGAAAACCATGAAAGCCTTGTTGATGACTTAGAACTTATTGCAGTGATTACTGCGGCTATAGCAGAGTTTAGTAATACAGATGCGTCAAATCTTATTGTTCGTTCAATAAAGAGAGTTAAAAGATAGTGGAGGGAAAAATGAAAAATTATACTATTACAGTAAATGGTAAGTCATATGAGGTTTCTGTTGAAGAAAGAGGTGGATCAAGTACACCTGTGGTATCTGCAGCACAGACACCAGTGGTACCGGTTGCAAAGCCGGCGGCATCTGCTACAAGTGGAAGCGAGGGCAGAGTAAAAATAGTAGCACCTATGAGCGGAAAGATCCTTGGAATAAAAGTTAGCCCTAATCAGGCGGTGAAAAAGGGTGAAGTTGTAGCTGTGTTAGAGGCTATGAAGATGGAAAATGATATAGTAGCACTTGAGGACGGTATAATTGCAAGTATAAATGTAAATGTTGGAGACAGTGTTGAAACTAATCAAACTCTTGTAACAATCAACTAATATCCGGAGGGAGAAAAAATGGATTATATATTAAATACATTATCCAATTTGATTGCTCAGACTGCATTCTTGAATCTTACCTTTGGTAATTTGATAATGATTTTTGTCGCCTTTATATTCCTATATTTGGCAATAAAAAAAGGTTTTGAGCCACTTTTGCTGGTTCCAATTGCTTTTGGTATGTTACTCGTAAATATCTATCCTGATATAATGTTAAGGCCTGAGAATTCCGGAAATGGTGTGGGAGGTTTGCTTCACTATTTCTATGTATTGGATGAATGGAGTATATTGCCATCACTTATATTTATGGGTGTAGGTGCACAGACTGACTTCGGTCCGCTTATAGCAAATCCGAAATCTTTCTTACTTGGTGCAGCGGCACAGTTTGGAATTTATGCAGCTTATTTTATAGCAATACTTATGGGCTTTAATGATAAGGCAGCAGCTGCCATATCAATTATAGGTGGTGCTGACGGTCCTACTTCAATCTTCCTTGCCGGTAAGCTTGGACAGACTGAATATCTTGGACCTATAGCTGTAGCTGCATATTCATATATGGCTTTGGTTCCTATTATACAGCCACCTATTATGAAATTCTTTACAACAGATGAAGAGAAGAGAATCAAGATGGAACAGCTTCGTCCTGTATCACAGCTTGAGAAGATACTTTTCCCTATAATAGTTACAGTTGTAGTATGTCTTATACTTCCTACTACAGCACCTTTAGTAGGTATGTTGATGCTTGGAAATCTTTTCAAAGAGAGTGGGGTCGTAAAGCAGCTTACAGAAACAGCAGCAAATGCAATGATGTATATCGTTGTTATTTTACTTGGAACCAGTGTAGGCGCTACTACAAGTGCAGAGGCTTTCCTAAAAGTTACAACTTTAAAGATAGTAGCTCTTGGACTTATAGCTTTCGCTTTCGGTACCTGGGCAGGTGTAATATTTGGTAAGATAATGTGTAAGTTTACCGGTGGTAAGGTAAATCCGCTTATCGGATCAGCAGGTGTATCGGCAGTACCAATGGCAGCCAGAGTTTCACAAAAGGTTGGTGCGGAGTATGATCCTACAAACTTCCTTTTGATGCATGCTATGGGACCTAATGTGGCAGGTGTTATAGGTACAGCTGTAGCGGCGGGAACCTTTATGGCAATATTTGGAATAGTATAAGGAGGGATTATGGCAGATATTAAGAAAAAGCCTGTTCAGATAGTTGAGACTGTGCTCCGTGATGCACATCAGTCTTTGGTTGCTACAAGAATGACTACAGAACAGATGCTTCCTATAATAGATAAAATGGATAAAGTAGGCTACAGAGCTGTTGAATGTTGGGGTGGTGCCACATTTGATGCTTCACTTAGGTTCTTACATGAAGATCCATGGGAGAGACTTCGTAAGTTTAAAGATGGATTCAAAAATACTAAGCTTCAGATGCTCTTTAGAGGACAGAATATCCTAGGATACAATCATTATGCAGATGATGTTGTAGAGTACTTTGTTCAAAAGTCAGTTGCAAATGGTATTGATATAATTCGTATTTTTGATGCATTAAATGATATTAGAAACTTAAAGACAGCTGTTAATGCGGCTAATAAAGAGAAGAATGCGGAAGTTCAAATAGCTCTTTGCTATACATTGGGTGATGCATATACACTTGATTATTGGAAAGATATTGCAAAGAGAATAGAGGATATGGGTGCTGATTCTCTTTGCGTAAAGGATATGGCAGGACTTTTGACACCATATGCTGCAGAGGAACTTATTGGAAGTCTTAAGGGATCTACAAAGTTACCTATAGAGCTTCATACTCACTATACAGCAGGTGTTGCTTCTATGACTCTTTTAAAGGCGGTAGAGTCAGGATGTGATATAATTGATACAGCTATTTCACCGCTTGCACTTGGAACTTCACAGCCTGCAACAGAAGTAATGGTAGAGACTTTTAGAGGAACACCATATGATACAGGTCTTGATATCAATTTACTTTCTGAGATAGCAGACTACTTCCAGCCTATAAGAGAAGGATTTATAAAGAGTGGATTACTTAATCCTAAAGTGCTTGGAGTAAATATCAATACTTTGAAATATCAGGTACCGGGAGGAATGCTTTCAAATCTTATTAATCAGCTTAAAGAGGCAGGTAAGGAAGATAAGTACAGAGAAGTTTTGGAGGAGATTCCAAGAGTTAGAAAGGATTTTGGTGAGCCGCCACTTGTTACACCTTCATCACAGATTGTAGGTACACAGGCGGTTATGAATGTACTCTCAGGTGAGAGATATAAGTTGGTTCCAAAGGAATCAAAGAAGATAATGCTTGGAGAATTCGGTCAGACTATAAAGCCTTTTAATGCAGAGGTACAAAAGAAGATAATAGGTGATGAGAAGCCTATTACATGTAGACCTGCAGATCTTATTCCACCACAGCTTCCTGAGTTCGAGAAGCAGGTTGCAAAGTGGAAAGAGCAGGATGAAGATGTGCTCACATATGCACTTTTCCCAAAGGTAGCTGAGGAGTTCTTTGAGTACAGAGCTGCACAAAAGACAAAAGTGGATATGACTAAGGCAGATAAGGCTGCCGGAGCATATCCGGTATAATTTTATATAAGTATTCATTTGGGCTGTCGCTTAATAAATATAATATGAGAAAATATAGTATCTACTATATTGTGCGATATTTATTTTGTTGCGACAGCTCTTTTATATAAGAGAGTTATGAAAGAATTAAAGAGAAAGATATTAAAGCAGTTTAGTAGTGCTAGAATCATTCTGTTCGGATTTATAATTATGATTTTTTTTGGTGCTATTATTCTAAGTATGCCAATTTCATCAAGGAGTAGAGAGTTTACTCCATTTATAGATGCATTATTCACTGCTACAAGTGCAAGTTGTGTTACAGGTCTTATAGTATATGATACAGCTACACATTGGTCATTGTTTGGAAAGATAATAATAATAGCTATGATACAATGTGGAGGACTGGGTGTTGTAACTATGATAACTATTTTTATTCAGTTTGCAGGTAAAAAAATAGGACTTAGAGATAGGGCTACATTACAAAGTGCCTTATCGGCACCTCAAATAGGAGGTATTGTAAGATTTACAAGTTTTATATTTAAAGCTACAATTATTATAGAGATAATTGGTGCAGTTCTGATGTTTCCTACCTTTTTTAAAGATTTTGGATTGTCAAAGGGTATATATTATTCCATATTTCATTCTATATCGGCATTTTGCAATGCTGGATTTGATTTAATGGGAGATATCAGCAAGTTTTCTTCACTTACAAAATATCAGTCAAATATAATGATAAATATAACTATAATGTTTTTGATACTGGTGGGAGGACTTGGATTTTTAATCTGGCAGGATTTGTTGAAATATAAAATTGACATAGTCAGATACTCTACTCAAACTAAGATTGTATTAACTATGAGTGCAATTTTAGTGGTATTTCCAACAATACTGTTTTTCTTTACAGAGTTTAGAAGCTTAGATTTTAAGACAGGATTGTTGTCAAGTGCATTTCAAGCAGTTACTCCAAGAACGGCAGGATTTAATACTATTGACTACACAAAGTTTAGTGACAATGGTATAGCATTGACTATTATTTTGATGTTAATAGGTGGAGGCTCAGGCTCTACTGCCGGTGGTATAAAAATGAGTACAATTTTTATTTTGTTTGCTACAATGTGTTCTGTATTAAAACAAGACAAAGAAGTGGCTGTATTTAAGAAAAGAATAGAGCCGGATATAATAAAAAATGCAGCTGCGGTGTTTGTTCTGGATATGGCTTTATTTATAGTAGGTTCAATGCTTATAAGCTACATAGAGGGATTTTCATTGAAAGAAACAATGTTTGAATGTGCATCTGCAGTGGCAACTGTAGGCTTGACTTTGGGTATTACTCCACATCTTAAAATTGTGTCAAAGCTTTTGCTGATATGTATGATGTATATTGGAAGAGTTGGTGGTATAACACTTATATTTGCAGCAGTTGCTCCTAAGAATAATGGAAATGCAAGATATCCTAAGGATCAGGTGGCAGTTGGATAGATTTTAGAAAAGGTGAATTATGAAAAGTTTTTTGGTAATAGGAGTGGGACGATTTGGTCGTCATTTGTGCAAGAAATTATTTGAACTCGGATATGATGTAATGGCTGTGGATAGAAATGAAGACTGTATAGAGCAGGTATTACCATATACTTTAAATTCAATGATAGGAGACAGTACGAAGACTGACTTTATAAAATCAATTGGAGTAAGCAATTTTGATGTATGCTTTGTAGCTATAGGCGATGATTTTCAAACTTCACTTGAAACAACCTCCCTACTTAGTGAGTGTGGTGCAAAATATGTTGTATCCAGAGCATCCAGAGATACACAAGCAAAATTTCTTTTAAGAAATGGGGCAAATGAGGTGGTTTACCCGGAGAGACAGTTAGCTGAATGGACTGCAATAAGATATAGTTCAAATAATATTTCAAATTATATAGAATTACCGGGTGAAAATTCTATATTTGAATGTAAGGTACCTAAAAATTGGGAAGGCAAAACTATATTGGATCTGGATATAAGAAAGAAATACAAAGTAAATATAATGGCAATAAAAAAAGGTGATAATTGGTATATGACTATTACTCCTAAAATAAAATTTGAAAAAGACCAGGATATATTGGTATATGGAGCAAATAAGTATTTAGAAAAATTCTTGGATTTTGATTCCATAAATTTTACGACAGAAGAAGAGGAAGATGAAGAATAGGGAGATTTCTGTTAGGTTTGCAAATAAGCATGATGCAAAGAGGCTACTTGATATATATGCATATTATGTAAAGGAAACTGCGATATCCTTTGAGACAGAGGTGCCAAGTGTGGAAGAGTTCAAATCAAGAATGGAAGATATATTAAAAAACTATCCATATATTGTGGCTTGCTATAATGACGAAATACTTGGTTATGCATATTTGCATCCATTTGTGGGAAGAAAGGCATATGATCTTAGTGCAGAGACTACTATATATTTGAATCCAAACAAGAAACATATGGGCATAGGTAAGAAACTATATACTGTACTTGAAGATATTGCAAGAGTTCAAAATATTACCAATCTTTACTCATGTATAGGGTATGTGGATGAAGATGATGAGTATTTGAACAATAACAGTGCAAAATTTCATGAACATATGGGATATAGAATGGTGGGGAAGTTTATAAATTGTGGACATAAATTCGGTAGATGGTATCATATGGTTTGGATGGAGAAGGTAATAGGTGAGCATAAGGAGATTAGAGAATTTCTAAGATTTGTGGATATAGAGTATACATTTAATTAAGAGCTGGTATGTGTAAAATTTTTATGAAGTTATGTTTGTACGTAAATGATATACTTTGTGGACTATTCTATACTGAAAGATACAAGGCATAAATACTTATTACTCATATTGATATAAGTTATCATTAAAGTAAATTATATTTATGCCTGTTATTTTTTAAATTTAAATTGCCTATTAAAGGAGCTGTCGGGAAATAAGTAATTTTAATCCCTACAGAACTAAATAGAAATATCCTGACAAATACAAGGCATTTTGGCTTTGTGACTTTGTCAGGATATTTTGTTTTTCTATTATACTGTCTATTTTTGGGCATAAAACCCCCTTAGCTGAAATTTTGCTTTTGCATTTTTTACTATGCTGTTTTCTCCTGTAGTTTTCCTTCAAATTTCTTTAGTTTTGCGTAGAGAAAACGATGATATTTGTTTATATTTCTTCCTATCGCAAAAAGCATAAATTCTTTATATACCTTATCTGAAGAACGATAGTTAAAGCGTCGGAAATCTTCATTCTCTTTAATATCTCCAAAATGACCTTCCGTTTGAATAGACCGTGTCTGTCGTTTCAGAATACCTTTTTCACTCTGTATGTTAGCATGTGATTTCTCTCGAAGCTCTTCCCATACTTCATTGATCTTCATCACTTTGTTCTTATCAACATCTTTATCAGGATTATATTTGTATAAGCATTTAGACTTATGTTCACATCCACTACAGTCTGAACATCCATATACTTCATATGTTTGTGTATAACCATTCTGTTTTTTCTTTTCTGTGTTGATATGTCTAAGTTCACGACCGTCATGACAGATATAGACTTGCTCATCTTCAAATACCATTGTCTTCATGTTGTAGTATTTACCTATATCTTTACTGTATGCTCTTGTTTTTCGTTTTTCATGATCCTGTAGTTTTATATAACTATCTATCTTATTTTCTTTTAGATATAAGAGATTTTTCTCACTACAATAACCGCTGTCTGCCGTCACTTCTTCAAGTACTTCTCCGAATGCTTCCTTATGCTTTTCAAGGATCGGAATTAATGTATTATAATCTGTACGATCATTACTTACATAACTATGTACAATAAAATAATTCTCTACCGCTATCTGTACATTGTATGCAGGCTTTAGCTGCCCATTAAGCATATGATCTTCCTTCATTCGCATAAAGGTTGCTTCCAAATCAGTTTTGGAATAGCTGTTTCTATCTTTCCCCATAATCTCAAAACATTCTTTATAGTGTATTAATCGCTGTCCACAATGTTCAAGTTCTTCATAGAGTTGTTGAAGCTTTGGCTTTCTCTTACCCTTTCCGTTAACAAATACAATACCTTCTCCGTCAGAAATAGTCATAAGGTTTTTCTGAAGCTTAAGTATTTCAAGAGGCGAGCAGTTATCAATCTCTATAATACGGTTATTAGATAGCTTTTTATGTTTCGTAATCTTTCTTTTTCTGTTCTTTTCAATAATATCTCTAACTCTATCAATTCCGTCAATCACAAACATTTGTGCATTTCCAAGCTCGTACTTTTCACCAAATCCATTATCTTGTAAAAAAGAATTATAGTCTGAATAAAGCTTATCAATAGAATCCAGCAGACCTGCAAGATGATAATTAATACTTCCACGCCATACAAAAGTATAACGATTAGCATTAGCTTCTATTTTTGTTCCATCAATAAACAATTCTTTTAATGTAACAAATCCTTCCTTTTGTAATCGTCTCATAAACTGATAGTTTAAGTCATCCAAAATATCTGAAGTAAGTTTCTTACTTTTAAATTCATAAAAAGCATCTCTTTTAGGCTTCCTCCCTTGAGTAAGCCAGATAAAAGCAATATCTCTTTCACATAAATCCACAATACGATCAATAGAGCGTATTCCACGCATATTTGCATAAGTAATAACTGCATACATCATGATCGGGTTGTACCCTGTTCTTCCCTTGTCCGAACAATTGGCTAACAGTCCGGAAAAATCTAAATCCTCCATAACTTTTTTTAGGGTATAGACTGGATCGTCATCGGGTAAACTCAATTCATAGAAGCTAAAGTTGATTTTCTGTTGACCTATTTCAAAAAAGTCGTTATAATAATTAACTGTGAGCATAGTTACATTATAACATGTAACGGAGAAAGATGGTTATCGTTAGCCATCTTTTTTTATGTAAAAACTTAGGGAGGTGTGACTCGTTTTGAGTCACACCTCCCTCTTTTATGGATGCCATTTCCCGACAGCCCCATTATTGAAATGAATTTTAAAAAGGTGATGAGGGATGCTTGCTTGGTGTAGGATCAGCTAATATACTGTCCTCAGTACCGGTAATATCGAGTACACCTGATCTGGATTTAAATTTCCAATTATAAGTACCGGGTTCTATACCATCAAACTGAAATTTACCGGAATTGTCAGTTCTTATAGTAAACTGATAAATATCATCCATATATATATCAATATTTTTTATAGAGAGTGATTGTCCAAAGTCTATACTTACAGGTACTAAATTAGTGATATCTATTTGTTCAATAGAATCAATAATAGCATCACTTACCTCCGAAGCATCATCTATACTTAAAAAGTTTCCTCCAGTATCTTCCGAAATCTCTCTAAAGAAATCAGATGCCTCATCACTGGCATTTGTACCTATTGAATACACATTTATAAGATCTTTATCTATAAAATCTGTAACTCTTGTATCAGATTCATCATAGTCAAGTGCAATATCAGATGCATATAATGCAGCTGAAACATCTTGATAGGTATAACCTGTCTCAGGTTCAGGATCAAGTGGAGCAGCATCACCCAAAATTATAATAACTTTCTTAGCATCTTCTCTCCAATCTAATTTTGAGGATTCTATTAGTGCAGAATAAACAGTTTCTTCATTATCACCACCATTGCCCAAATCAAGGCTATATATTGAATTTTTTATTTGCTCATTATTATTAGTAAAAGATAGCTGGACCTTATAGGGGTAATCATAAGAGTACCCTGTTCTACTTGAGTAATCACGATAATCTATTAGTGCCACTCGATAGTCTGAAGTTTTCTGTGATAAAACATCCAGAATATTTGACATATTTTCCTTAGCATTATCAATATCATCATCCATAGATCCTGTAGTATCAACGACAAAGCATACATCTAATCCTTTTTTAGAAGAAGAAGTAGTTCCTGTAGGAGCTTTTTTTATAATTTTGTCCGGAATGGCTTTATTTGTGCCTGCCAGTGCATTTACAACAGCCATCTTTGCATTGAGCAATCCACTATGTCCTCCATTATAATAATATGTTCCGTTTGTAGATTGAATAAGGATATTTTTAACATCTGGACCACTAATACCAGGATTACAAGCAAAAACTAGTCCGGCTACACCTGAAACATGTGGGGTTGCCATAGATGTTCCGCTATCTAAGCCGTATCCTTTATTTTTACAACTATATATATCTTCTCCGGGTGCTACTATATCTACTCTATTTCCAACATTTGAAAAATAAGAGTATTTATAAATAGTATTTGTAGTGGTTGATTTTTCATTGTTAATGCCTATTGATCCAACAACAATAATACGTTCTTTTACAGCAGGAGTACTCATCATGTTTAAAAAGTTATTATATAGGGCAAGTGCATTACCGGTATCTACTTGTATATCAGATGCTGTTTTAACTGTATCATCTTCTTTCTCACGATAGCCATAAGGTTCACTGTCATTTTTATAGTAATATAGATGATTATTATTGCCGGCTGCAACACAAATAACAAAATCACTTTTACCCTCAGCCTCTCTTTTAGAGATCAATCTTGATAGAGCTTTATCTGCAAAGTTTGCCTGTTCAGTCAGGTAATTGATTGCATTTTGATTTCCACGACTGGCTGCAAATCCTATTAATCTAGATGTGTTTTGGCTAATATTTATAACTTGAACATCTTGGTCAATAAGTAATTTGAGGGATTGAAGATAGGTAAAATCAGTATTAAAGCCAAATGATACTTTTCCATTATTAACATAATACGAACGGCTATAATATAATCTACCTTTGTTGCCCATAACACCGGAAACTCCTGTATCTTTGTTCCATGAAAATAATTTATTCCATAGATATGAAAAGAAAGAAAAAAAGCCTGTATACTTGTTACTCATATTTTTATCAGTCCATTCAGTTTCGGCATTCATAATTCCGGAAACATGGCTTCCATGGTCATGTGGCTGAATATCAAAAGAATTAATACTCGTAGAGTTAGTCTTTTTATCTATAAAAATATTGCTTGAATTATCAAACATATTTTGCAGATCAGGATGTGAAGTATTTGGGAAAGCATCTATTAGACCAATATTAATGGTACTCGCCTCATCCAAATATGCCCATGCACCTGGAGCATCAATAGCTTCCATTCCCCAATTCGCACCTCTAGGTATAGAAGTATTCCAAGAATCTCTATTCCATGTATCTTTGGGATATACCGGTTCTCTAAATTCAGAAGAGGTGTCCTCTTCAGTATCAGATTCATCTAAAGATACAATATTATAATAAGCATCATCAACTAATGCATTTTGCTTAAGTGCTTCTATTTTTGTATTTATATCTTCATATGACATAGGTTCACTATAAATAAACCTATAAATACCAATATCTGACATAGCTTCATCAATAGTGGCACCTTGCTCTATTGCAAGATTTCTTATATCATCTATTTGTGCGTCTTCTTTAGAAACGATTATTATCTCATCATTTACATATATTATACCATTTTCTTCATTAAATTCTACATACTCATTTTCCTTAGTTATAGATGCAATTTTTTCATTAAATGTTGGTTCATTTGAATCTTTATATGCTTGAGTAATTAAGAAAATACCTAAAAGGAAAATAATAAGGAATATAAAAGACACAGCAATTCCAACAGCAATTCCAAAATTATTTTTTTTAACGGATTTATTCATGTTCTCCCTCACTTTAACTAGTTTAGTAGTGTTAAATATAGAATAGTTAAAAAAAATATACTCTATATATTACACTTAATAAAAAGCAATATTAAATAGAAAAGCAATTTCTGTTATCCTCCCTCCTATAAATACTTTTTAATATAACTTGTATAGATTCTATTTAATGTGCTTATGTAAATACTGTAAAATATTATGCTTATATTGTAAAATTGAACTGTCTATTTTTTAAATAAAGATTCAAATTAACTTAAAAAAAACATAATATTTTAATGTGTTTTCAATATATACTTTTACATTGTATTTGTCAATATAATGTAAAAGTATATTGGAGTTGGAATGTTATGAAAAAATAGGTAGAAGCATAGTACTTGATATTGATGTTGCAATATTATGAAGGAAGTAGAAGTATTAAAATATTATCAAGGAATATAGTATCAATAATATAGTAAGAGTAGATTTTGGCAGAGAAAAATAGCATGACTTGCTATAGTATCTTCTAAATGCTTATAGACTAATAAAAGAACAATAAATCTATTTAAAAATGCTCTAGAAGAAATAAGATTACAACGGAGTTTCTATCAAATATAAAAGGTTGTGGACCGCTAATGGCTGCAAACATCATTGCATATCTTGATCCGTATAAGGCAAGACATACATCTGCATTTTTTAAATATGCAGGTTTAGATGTTGTAATATCAACTAATAAAGACGGTGAACCGTTAACCGATGATGAAGGCAATTTGCTCACTCATGGCAGATCAAGAAGCGATACAGAAGAATATGAATACATCAATAAAGCAGGTGAAACAGCAACAAAGAAAGGACTTACCTACAACCCTATTCTAAAATCAAAGTTGATAGGCGTATTAGCATCATGTATAATAAAAGCAAAAGACCCAAAGTATAGCAAAATATACTATGACTACAAACTACGCATACAAAATACACCAAAACATGCAAATAAATCAAAGGGACATCAAAATAGTATGGCACTCAGATACATGATAAAATCATTACTGGGTGACTTATGGACATGCTGGAGAACAAAAGAAAATCTACCTGTAACGCCACCATACGCTGTTTCTAAGTTAGACATGAATCCTCACGGATTCAATTATTAAACTCGAAAAAAGTCCGCAAAAATTATAATTTTTACGGACTTTTTTTTAGAAAAGAAAAAAAGAAAGGATACAAATAAAAATGAAAAAATTTATAATAACAGCACTTACTATAAGTGCTATTTTAACAGGTTGTAGGTATGTAAATACAACACCAACTACAGCAACTGAAGTGGTTACACAAACAACTAAAGCGGCTGATGTAAAAAGAGCACCATCAGACAATGATATAATAAAAAATGCAACAACAGAAGTTAAACCAAACTCATGGTTTAGAAGCGGTAACTACACTTACTATATGAGGGAAAACGGACAACTGGCAAAAAATACACAAGTAACATCTGATAAAAACATTGCTACAAGAAAGTTTGTTGATGATCACGGCAGACTTTTAACCATAGATGATTTTAAAGAACTCGAACAATACTACATCGAGTTAATGAAAAATCATCAAGTCTTTATACCAAATGAAACATTCCTATCACTTGGATTAAATGCAAAGAATGTAAGTGACTTATGTGCAAACTACATCAATGAAACTGTAGGCTCTTGGATAGACGCCTCATATGACATTACACCTGACGGTCTAAAATTTTATGCTAGTAATACAGACAACAGTGTAAATGACTATAATGCCTATACTGAAGCTATGAACAAATTAAATTCATTGAACCTAAACTCACTAGATGATATAATAGATTACGGCTTTAACAATATAAATATTGATAAAACAAGTGCTAAAGAAACCGATAAGGCAACATATCCTAATCTATATGGTGCATTAGTAGAAAACAAAACCAATTGTGACGGATTTACACATTTTATGTACTGGGCATGCAAGAAAAACAATATACCTGTAAGACTTGTTGGAATCAGCCTTAAGTATCCTGACGGTAAAATAGGAAACCATGCACTAAATCAAATCTATGTAGACGGTGAGTGGAAATACTTTGACTTAATGTGGGAAAGTGAAGCAAGAGCATACAGAGACCAACCTATGTTTTTTACAGATATTGAAAAGTATTATAGTTATGATTTCATAAACGAAGATACCGGTATTAGACTTGTACCTAACAAAGCAGGTAGCCTTATCGAATACATAGACTAATTATTAAAGTATAAAAGAAAGGATAATAATATAAAAATCGTAGGATACTTAGGTGTACAAAGATACCCAAAAGGAAAAAATATATATGATAAAAATGGAAATATAAATGAGAATTATATATTTGCATTTGACCCAACTAATGCACTTTGAAGTACAAGGAACATATCGTCTGTAAAAGTACGTAACCCAAACATGGCATTAGTTGTTTAAGTAAGAAGATTAAGAAAAAAGTTAGAAAATATCAGGGCAGATAGTGGTAGCCGGCTTCTTACCTCTGTTACCATGAATAAAGAATGCTTTACCATCTTTAATATAACCCTGTATCATACGGTTTATATGCCTTTTGGTGCATCCTAGGATAAGAGCAGCTCTATCCTTATTAGCTGTATCGGGGTGATCTACCAGACCTTTGATAACATCATACTTTCTTTGTTCATCCATTGATAAAATAACCTTTCTGATAAGTCAGTTCCTCCTAGTGTTAGAATATACAAAATAGTATTCTACCATAAGTGGGACATTTTTATTTGTGGTATACTAGGACTTTATCATATATGGCTTATAAAGATGTAAATATTATTTTAATTTATATTGACTTTAATATTAATAGAATGTATAATCCATACATTGCTTTTTAGAGAGCTCCATTAAAATATCAAAATAACTTGAAAATAATTTAAAAAGTTGTTGACAAGAATTTAAGAAACTGATATTATGTCTGAGTTGCTCCAAAAGAGTGATGAAGTTCGAAAAAAACTTTTAAAACAATTTTAAAAAAACTGTTGACAAAGAAAAATGAACTTGATATAATAGCTAGGCTGTTTCAAACAGCGAAGTAATGAACCTTGATAATTTAAGATTAAACAGTACACACAACCCTGAAAATAACTTGATTATTTTAAAATAATCGATGAGATTTCAGTAAAAACAACGTTTAGATTCGAACAGAATTTAAAACCTTTAAAAAACAGTAGATCTGTGAAAACAGATGATGCAAGCTAGCGAGAAGGCTAGATTAAACTTTTATATGAGAGTTTGATCCTGGCTCAGGATGAACGCTGGCGGCGTGCTTAACACATGCAAGTCGAACGAAGCTATTAAAAGGAAGTTTTCGGATGGAATTTTAATAGACTTAGTGGCGGACGGGTGAGTAACGCGTGGATAACCTGCCTTATACAGGGGGATAACGGAGAGAAATTTCCGCTAAGACCGCATAAGACCACAGCACCGCATGGTGCAGGGGTAAAATATTTATAGGTATAAGATGGATCCGCGTCCGATTAGCTAGTTGGTGAGGTAGAGGCTCACCAAGGCGACGATCGGTAGCCGGCCTGAGAGGGTGAACGGCCACATTGGGACTGAGACACGGCCCAAACTCCTACGGGAGGCAGCAGTGGGGAATATTGGACAATGGGGGGAACCCTGATCCAGCGACGCCGCGTGAGTGAAGAAGTATTTCGGTATGTAAAGCTCTATCAGCAGGGAAGAAAATGACGGTACCTGACTAAGAAGCCCCGGCTAACTACGTGCCAGCAGCCGCGGTAATACGTAGGGGGCAAGCGTTATCCGGATTTACTGGGTGTAAAGGGAGCGCAGACGGCGATGCAAGTCTGAAGTGAAAGGCGTGGGCTCAACCCATGAACTGCTTTGGAAACTGTATAGCTTGAGTGTCGGAGAGGTAAGCGGAATTCCTAGTGTAGCGGTGAAATGCGTAGATATTAGGAGGAACACCGGAGGCGAAGGCGGCTTACTGGACGACAACTGACGTTGAGGCTCGAAGGCGTGGGGAGCAAACAGGATTAGATACCCTGGTAGTCCACGCAGTAAACGATGAATACTTGGTGTCGGGGAGGAAAACTCTTCGGTGCCGCAAGCTAACGCATTAAGTATTCCACCTGGGGAGTACGTTCGCAAGAATGAAACTCAAAGGAATTGACGGGGACCCGCACAAGCGGTGGAGCATGTGGTTTAATTCGAAGCAACGCGAAGAACCTTACCAAATCTTGACATACTCTTGAATAGCTTTGTAATGAAGCTAGCCCTTCGGGGCAAGGGATACAGGTGGTGCATGGTTGTCGTCAGCTCGTGTCGTGAGATGTTGGGTTAAGTCCCGCAACGAGCGCAACCCTTGTCGTCAGTAGCCAGCAGTAAGATGGGCACTCTGACGAGACAGCCGGAGATAATCCGGAGGAAGGTGGGGATGACGTCAAATCATCATGCCCCTTATGATTTGGGCTACACACGTGCTACAATGGCGTAAACAAAGTGAGGCAAAGCTGCGAAGCCAAGCAAATCACAAAAATAACGTCTCAGTTCGGATTGTAGTCTGCAACTCGACTATATGAAGCTGGAATCGCTAGTAATCGCAGATCAGAATGCTGCGGTGAATACGTTCCCGGGTCTTGTACACACCGCCCGTCACACCATGGGAGTCATCAATGCCCGAAGTCAGTGACCCAACCCACACTGGTAAACATAAAGCTGTGATAATGATACGAAGTAATAAACCGCTAGGTTTATGGATGAGTATCATTATATGATATAAAGAATAGCAGTAAGTTATGTTTAGCAGTGTGGGAGGGAGCTGCCGAAGGCAGGGAGGATAACTGGGGTGAAGTCGTAACAAGGTAGCCGTATCGGAAGGTGCGGCTGGATCACCTCCTTTCTAAGGAAAAAGTAGGGGTTGTGAGTACTGTTTAGTTTTACATTATCAATGTTAAGACTAAAAACTTAGCGGTGTCGATGCGTCTAGGGGACACACCCGTTCCCATTCCGAACACGATGGTTAAGACCTAGTCGGCCGATGGTACTATACTGGAGACGGTATGGGAGAGTAGGTGGATGCCGCTTTATTAAAAACATTTAGGAGGAGAACAAATGGGTGTACAATTTGGGGATTTGGTTAGACAATACCCATGGCATATAGTATGCGTTGTTTCTCTATTGTTTATTGTTGGTCAAGGGTTGATTATTTACTTAGCTAATAAGAATAATTGGTCACTAAGAATAAAACCAATTCAAATTCTTGTATTTATAATATTGTTTTTTTATTCATTGTACATGATATTTACAGGACAGAGTACGATGTAAAACATGGGCTTATAGCTCAGCCGGTTAGAGCGCACGCCTGATAAGCGTGAGGTCGGTGGTTCGAGTCCACTTAAGCCCATATACTTTCACTTGATGAGAGCAAGAAAAGTTTGACTGATATCAGTATTAATAGAATTATCGTATATAACAGAGATTACATCAGATATTCCTTTGGAGAGGATGAAAGGTGTTGAAGTTCGAATCTTCATATCTCACTGTTGAAGCGATAAGCTTTAACTAAATGTACCTTGAAAACTGCATACCAAACGAGAAATTATATAAATATTTTATAATTAGACATCCGAGGTATTAATTGCTTTAAGTAATTAATATTTTAATGCATTATTTACTTAATGAAAACGAGCGTAAGCTTGTTTCAGATTTTAGTAAATAAGTAGTTTTTCATACGAACAAAGTGAGTATGAAAAACACAAAAGTAATAAATTTTTAAACATAGTGTATGATACACGCTAGTGTCATACATAAACACTAAATCTAAATGATTTAAGAGGTTAAACATAAAGAGCGTAGGGTGGATGCCTAGGCACTGACAGCCGAAGAAAGACGTGACAAGCTGCGAAAAGCTGCGGGGAGAAGCACATATTCAGTGATCCGCAGATGTCTGAATGGGGAAACCCACTTGGAAGAACTCCAAGTATCTGTACGCCAATACATAACGTACAGAGGGGAACCCGGTGAACTGAAACATCTAAGTAGCCGGAGGAAAAGAAAACAAAAGTGATTGCGAAAGTAGCGGCGAGCGAAATCGTAAGAGCCCAAACCGTGGTGCGTGCACTGCGGGGTTGAGGACTGCGACATGAGTAAGATACATTACCTGAACCGTTTTGGAAAAGCGGGCCAAAGAGCGTGAGAGCCGTGTAAGGGAAAATGTATTTAATCTAGCAGTATCCAGAGTACCACGAGACACGAGAAACCTTGTGGGAAGCAGGGGGGACCACCCCCCAAGGCTAAATACTAGTCAGTGACCGATAGCGTATAGTACTGTGAAGGAAAGGTGAAAAGAACCCCGGGAGGGGAGTGAAAAAGAACCTGAAACCCTATGTTTACAAACTGTGGAACACCGAAAGGTGAACCGCGTACTTTTTGTAGAACGGTCCGGCGAGTTACATGTACAGGCGAGGTTAAGTATTAAAGATACGGAGCCGAAGGGAAACCAAGTCTTAATAGGGCGAATGTAGTCAGTATGTGTAGACCCGAAACCGGGTGATCTATCCATGTCCAGGTTGAAGTTCGCGTAAAAGTGAATGGAGGACCGAACGCACATCCGTTGAAAAGGGTGGCGATGAGGTGTGGATAGGGGAGAAATTCCAATCGAACCCGGAGATAGCTGGTTCTCCTCGAAATAGTTTTAGGACTAGCCTCGTTATTAGTCTACCGGAGGTAGAGCACTGAATTTTTGCGGGGGCGTCAAAGCCTACCAAGAGATATCAAACTCCGAATGCCGGATAGATGATTAACGGGAGTCAGACTACACGAGATAAGTTGGGTAGTCAAAAGGGAAAGAGCCCAGACCTACGGCTAAGGTCCCAAAGTGTGTGTTAAGTGGAAAAGGATGTGGGATTTCGAAGACAGCTAGGATGTTGGCTTAGAAGCAGCCATACATTAAAAGAGTGCGTAACAGCTCACTAGTCGAGAGGTCCTGCGCCGAAAATGTCCGGGGCTAAACACACCACCGAAGCCTAGGAATGTAATATATACATTGGTAGAGGAGCATTCTTAGAGGCGTAGAAGCCATACCGAAAGGAGTGGTGGAGTAATAAGAAGAGAGAATGCCGGAATGAGTAGCGAGAAAGAGGTGAGAATCCTCTTGGCCGAATATCTAAGGTTTCCTGAGTAAAGCTGATCTACTCAGGGTAAGTCGGGGCCTAAGGCAAGGTCGAAAGACGTAGTCGATGGATAACAGGTACAGATTCCTGTACTACATATAATCAGAACTGTGGGGACACGGAGACTAAAAACCGAACCCGGGAGGACAAAAACCGGGGCAAGCGAAGTACCTGTATGGGAGGAAAATCCACCATGCAAAGGGAAGACGTGATGCGTACCGAAAAATAGTAGGGAAGTCGGTTAGGGAGCCGTCAAGAAAAGCCGCTATTGTATTATATGTACCCGTACCGCAAACCGACACAGGTAGATGAGGAGAGAATCCTAAGGCCGGCGGGAGAAGCATTGTTAAGGAACTCGGCAAAATGACCCCGTAACTTCGGGAGAAGGGGTGCCACTAGAAATAGTGGTCGCAGAAAAAAGGCTCAAGCAACTGTTTAGCAAAAACACAGGTCTATGCGAAACCGCAAGGTGAAGTATATGGGCTGACGCCTGCCCGGTGCTGGAAGGTTAAGAGGAGAAGTCAGGAAACGAAGCTTTGAATTGAAGCCCCAGTAAACGGCGGCCGTAACTATAACGGTCCTAAGGTAGCGAAATTCCTTGTCGGGTAAGTTCCGACCCGCACGAAAGGCGTAATGATTTGAGCGCTGTCTCAACAATGCACCCGGTGAAATTGAAGTACCAGTGAAGATGCTGGTTACCTGCGCCAGGACGGAAAGACCCCATGGAGCTTTACTCCAGTTTGGTACTGGGATTCGGTAATACTCGTACAGGATAGGTGGGAGACGAAGAAGCATGGACGCCAGTTTATGCAGAGTCGCCGTTGGGATACCACCCCTGTATTGCTGGATTTCTAACCTGCATCCGTTATCCGGGTGGGGGACAATGCCAGACGGGGAGTTTGACTGGGGCGGTCGCCTCCGAAAGAGTATCGGAGGCGCTCGAAGGTTCCCTCAGAATGGTCGGAAACCATTCAAAGAGTGCAAAGGCAGAAGGGAGCTTGACTGCGACACCGACGGGTGGAGCAGGTACGAAAGTAGGACTTAGTGATCCGGTGGCATAAAGTGGGATTGCCATCGCTCAACGGATAAAAGCTACCCTGGGGATAACAGGCTTATCACTCCCAAGAGTTCACATCGACGGAGTGGTTTGGCACCTCGATGTCGGCTCATCGCATCCTGGGGCTGTAGCAGGTCCCAAGGGTTGGGCTGTTCGCCCATTAAAGCGGTACGCGAGCTGGGTTCAGAACGTCGTGAGACAGTTCGGTCCCTATCCGGCGTGGGCGTAAGATATTTGAGAGGAGCCGTCCTTAGTACGAGAGGACCGGGACGGACTGACCGCTGGTGTACCTGTTGGAGAGTAACTCCATGGCAGGGTAGCTATGTCGGGACGGGATAAACGCTGAAGGCATCTAAGCGTGAAGCCCACCTTAAGATGGGATATCTCATGTGAAAACAGTAAGACCCCTTGAAGACTACGAGGTAGATAGGGCCAAGATGTAAGTACAGCAATGTATTAAGTTGATGGTTACTAATAGGTCGAGGGTTTAACCAAAAGGATAGAAAATTTATAACATATAATCGGATACATCATTAAATCCGCAAGTGAATTTGAGATGTACTTTCTTACTAAAGCTCAAACGAAGTTTTTGCTAAGTAAGAAATGCAGTTTGGTAGGCAGTTTTGAAGGTACATTTTCTTCAAAAAATACTTGCATATTCATTAGGAATTTGTTATAATACGAAAGTATTTTGCCCTGATAGCTCAGTAGGTAGAGCATGCGGCTGTTAACCGCAGTGTCACAGGTTCGAGCCCTGTTCGGGGCGCTGTTTAGGAAACTAGACGACGGCGACATAGCCAAGCGGTAAGGCGTGGGTCTGCAACACCCTGATCACCAGTTCAAATCTGGTTGTCGCCTTGATTAGAAAATCTAATCCAAGCGGGAATGCTGGAATTGGCAGACAGGCAAGACTAAGGATCTTGTGTCTGTATAGACGTGAGGGTTCAAGTCCCTTTTCCCGCACTCAAAGAACAACTTAGGTTGTTCTTTTTTTAGATATATTAGATAGTTATATTAATATTTGAATGTAAAACTTAATAAAAAAATCGTGATAATTATAAAAAATGAAATATATTTACTGCAACATTTACAATATATACTTATAAACGTGAAAGTAATTAAAAGTTCAGTATATTGTAATAATTGTACTAGTGTAAATTAATTGTTCATTCAAAGAAAATTTGATATAATTTAAATACTCTAAAAAGAAAACAAGGAGTGCTCATGAAAAAGAAAATTTTAACATTAGCATCCACTCTAACCTTTGTTTCATTATATAGTTTTAGTGCTTATGCAGATATGGATTTGGAGACAAATAACGCAGTGTCAGGAATAGCAGTGGCTTTGAATAATTATAAAGCAAGCTCCATATCTCCACAGACAGCTCTAGGCGAGTCGCTAAAGACAGCAACAACTAATACAATAGAGATAACAGGAATTGATGATGCAAGAACTAGGCTTGTAAATGATACGGTGAAATATGAAGCACCATCAGTACAGGATAAGCTAAAAGAAGAGATACTAAAAGAAGATATTGTAGTAGCAAACAATAAAAAAGATACTGTAGTTCATGCCAGTGCAAAAGAAACGGGAGCAGTTGTGGGAAGTATATCCTACAGTTCAGTTGCAACTGTTGTTGACTCTGAAGTAAATGAAACCGGTGAATGGCTTAAGATCAACTCAGGAAGTGTTGAAGGTTATGTAAAAGCTTCAGAAGTTGCCACCGGAGAAAAAGCAAAGAAGCTGGCAAAAGATGCTATTGTTACATACGCTACTGTTGTAGATATTGACAATGTTAGATTAAGAACATCTCCTGAGATAACAACAGAAACTCTTACTATGCTTAAAGGTGGAGGTAAATATGTTGTTGTAGGTCAGGATAACGATTTTGTAAAAGTCCAGGTAGATGATGATCTGACAGGATATATATACAAAGATTTTGTTAAAGCTGATTTATCATATAAGACTGCTAAGACAACAGAAGAGAGTACTATTGAGGCCTTAGAAAAGAAGAAGCTGGAAACAGAAGCTGAGGAAGCAATGGCTATCTATAAAAATATGGTAGTTGCAGATGATAAAAAGGATATGCAAAAATCTAAGGTTGTGGAAGAATCTACAAGTACCAAGAATACTCAAAAACCTACATCAGGTAGTGAAGAGCCGAAAACAATTAAATCTCCTGCTGCTGAAACAAGAGAGACTCCAGCAAGCAAGGAAGTAGATATTAAGGTTCCTGATACAACAACCGGAACATCAAAGGCTAAAGAGGAGAAAAAAGAAACTCCTAAGGAGACTAAGACAAAAGAAACAAGTAAGCCAACAGAGGCTACAGACAAGATTGATGTGAATTCAGAAACTGTTGAGCCGATAAAGGATACACAGGCGAAAAAAGAGCCTGAGACTATTAAGGCAATAGAGGATACTGAAACAGCTAAAGTTACAGTAGAAACGGTAAAAGCCCCTGAGTCTACAAAGGCAGCCGAAACAGTAAAAGCCCCTGAGTCTACAAAGGCAGCTGAAACGGTAAAAGCCCCTGAGTCTACAAAGGCAGCTGAAACGGTAAAAGCCCCTGAGTCTACAAAGGCAGCTGAAACGGTAAAAGCCCCTGAGTCTACAAAGGCAGCTGAAACGGTAAAAGCCCCTGAGTCTACAAAGGCAGCTGAAACGGTAAAAGCCCCTGAGTCTACAAAGGCAGCTGAAACGGTAAAAGCCCTTGAGTCTACAAAGGCAGCCGAAACAGTAAAAGCCCCTGAGTCTACAAAGGCAGCCGAAACAGTAAAAGAGCCTGAGAGTACAAAGGCAGCCGAAACAGTAAAAGAGCCAACAGAAGGAAGTACTCAGGATAAGCCGGTTGAAATAAGCATAGGAGATGCACCAACAGCTCCTTATGGACCGGGTGGTAGCAGTGAAAAGCCAAAGGAGACAGAGGCGCCGACTAAGCAAGCTCAAAAAGAGTCTTCTTCTGTAACCGGTGAGAATGGTGGACCCGGTGTTACTATGAAAGCTGAGACTACAGTGGCTACAACAGCAGCAACAAAAGCAGCTAAAGAAAAAGTATCCAGAACTGCATTAGTAGCTTATGCAAAACAGTTTGTTGGTAATCCATATGTTTTTGGTGGTACATCATTAACAAATGGTGCTGACTGTTCAGGTTTTGTAATGAGAGTATATGAGAAATTTGATATCAGTACAGGAAGAAATACAAAACAGCAGGCTAATAATAGTAGAGAGATAAGTATTGATGCTGTTCAACCTGGAGATTTGATATTCTATGGTAGCGGCGGTGAGATAAGCCATGTAGCTATATATATGGGCGATGGACGAGTTGTACATGCTGCAAATTCCAAATCTGGAATCATAACAAGCAGCATGACCTATCGTACTCCTATAAAGGCAGTAACATTTATAAAATAAACTTAATATAAGTGATCAAAATCAAAAAGAGTCGGGTTAAAATATGCCTGACTTTTTTTATAAAAAATATTTGGCATTAGGTATAAAAAGTATTATAATGTTACATAGTAAGAAGAATTGGGAGAAGAATATGAAGAAAAAATTTTTATTGATTGGTGCATTATTGGCATTGACATTGAGTGCTTGTGGCTCAAAAACTGCTGAAACAGCAAATATCGAAACAGAAAAAGCAAGCACAAATATTGACACTACGGGATTTCTTGTAACATCTATTAATTCTGATATACAGACTGCGGATCCACATAAGACATCGAAAGATTATATGGTTCCACTGAATATCTTTGACAGATTGTTGGAGGCAGAGATAAAGGATGATGGTTCAAGCGAGTTGGTGCCTTCATTAGCTAAAAGCTGGGATATATCAGATGATGGTAAGGTTTATACATTGCATTTGCAAGAAGGCGTAAAATATTCAAACGGTGCAGATTTCAAATCAGATGATGTAGTATATTCCCTTACCAGAATCCTTGGAGTGACAGGTGCTGTAAATGGTGACTTTGTAAGCCAGATTGAGGGTGCAGACAAGGTTATGGATGGTAGCAGTTCCGAGCTTACCGGTGTTAAAGCTATAGATGATTACACTGTTGAGATCACATTATCAGAGCCTTATTCAGGATTCCTTGCCTGTTTGTCATCATCTCCGGTATGTATGCTTGATAAGGATTCTACAGAAGCGGCAGGAGATAAGTTTGGAATAGATCCTTTAGTAACTGTTGGAACAGGTGCATTTAAGATGGCGGAATGGACAGTAAATGATTCTATAGTGCTTACAAAGAATGATACATACTGGAATGGAGATGTATCACTTCCCGGAGTACTTATAAGAGTAATACCTGATTCAGAGACAAGAAATATGATGTTTAAGAATGGTGAACTTGATATACTGGATTTTGACTATATGATTGAGTATATTGACACATATAAACAGGAAATGCCTGATGTTCTTCATCACAATCCAAGAGTTGGAGTTACATATTTTACATTTAATGAGAATATAGAACCTTTAAATAATGTGAAAGTTAGAGAAGCTATTTCAATGGCAATAAATCGTCAGGAGATTATTGATTCATTATATGCAGGAGTGGCAAAAATAGAAAATGGAATATTCCCAAGAGGTCTTATAGGATACAACGCTTCATTAGAGGAGTTAAAATATGATCCTGAAGCAGCAAAGGCTTTATTGGCTGAAGCAGGATATCCTAATGGTTTTGATATGGAAATTTCAGTGGATTCATCATCTTCAGATACTATAAAAACAGTTTTAGAGGTTATTTCAGCACAGTTGTCTGAGGTAGGTATCAATGCTAATATAAAAAATTATGATGAGTCTACATGGCTTGCAACAAGAAAAGACGGTACATTGGGTTCATTCATTTCAACATGGACAGCAGATTACAATGATCCTGACAACTTTATTTATACTTTCTTTGGAAATGAGAACAATACAAAACAAAGATCTTTGAACTATTCTGATAATGCTATTATGGATAGAGTAAGTGCTGCAAGAACTATAGTAAATAATGACGAGAGAATGGCAGAGTATAATGAACTTGAAAAGAAGATTGTAAAAGAGGACTTTGCGTGGTTACCTATGTTCTCAAAGGAGCATTACTATGGTGTAAGCAAAAATATAGAAGGATTCAAGCCGAATTGGGCTGGAATTTCAGATATGAGATTTGTTGGATTTTCAAAAAAATAGATATAGCACTAAAAAAAGATAATTGGTATAATGGAGCGAGGAATCGCTCCGTTTTTTATAGTAGTTGGAGCTTTTGGAGGCTGAATTGTTAAAAAATATATTAAAAAGAATCTTGATTTCCATACCGGTTATAATAGGTGTGGTTTTGATAATATTTATAATGCTTAGAGTTGTACCGGGAGATCCTGTTACCACTATGTTGGGAGAGCATGTAAATCAGACAGTTATAGATAAGATAAGTAGAGAAATGGGACTTGACCAACCACTGTATGTGCAGTTCTTTAAATACATTTCACATGCCATAAGAGGAGACTTTGGAACCAGCTATAGATTAAACAGAAATGTTACAGGCATAATATTAGATGCCTTTCCAAATACAGTAAAGCTGGCCGTATGTGCTGCTATAGTATCATGGATAGTAGGGATTTTTACAGGAATATTGGCGGCAGTAAATAAAAATAATATTTTAGATAGATTGTTCATGGGTGGGGCATTGCTTGGAGTATCTATGCCTGTATTTATGATCGCCTTAGTACTACAGTATTTTTTTGCGTATAAGTTGAAGATCTTTCCGGTATCAGGCTATGAGAGTGCGGCTTCTATGGTATTACCATCTATAGTACTGGGATGGAATTCAGCCGGAAGTATTGCAAGAATGACAAGATCAAATATCTTAGAGGTAATGCAGGAGGACTATATCAGAACGGCAAGAGCTAAGGGATTGCTTGAATTTGCAGTAATGAAATCACATGCACTAAAGAATGCCATGCTTCCGGTAGTTACTATGATGGCATTACAGATATCATCTATGCTTTCAGGTGCAGTTATTACTGAAAATATATTTGGAATACCGGGAATAGGTAGACTTGCAGTAAATGCAATAGAAACAAGAGATATGCCACTTTTACAAGGAACAGTTATATTTACTACAATATTGGTTATATTTGGTAATTTGATAGCAGATTCATTGTATTCTATTCTGGATCCTAGAATTAGAAAGGAGATATAGGTAGTTCAATGAATATAAAAGATAATATGGAAATTAATATAAATTCAAAAATAGAGTCGGAAATCGAAATAGAGGAAAGCCTAAAAGAAAAGTTAAAGAATATAATAAAACAAAATAAACTGGCATTTTTCTCATTGATTATTATTCTATTGATCATACTATGTGCGATATTTGCAAATGTAATATGTCGTTACAGTCCGTATGCTCAGAATTTGAGGGATAGGCTGTTGGCACCCTCATTTGCACATCCTTTGGGTACAGATGAGCTGGGAAGAGATACGCTTACAAGAGTTATATTTGGAGCCAGAGTGTCACTGACTATTGGACTTGTTCCTACATTTATATCAATGACGATTGGTACAATACTTGGACTTATTGCGGGATATTTTGGAGGAAAGACAGACTTTGCCATAATGAGACTTGCAGATATAATGTTGGCATTCCCCTCACTTTTATTGGCTATGGTTGTAATGTATACAATGGGCGGAGGGCTTATAAATATATTTATTGCACTGTCTTTGGTAAACTGGGCTTCAACATCAAGGGTAATACGCTCTGAAACATTGGCATTGTCAAAAAAAGAATATGTAGAGGCTGCAAGGAGTATGGGGGTAAATAATGCAACCATTATTTTTAGACATATACTACCTAATTGTATACCTACATTAGTTGTATTATTTACTCTAAGTATACCCTCAGCAATACTTTCTGAAAGTTCACTGAGTTTCTTGGGTGTAGGAGCACAGCCTCCTACTGCAAGTTGGGGGCTGATGGTTGTAAGTGCTAAGAAATACCTGTTTACTCAGCCTATACTTGTTTTAGCACCTGCTATAGCTATAATGATAGTGGTTTTAGCATTCAATTTTTTAGGTGATGGATTAAGAGATGTATTGGATCCATACCTTAAGGAGCAATGATATGGACAATATTCTGACAATAAGAGATTTGAAGGTGGCATTTCAGGTAAGGGGAAAATTAGCCTATGCACTTGACGGAATAAATATAGATATACCAAGAGGAAAAATAGTTGGAATAGTAGGAGAGAGCGGATGTGGAAAGTCTATGACAGCTATGAGTATCATGGGACTTATAAAAAAGCCCGGTAAGATAGTTGGCGGAAGTATAGATTTTCGTGGTACAGATCTTACTAAATTATCTGTAAAAGATTATGCAAAAATCAGGGGTAAGGATATCTCTATGATATTTCAAGAACCTATGACCTCGTTAAATCCTGTAGTAAAAGTTGGAAAGCAGGTAATGGAAGCAATTATTCTGCATGAAAAGATCTCGAAAGAAGAGTCAAAAAAGCGTGTTATTGAAATATTTAATGAGGTGGGTATACCTGAGGCTGAAAAAAGATTTAATGTCTATCCACATGAGCTTTCAGGAGGTCTGAGACAAAGAGTGATGATAGGTATGGCAATGATATGTAAGCCTAAACTTTTGATTGCTGATGAACCTACAACAGCTTTGGATGTTACTATAGAAGCACAAATTTTAAAGCTTATGAAAAAACTTTGTGAGGACAGTGGTACATCTATAATAATGATTACCCATAATATGGGGGTGGTTGCTGAAATATGCGATTATGTATATGTAATGTATGCAGGAAGAGTTGTTGAATCAGCGGTGACAAAGACAATTTTCAATGAAACAGCACATCCATATACAAACGGACTTTTAAAATCCATTCCTACCATAGGTAAGAAACAGCATAGATTGTATACTATAAAAGGAAATGTACCAAATATTTTGAATTTACCAAAAGGATGCAGATTTGTTGATAGATGTGACTTTGCTGAGGATATGTGCTATGGAGAAAGACCGGCAGACGAAAATATAAATCAAAGCCATATGGTATCATGCTTTCTGCATAAAAGGATAGAAGATGAGAAATGTAGTATTAAGATTGAAAAACATAGTTAAAGAATTTCCTACATCAAAGAAAAATAAAAAGGTACATGCTATAAGTAATGTTAGCCTTGATATATATGAGAATGAAACTTTAGCACTTGTAGGAGAGAGTGGTTGTGGTAAGTCAACTTTGGGGAAATGTGCTATAGGACTTATAAGTCCAAATAGTGGAGAAAGCATTTTTTTGGATGAGAATATATATAATAAAAAAGGCAATGATTTAAAGAATATCAAGAAAAACTTGCAAATTATTTTTCAAGATCCATATGCATCATTAAATCCAAGAATGACAGTGGGAGAGATTATAGCTGAACCTATTATTACACATAATAGAGTTATGAAAAAAGAAGATATAAAGTCAAAAGTACTAGATCTTATGGAGGATGTGGGCATAAGAAAAGAGTATTATAACAGATATCCTCACCAATTTTCAGGTGGACAAAGGCAGAGAATAGGAATTGCCAGAGCTATAGCACTAAATCCTAAGTTGATAGTATGTGATGAACCGGTATCGGCATTGGATGTTTCGATACAGTCACAGGTTTTAAACTTGCTTAAGGATCTCCAGGAGAAGAGAAAAGCTTCATACCTATTTATTTCACATGACTTATCAGTGGTAAATTTTATTGCTGATAGAGTATGTGTTATGTTTTTAGGCAAAATTTGTGAGATAGGAAATACAGATGATATTTTTGAAAATCCACTGCATCCATATACAAGATTATTACTGGATGCTATTCCAAGTATTGAAAATGCAGGTAAACAAAGGGAAATGCTTAAAGGAGAGATACCAAGTCCTATAGATGTTCCAAGCGGATGCAGATTTCATACCAGATGTCCAAATTGTATGGACATTTGTAAAACAGAGGAACCTGTGTTGAGTGAAAATAATGGTAGAAGTGTAGCCTGCCACAGAGTAAAATGAATTTTGTGAGATATTTTGATGGAAAAGAATGAAAAATACAATATAAAAACAGATATAAAAAGATTTGTTGTTATTACACTGGCTGCAATTTTGATGGCTGTTAATATCAAGACTTTTGTAAAAACTGGAGATTTATTTCCAGGAGGTGCTACAGGTATTACACTTCTTATTACAAGGTCTGCGGATATGTTTTTTAATATAAAATTACCTTACACTGTTGTAAATATTGCTTTGAATGCAATACCTGTATATATTGGATTTAGGTATATAGGAAAGAAATTTACTTTATTTTCTTGTTGGGTTATTTTGCTTGCCGGTTTCATGGTGGATATTATTCCGGGATATGTTATTACAGAGGATATATTGCTCATAACAATTTTTGGTGGAATGATAAATGGTTTGGTTATAAGTATTTGCCTTTTGATGAATGCTACCACAGGTGGTACTGACTTTATTTCTATTTTTTTATCAGAGAAAAAAGGAATGGATTCATTTAATATAATTTTGGCAGGAAATGCAGTTGTACTTTTGATAGCAGGACTTTTATTTGGTTGGGACAGGGCATTATATTCAATTATATTCCAGTATGTCACAACAACAGTTATACATATATTGTATAGAAAGTACCAACAAGTCACACTTTTTATTGTTACAGACCATCCAAACGAGGTATGCAATATGATTTCAGATATAAGTAATCATGGTGCTACCACTTGGAAAGCGGAGGGACATTACAATCACTGTGAGAGAACCTTGGTATATTCTATAGTTTCAAGTGCCGAAGCTGATAAGGTGGTCAGAGCTATTAAGGAGATAGATAAAGCAGCATTTATAAATTTGATAAAAACACAGCAGCTTCTTGGAAGATTTTACAGGAGGAGAGCGGATTAGAAATTCTTCTTGCATTTTGATGGTTTTTATGCTATTCTAAGATGTACTTTGTAACGAGTCTACTTTATGTAACCGTTAAATTTTAAAAAGAGGTGAAATATGAAACAGGGAATACATCCAAATTATTATCAGGCAACAGTAACTTGCAACTGTGGTAACACATTTGTAACAGGTTCAACAAAGGAAGATATCCACGTAGAAATTTGTTCTAAGTGCCATTCTTTCTATACAGGACAGCAGAAATCAGCTCAGGCACGTGGTCGTATCGAGCAGTTTAACCGTAGATATGGTGTTCAGGCTGAATAATAAAATAAAGAAATACTATTTATTAGGGGGAGTCAGGCAGGTGTCTGACTCTTTTTAAATAGATTATGGAGCAAATATGAAATATTCAGGAATAGGCGGACAGGCTGTAATAGAGGGTATCATGATGAAAAATGGTGATAGATACTCTACAGCAGTTAGAAAGTCGGATAAAACAATAGCAGTAATGGAAGATAAATATGAGAGTCTTACTACAAAGTTTCCAATTTTGGGTCTTCCATTTCTTAGAGGCATATTTTCATTTATAGATTCTTTAGTCTTAGGAATGAAAACATTAGCATACTCATCCAGTTTTTTTGAGGATGATGAAAACTCAAAGCCATCAAAGTTTGAAGAAAAATTGATACAGATCTTTGGAGATAAGCTGGATAAGGTAGTAATGGGAATTACTATGTTTATTTCAATAGTGATATCAATAGCGGTATTTATGCTACTGCCAATGTTTTTAAGTAATATTATTAAGTTGAAATTTGAAAATTATTATGTGATTGCAATTTTTGAGGGAATAATAAGGATAGCAATATTTATTCTATATATAAAATTAATTTCAAGAATGGAAGACATAAATAGGACCTTTATGTACCATGGTGCAGAGCATAAATGTATTAATTGTATAGAACATGGACTTGAGCTGAATGTAGAAAATGTAATGAAAAGTTCAAAAGAGCATAAGAGATGTGGTACCAGTTTTATTATTATTGTAATGATGATCAGTATACTTTTCTTTATGGTTATCAGAGTGGACACCATATGGCTTAGAGCAGTATCAAGAATTGTTCTTGTACCGGTAATAGCGGGGGTAAGCTACGAGTTTTTAAGAATTGCAGGAAGAAGTGATTTCTGGCTTGTAAATCTTATAAGTAAACCGGGACTTTGGATGCAGGGACTTACAACAAAGGAGCCTACACCTGATATGGTGGAGGTAGCTATAGTAGCAGTTGAAAGGGTATTTGACTGGAGAGCATACTTAGAGGAAAATTTCTGATATGAAATATATTGAGGCTTTTGATAAATATGTAAAGCTGTTGGAGGGAAAAAACTTTAAAGATGCAAAAAGTGATATACTCATGCTTATATATGAGATATTTGATTTTGATTTTTCAAAATGGACGATGCATAAGTATGATGAGATAGAGGATATATCAAAGCTTAATACATTGGATGAATATGTGGAAAAAAGACTTGGTCATATGCCGATACAGTACATTTTAAATAAGGCATATTTTTGTGGACTTTTGCTGTATGTAAATAAAGATGTACTTATTCCAAGATTTGATACGGAAGTACTGGTTGAAGAAGTTTTAAAGTTTTCAAAAAAAGATACAAGTAAAAGAATACTTGATATGTGTACAGGTTCAGGTGCTATAGCCATTGCACTAAAAAGATTAGGAAACTTTGAGAGAGTGGATGCACTGGATATATCAAATAAGGCACTAGATGTTGCAAAAAAGAATGCAAAGGATTTGAATCTGGATATTAATTTTTTTGAGAGTGATATGTTTTCAAGCTTAACATACGAAAATAAATATGATATCATAGTATGCAATCCACCCTATATACAGAGTGATGTTGTGGATACACTTGAAAGTGAAGTAAAGGATTTTGAGCCCAGACTTGCACTTGATGGAGATATTGATGGCATGAAATTTTATAGGATAATTGCTGAAAATTTCACTCGTTTTTTAACTCCAAAAGGAGTATTGGTACTGGAAATAGGATATGACGAGGCTGAAGATATTCGCAATCTGTTTAAGGATAAAACTGTAGTTATAAAGAAAGATTTAGCAAATTTAGACAGAGTAGCAATCATATATTAATAGAAGGATAAAACATAAGAGGAAAAGATGTTTGATAATTTAGAAGATATAGTAGTACATTATGATGAAGTCATGGCAGAACTTGCCAGTGGTGATGTGGCTAGTGATCAGAATAGATTTAGAAAGCTTATGAAAGAGCAGTCTGATCTTGCACCACTAGTGGAAACTTATGGGGAATATAAGAAAGCCAAGCAATTACAGGAAGATGCACTTGAAATGCTTGAGATGAATGATGATGAAATGAGAGAGATGGCAAAAGAAGAACTTGCAGAGGGTAAAAGACTTGAAGAGGAGCTTTCTGAAAAGTTAAAGATTTTACTTTTGCCAAAGGATCCCAATGATGATAAGAATATAATGCTGGAGGTCAGAGCCGGAGCAGGTGGCGATGAGGCGGCATTGTTCGCTATGCAGCTGTATCGTATGTACACTCATTATGCGGAGTCTCAAAACTGGAAGGTGGAGATGATTGATGTGAATGAGAACGGTATAGGTGGATACAAGGAAGTTGTAGCAATGGTAAGCGGTAAGGGTGCTTATTCAAAACTTAAGTATGAGTCCGGAGTTCATAGAGTACAAAGAGTACCTGAGACTGAATCAGGTGGAAGAATACACACCTCTACAGCATCTGTTGCGGTAATGCCTGAAGCGGAAGAGGTTGATGTACAGATTGATATGAATGATGTCAGAATAGACGTTATGAGAGCCAGCGGAAATGGTGGACAGTGTGTCAATACCACAGACTCTGCAGTTCGCCTTACTCACTATCCTACAGGTATTGTTATTTACTCTCAGACAGAAAAGAGTCAGTTACAAAACAAGGAAAAGGCATTTACACTTCTTAGATCAAAGCTTTATGAAATAGAGCTGGAGAAAAAGCAAAGTGCAGAGGCAGCAGATAGAAGAAGTCAGATCGGTACAGGTGACAGATCTGAAAAGATCAGAACCTACAATTTCCCACAGGGAAGAGTAACGGATCACAGAATAAATCTTACTTTATATAAACTTGATAAGATAATGAATGGTGATATTCAGGAGCTTATAGATGGATGTATTGCAGCAGATCAGGCTGCAAAACTTGCCAAACTTAACGAACAATAGGAGGCTATCATGGAAATAAAGGATTTAGATTGGGGAAATATAGGTTTCAACTACAGAATTACTGATTACAGATATGTCAGCAATTTTAAAGATGGAAAGTGGGATGATGGAGAACTTTCAAAAGAATCAAATGTTACAATAAATGAGTCGGCAGGTATTTTACAGTATTGCCAGGAGGTATTTGAAGGTTTAAAAGCTTACAGAACCAAGGACGGACATATCGTCACATTCAGACCTGATCTAAATGCAAATAGAATGCATGATTCAGCTAAAAGACTTGAAATGCCGCCATTTGATGAGGAGAGATTTCTTGAGGCAGTAGATAAGGTAGTAATTGCAAATGAAGCATGGGTGCCGCCATTTGGTTCGGGAGCTACACTTTATATAAGACCGTATATGTTTGCTTCATCACCTGTAATAGGAGTAAAGCCTGCAGAAGAATATCAGTTTAGAATGTTTGTAACACCTGTAGGACCTTATTTTAAAGGCGGTGCAAAGCCTATTACAATTACTGTAAGTGAATTTGACAGAGCAGCACCAAGAGGTACAGGGCATATAAAGGCAGGACTTAATTATGCTATGAGTATTCATCCTCTTATGGAAGCACATAGAAACGGATTTGATGAAAATATGTATCTGGATGCAGCTACAAGGACTTATGTTGAGGAGACAGGCGGTGCTAACTTTATTTTTATTACTAAAGATAATACAGTAGTTACACCAAAATCAAATTCTATATTACCATCTATTACAAGAAGATCTCTTCTTTATGTTGCAGAGCATTATCTTGGACTTAAGACAGAGGAAAGACCGGTTGCATTTGATGAAATAAAGGAATTCAAAGAGGCAGGTCTTTGCGGTACTGCAGCGGTTATTTCTCCGGTAGGAAGAATCTACAGAGGGGAAGAGGTTATAAGTTTACCTGCAGGTATGGAAGGTATGGGAGAGATTACAAAGAAGCTTTATGATACTCTTACCGGAATACAGATGGGTGAAATTAAAGCACCACAGGGATGGATCAGAAAAATAAAATAAAAGTTATGGGGAAGGCTGATTATTCAGTCTTTTCTTTAAATAGGTAGGTGAAGATAATGAAAAAGTTTAAAGTAAATATAGATAATAAGTCTTATGAATATGTGGAAGGTACCAGATATTTTGATATTGCAAAGGAGCATAATGAAAAAGCACTATTAGTAAAGGTCAATGGAAAACTTCAAGAACTCTATAAGAATCTTAAGTCGGATATAGATCTTGAATTTATTACATTAAAAGATTCCATAGGTCGTATGACTTATGAGAGAAGTGCTATACTCATACTGCTTAAGTCTATTAAGGATATATATGGTAATACAATAAAGCCTGTTGTAGAATTTTCTACAGGTAATGGGCTTTACATAAGATTAAATGGTAAAGATGATTTTGATATAGACAGAATCGATGGCAGGATGCGTGAAATAGTAGATGAAAATCTTAGAATTGAGAAGATGAATGTTCACACAGAAACAGCTATAAAGATGTTCCATGAAGCCGGACTTTATGATAAGGAGAAACTTTTTAAATTCAGAAGAGTGTCAAGAGTAAATATATATAAGCTTGAAGATTTTATTGATTATAACTACGGATATATGGTTTACTCAACAGGATATATTGACAAATACATTATTACAAAATATAAGGATGGATTGGTTCTTATTATTCCAAAGAAGGAAAGTCCAAATGTAGTGGAGGAGTTTGCACCGGAAGAGAAGATATTTAATGAACTTAATAATGCAAGTAGGAATGCAGAAGATATGGGTGTTGCTAATGTGGGATCATTGAATGAGATGATTGCAAATGGCATGACAAACGAGATGATACTTATATCTGAGGCATATATGGAGAAGAAGATCGGAGATATAGCTGATGATATTGTAAAGAGGGATGATGTAAAGTTGGTAATGATTGCAGGACCTTCATCATCAGGTAAGACAACTTTTTCGCACAGGCTTAGTATACAGTTAAGAGCACATGGATTAAAGCCACACCCTATGGAAGTAGACAATTACTTTAAGAATAGAGAAGATACTCCAAGAGATGAAAAGGGCGAGTTAGATTTTGAAAGTTTGGATGCAATGGATATAGAAAAGTTTAATGAAGATATGCTTGCACTGTTAAATGGAGAAGAAGTTGAGATTCCTAGCTTTAATTTTAAAACAGGACAAAGAGAGTATAATGGCAATTTCTTAAAACTTGGTAAGGACGATATTCTTGTTATAGAGGGTATACATTGCCTTAATGATAAGCTATCATATAAGCTGCCAAATGATAGTAGATACAAGATATATATAAGTGCATTGACCCAATTAAATATTGATGAACACAATCGTATACCTACAACAGATGGAAGACTATTAAGAAGAATGATAAGAGATGTTAGAAAAAGAGGCATTTCTCCTACCAAAACATTGTCAATGTGGGAATCTGTAAGAAGGGGAGAGGAAAGAAATATTTTTCCATATCAAAGCAGTGCAGACGCTACTTTTAATTCTGCACTGAATTATGAAATTGCTGTTTTAAAACAGTATGTAGAGCCAATTTTATTCAGTGTGAAAAAAGACTGTAATGAGTATCAGGAGGCAAAGAGACTATTGAAGTTCTTTGATTATTTCCTAGGAATACCAAGTGATAATGTACCTTCAAATTCTATTTTAAGAGAATTTATAGGTGGAAGTACATTTAAAGTGTAAAAGAGTCGCTTTTACGAAGATATTTTCGTAAAAGCGACTTTTTTATTATTTGAATTTTGCGACAAAGTTTTGTATTTTTGTTGTTGATGAAAGGCTCTTACCTATAGAAACATCATGGTTGTATGAGTTTATAATAGCTGCAAGGTACTTTGTCATATCAGCTTCCAGATACCATGGCTTTGTAAGCAATTCCGGATTCCTGTAATGTACATTAGTTGTACAAACATAGTCAATAAGACCAAGATTATGAAATTCATCAAACTTTGCAAGTCCATTTGTAAATAATCCAAATGTAGCACAGATAATAATTCTTTTTGCATTTCTCTTCTTTAACTCTTTAGCTGTATCAAGCATACTTTCACCTGAAGAAATCATGTCATCCATAATTATTACATCTTTGCCGGCTACACTGCTACCTAAAAATTCATGGGCAACTATAGGATTTCTACCATCAATTACTCTGGAATAATCACGTCTTTTATAGAACATACCCATATCTACCCCAAGGTTATTTGCCAGGTATACAGCCCTGTTCATAGCACCTTCATCAGGGCTTATGATCATCATATCATCTTTGCTTACCTTCAAATCAGATATATTTCCAAATAAAGCCTTAACAAATTGGTATGTTGGCATGAAGTTATCAAATCCTGTAAGTGGAATAGAGTTTTGTACTCGTGGATCATGTGCATCAAATGTAATAATATTGCTTACTCCCATATCCACAAGTTCTGAAAGTGCTAAAGCACAGTCTAAAGATTCTCTCTTTGTTTTCTTATGCTGTCTGCTTTCATATAAAAAAGGCATGATGACATTGACTCTTTTTGCATTTGCAATACTTGCACTGATGATTCTCTTCAAATCCTGATAATGATCATCAGGTGACATATAATTGGTGAAACCATTCAGTTTATAGCTGAGTGAGTGGTTCAATACATCCACCATTACAAATACATCTGCACCACGAACTGATTCATTTATGATTCCCTTAGCCTCACCTGATCCAAATCTTGGGCAGGAAATATCAAGAAGATAATTATCACAGTCATAGCCTCTGTAATGTAAATCCATTTTACTTTTCATAAGCTCAGTAGTGTCATTTCTTCTAAATTCAAGTATATAGTCATTGACTTTCTTCGCAAAATCGTAACAACTTTCAAGAGCAGCAATTTTTAGGGGTGCTACAGGCAACTGATCTCTAAAAACAAAATCGTTTGGCATTTCTTTCTCCTAGGTAATTAAGACTTGTAAGAGTTATAAAATAAACTATCACAAATATTATTATTGATTTACGAAGATACTATACACTATTAAAAATGTGAAGTCAACAATGTGGTTTTGAAACTCTTTAATATAAAAAATTAAATCAGATACAAAACTTGTTTAAAAATTAACAATAATATGAATTCATTTTATTATTGAAATAGACTATTTCTGTATTGTGCAGGAGAAATTTCATGCTGTTTTTTAAATATTCTACAAAAATAATTGCTGTCATTGTAACCACAGAGAGTAGCAATATTATGAATAGGAAGCTTTGTAGAGTTAAGCAGAAATATGGCCTTATCCATCCTGACATTATGAATAAATTCTGTTACAGTTTTGCCAAGTTGCTTCCTAAATATTGCACTGAGATAGTTTTTGCTTATATGAAAATGTTTGGAAAGATCTGAGAGACTTAAGTCCTCTTTATAGTTTAATTCTATATAGGAAATAGTTTTATTGACTATATCAGTATACTGATGAAGTGAATGATTTCTGGCTAAAAGACAGTATTTTTTAATGTACTTTATAGAGATATTCTTTATATCAAGTACAGTTTTTGTATTATTTAGTTCTAATGCCATTTCAGTAGATATGGCATTAAGGTAATAAGGATGAACCTTGTTTCTGTATTGCAGGGTCTTTCTACATAATGTACCAAGTACAATGGCAAGATATTTGGCATCTTGATAAGAATCTCCACTTCTCTCCTCAAGTTTAAGGCCACTAAAAACTTTATAAACACTCAAAGCCCTTGAAAAATCTCCTGATGATAGCTCTTGTAAAAATTCCTCTTCAATTTCATATCTTTTTTCAATACGAGTAATTGTCATAAGAGTATCATCTTCATATTTGTGATAATTCATATTCTATCTCCAATAATTTAGCCTAAAATTCATCTACAAAAGAAGAATACCATAATATTGTACTATTTTAAAGATATTGATTCACTTTTATAATTTATAAAATTAATATAATATTTATATAATTAATAAAAACGGAGGTAATTTATGAATCAGAACGGAGTTCACAGGGCTAAGTTATGGCAGATAGGTGGATTTGCCTTAAATAACACAGCTACAAATTTGTACCTATTTTTTATGAATTTTATCAGTTACTATCTGGTAGGATTCGTAGGTGTAGGAGTAGTGCTGGCATCTACTATCGTTATGAACATGAGAATTTGGGACGGAGTTACAGATCCTTTTATAGGATATGTGGTAGACAAGACAGATTCTAAATTCGGAAAAAATAGACCTTTTATGCTTATAGGAAATATCATATTGGCTGTTTTCTCATTTTTGATAGTGCATGTAACACACAAGGTACCGGAGAGCAGTAGACTATTGGTATTTATCATTTTATATATGATCTATATCATAGGATATACTTTCCAATGTGTTGTTACAAAGTCAGCACAGACTTGTCTTACAAATGATCCTAAGCAAAGACCGATGTTTACGATCTTTGACGGCATCTACAACACAATTTTATTTGCAGCAATACCGGTTTTAGTATTCCAAAAGCTTATACCTAAGTATGGAAAATTTACAGAAGAATTTTTCCATGAGTTTTGGCTTATAACCGCAGTTGTATCAGGAATATTTACAGTTATTGCAATATTTGCAATATCAGCAAAGGATAGAACTGAGTTCTTCGGACTTGGAAAACCTACCAAGATAAGACTTAGAGATTATTGGGAGGTATTATCAAAGAACAGAGCAATACAGATGCTTGTTGTTTCTGCATCTACAGATAAGCTTGCACTTACTACACAGTCAAATGCAGTAGTTGTAATTATGGTTTATTCTATAGTTTGCGGCAATACAGCGGCAGGTGGTCAGGTAGCAGCTTATACTGCAATACCTACAGCACTTATGTTATTCTTTGGAGTAGGTTATATTGCAAGATATCTGGGACAGAGAAAGGCAATGCTATTCGGTTCTATAGGTGGACTTGTAACATGTATACTTTCAATAGCATCATTCTATATTTTTGATCCTACAACTTTGAGATTCCCTGGAGAGGGATTTACAGGTTGGAACACATTTACAATAGTATTCCTTGTATTATTCCTACTTATGAAGGGATTTACAGGAGTATCAGGAAATATAGTAATACCTATGACAGCAGACTGTGCAGACTATGAGGTATACCGCTCAGGTAAATATGTACCTGGACTTATGGGAACACTTTTCTCATTTGTAGATAAGCTTATTTCATCACTTGGAGCTACAATAGTTGGACTTTGCTGTGCATATATAGGATTTAAGGATGAACTTCCAACAGTGGATACACCGATGTCTCCGGCAATTAAGGCAGTTGCAATGTTCTGTATGTATGGACTTCTTATAATAGGACTTGTTTGTAATCTTATTGCTATGAAGTTCTATCCTTTAACAAAGGAGAAGATGGAAAGTATTCAGGCTGAAATAGCTGAAATAAAGAAAAGAGCAGAGAGTTAAGGAGTATCTTTAACAAAGTAGAATATTTAAATCATTTAGGTTGGAATATATAATATTAAAAGTAAGAAGATGTATATTATACATAGAGCAGATATTATTGAATATGTTCTAGGAGGGAAATATATGAGAATAATAGATGATTTGAACAATGGATGGCTTTTCAAAAAGAATACTGAAGTCACTGATAAATTAGTAATAGATGAGAGCTGGGATATGATAGATGTTCCTCATACCTATAACGGTTTTGACGGACAGGACGGCGGAAATGACTACTATAAAGGAAAAGCTGTATATGTAAAGAAGCTAATAAGACCTCTTGTATCACCTGAGAGTGATTTTATCTTGAATTTTGAAGGTGTAAATTCGATAGCAAGAATATATATTGACGATGAGTTTGTACAGGAGCATAGAGGTGGGTATTCAAGATTTAGAGTTAATATCACAAGATTCTTCGAGAAAAAGGATGCCATTATATTGGCAGTAGAAGTTGATAATGCCAACCATTCTGATGTATACCCTCAGATGGCTGATTTTACATTCTATGGTGGTATATACAGAAATGTAAGCTTGATATCGGTACCTAAGACAAGATTTGATATAGAGTATTATGCCGGTAGCGGAGTGGCAGTTACATCAAAAATAGACGGTGAGGATGCAATAATAGATATTACTGCTTATGTAAAAGATCCTCTGGAATCAGATATGGTTATGGTTGAGGTAAGAGATGGCTCCAGCTATGAAGATATCGGATCGGTTGTTGCACCTGCAAAGAAGATAACAAAGCTAAGTCTTAAGATAGACAATGCACATCTTTGGAATGGTATAAAAGATCCATTCCTTTATAAATTGAGTGTAAAGCTTGTAAGACATAATGAAGTACTTGACAATGTTGAGGTAAATCATGGTATCAGAGAGTTCTATGTAGACCCTGATAAGGGATTTTTCCTAAACGGAAAGAGTGTACCTCTTAGAGGTGTGAGCAGGCATCAGGACAGACTGGGTAAGGGTAATGCGCTTATTGAGTTGGATCACTTTGATGATTTTGATTTGATAACGGATGTAGGTGCCAATAGTGTAAGACTTGCTCATTATCAGCAGGATGATTATTTCTATGAGCTCTGTGACAGATACGGACTTATAGTATGGGCTGAGATTCCTTTTATATCCAGAATGAACAGGGATCCAAAGGCACATGAGAATGCTATGGATCAGATGAAAGAGCTTATTTATCAAAATTATAACCATAGTAGTATACTTTTTTGGGGAATTTCAAATGAGATAACTATTGCAGGAGATATTCCGGGACTTACAGATAATTTAAGAGAGCTTGATGAACTTGTAAAGAGTATAGATAAAACAAGACTTACAACAATGGCACAGGTATCAATGCTCCCTATGGACTCGGAACACAATCAGATTACTGATATACTGGCATACAATCTATACTTTGGATGGTATGGCGGAAAGTATACAGACAATGAAGTATGGTTTGACAAGTTCAGAGCTATGCATCCAAACAGAGCTGTAGGACTTTCAGAGTACGGTTGTGAAGGTATTATAAGTTGGCACTCAAATACACCTGCATGTAAGGATTATACAGAGGAGTATCAGGCTGAGTACCATGAGCATATGGCAAAACTTCTTGATGAGAGACCTGAAATCTGGGGTTCGTATGTTTGGAATATGTTTGACTTTGGCTGTGATATGAGAGATGAAGGCGGTGTTCAGGGTAGAAACAACAAAGGACTTGTAACCATAGACAGAAAAATTAAGAAGGATTCATTCTATGTATACAAGGCATACTGGTCAGACGAGCAATTTGTTCATATCGCAAGCAAGAGATTTGCAATCAGAAGTGATGAAAAAATAAATATAAAGATTTATTCAAATATGGAAAAGGTAAAGTTGTTTGTAAACGGCGAATATCTTGGAGAAAAGGAAGGAAGAAAGGTTTTTGTATTTGAGAATGTATGCCTTGATATGGGTGTAAATTATATAAAAGCGGTAGGTATAAGTGAAGATGAGGAAATAGCTGACAGAACCACATTTATCAGAGAAGAGAAGCCTTTTGTCGGATATGTAAGACCTGTTGATGAAGAGGAAGAGGATGGAGTTAAGAACTGGTTTGATGATTTGGATACGGAAAGTCTTGATATCAAAAAGCTAGAGTTTAATCCGGAATATTTCAGTATAAAAGACACAGTGGAAGATGTAGTCAGAAATGATGAAGCCGGAGATATGTTAGTATTGATTGTAAATCAGTTTGGTGCAATGAAGATTAAAAAGAGTATGCTTGGAATAATGGGTGGCATGCTTGTAGAAGAAATGTCTTCATTTTTCAGTCCTGATAAGGCGGATAGTGAGAAGGTCTTTGCACTTTTGAATAGGAAGTTGCAGGAAATTAAGAAATAAGATATTAAGTAAAATTATGATTATTTAAAAGATAATCTATTTAAAAGCCTCAAACTGGGGCTTTTTTTATTTGCATTATATTCGAATGAAGTGTTGGTTTTATAGCTGTAGATTACTAAGATTAGTAAGGACGCATAAGTGAATATTATAATGTTTTTATAGAAGTAAAAAAATATTGACACGTTTCAATTTAAACGTTATAATAAAGCTACTAAAAAGAGAACCTTGATTTTATAGGAGGAAAATTATGAGAAAAGTGTTGGCAGCTGCATTATCGGTAGCAATGGGAATGTCACTGGTAGCTTGTGGTGGTGGATCATCTAAGCCTGCAGAGGAGACTACAAAGTCTGCAGAATCCGTTGCAGATAATGCAAAGAGTGGTGATGCAAATCTAAGTGCAGACATTGAGTATTGGTCAAGTTGGAGTGAAACTGAAGCTCAGGCAGATGCATTAAGGGAAGCAGCAGATGAATTTATGAAGGCTAATCCTGGTGTCAAAATTAATTTTACATTTAACGGTCGTGATAACAGAAACCTGGTTGGCTCAGCAGTATCGGCAGGAACAAAGGTTACAATGATGGATGCTAATGCTGATAATATTAAGTCTATGTGGTCTGAAATGACAATGGATCTTACACCTTATTTTGAAGAGTCATATGAATCAACAGGTGGAGAGAAGTATGTTGATAGAATTATGCCAAGTATGTCGGGATTGTCTGCTAAGCTTTTTGATGGAAAGTATTCATATTTTCCTTACGCACCGCAGGCATTTATGATTTTCTGCAATAAAAACATATTTGATGATTGCGGGATAACAAAATATCCTGAAACCTGGACAGAATTTATGGACGCTTGTGAAAAAATCAAAGCAAAAGGATATACTCCGGTTACTACAGACAGCAATTATGCTACAAGCTGGGTTGGATATTATATGAGCCGCTTAATGGGTAATGATGAGGTCGCAAAATTGAGCAATGATCCGTCAGCCTGGGGTAATCCGAAGGTGTTAGAGGCGGCTAAAGCTATTGAGGATATGGCGAAGAAGGGATACTTTGATCCGGTTATAGAAACCAATACATATCCGAATGCACAGCAAAGTATGGTTATAAATGAAAAAATAGCAATGTACATCAATGGAACATGGCTTCCTAACGAAGTAAAAGAGTCAACACCGGATGATTTCAAATGGGGTTCTTTTGCATTCCCAACTGTAGAAGGTGGGGTTGATGATCAGACATCAGGATGCTACAGTAGCTATGGTATTGCAATCAATAAGGATGCAACAGAGGAAGAAGCTAAGGCGGCAGCAGCTTTTGGAGTTTATGTAACTACAGCGTTTGACCAGAAATTTTCCGATATGGCAAATGCTATTCCTGTCGGTGTTGACGGTGTATGGCCGGATAGTTTAAAAGATGCACAACAGGTTATATCAAAATATACAAACAGATATCCGTCACAGACAGCGCTTATCTTAAATAGTAACAGTAAGCAGATTATTGCGGATGCTTGTTTAAAGCTGATGGGTGGAAGCATTACAGCAGAAGAATTTGTTGAAATGGCATCCAAGTTCTAGTATATATCAGTGATAAAATCATTGCTAAAATGTAAAGGCATCTTGCCTTTACATTTTTTCATAAGGAGGATTTTATGAAGCAGACGAAAAGGTCGATTATTACGTTTATGTTACCGGCTGTAGTACTTATGGTAGTTATATTTTTATATCCCACATTAAGAACTATTGCTATGAGCTTGTTTAAGGTAAAGAGTGTTACTACTCCGTTAGTGGACTGGAAATTTGTCGGTTTTGGAAATTTTTTAAAGTTATTTAAAACACCTTTATTTGTCAGATCTATGGTAAATATTCTTAAAATATGGATTTACAACGGTATTGCTACAATGGTTTTATCTATGTTGTTTGCACTGGCTTTTACAAAGGATATTCGATTTAAAAAGTTTTTTAGAACTATAGTTTACCTTCCAAATGTAATTGCAGCGATTGCAGTAGGTTATATGTGGTTGCTTTACGTATACAATAGCAGATTTGGACTTCTTACAACTATGTTTGCAAGACTTGGATTAAAAGCTTTAGCAGATTATCAATGGCTAAATTCAGAACATATGTTTTTCTCAATGTGTATTGCAAATGTGTTCGGTAATGTAGGGTACTTTATGATGATGTTCATAGCAGGAATTGAAAAGATACCGAAAGATTATTTTGAAGCGGCATCATTAGAGGGAATCACAGGATTTCAACGCTTTAGACATATTATTTTTCCTTTGACAAAAGGTGTTTTAAGGACTGCAATAGTATTGTGGACAACAAGAACTATGGGATTTTTTGCCTTATCACAAGTTTTCTCAGGTGTAAATACATATACACCTATGTTATTTACATACCAGACTTTGTTTGGAACGGAAGTAGCTTCAGAGTCAGTAAATGCAGGAATGGCCGCCGCTGCGGCAGTGCTTATGACAGTTATTGTAGTTATTGTGTCAATGATTCTAAATCATGCAATTAAAGATGATAACTATGAGATATAGGAGGTGCAGTGATGAAGAAAAATAAAAGAAAGTCCGATTTCAGATGGAGAAAAGAAGTTACTTTATTACCTAGTTATATTATTGGAATTATTTGGGCCTTTTTTACAATATTTATGATTGGCTGGATTATTGCAGCTTCACTGTCATCAACAAAAGAGGTTTTTACAGGAAATGTATTATCTACCGGGCTACATTTTGAAAATTATACTAAAGCTTTCTTCAGAAATAAAGCATTGATGAATCTTTTAAATTCAGTGATTTATACAGTACCTTCATGTTTTCTCACTATTATAGTGAGCGCACCTGCAGCATACTGCCTTACCAGGTTTAAGTTTAAATTTAACGGTCTGATTAAAAAGAGTATTATTACAGCACTTGGAATTCCCGGTATTATGATTGTTATGCCGCTATTTTCAATTGTCAGTACATTAAAATTGAGTGGAACACATTTGACTTTGATCTTTATATATACGGCAACTTCAGTACCATACACAACTTTCTTTCTAATGGCATTTTTTCAAGGAATATCTGATGTTTATGAAGAGGCTGCGGCAATAGACGGATGTGGTCCGATACAATGCTTTTGGAGAATTATGTTTCCATTGGCACAACCTGCGATTATGACAGTAACAATTTTTAACTTTATAAGCAGATGGAATGAATATTTTATGGCGTTGATTTTTGCCAATAAATCTGAACTTCGCCCTGTAGGTGTAGGTCTTTATCAGACTGTACAATCAATGATGCAATCAGGTGATTGGGCCGGAATGTTTGCATCTGTAGTAATTGTATTTATGCCAACTGTAATTATATACCTATTCCTTTCCGATAAAATTGTGGCAGGGGTGACATCAGGTGGTGTTAAGGGTTAATTTAATAATAATTGAGGTGGCAAAATGCATTATAGTAATGTGAAATTTGGGATTTTTACTGATTTACATCTTGATATTATGCATGATGGAAGAATACGACTGGATACATTCATAGAACAAATGAAGAAAGAGGATGTTGACTTTATCATTCAACTGGGAGATTTTTGTTACCCAGAGGATACAAGTAAATGCCTATGTTCAGAAAAGAATATGCCTATAAATCTTAAAAATGCGATGAGAGTACCGGCTGATGTACCGAAAATTGAACTCTTGGAGAAATTTAATAAATTTTTCAAACCACATTATCATGTACTTGGAAACCATGAGTTCGATTTTTGCTCAAAGGAACAGGCGATGAAGCTCTATGGAATGGATAAGAGATATTACTCTTTCATATGTAAAGGTTGGAAATTCTTAGTGCTTGACGGTAATAATTTTAAAACGAAGACCGGAGAACTTAAAGATTATTATTATGGGGATTATTTTGATTCTGAAGATTTACCATATATTGATTCGGAACAAATGGAATGGATTGAAAAAGAACTGTTGGAATCTGATATACCTATAATAATATTTTCACATCAACCTCTAAATGAAGGCCCCAGAGGTATAAAAAATGCTGATGAACTTTCAAATTTATTCATAAAGGCAAATAGAAGCGGTAAAAAGGTTAGACTTTGTATAAACGGACATACACATGTAGATAGATTGGAATGTGATAAAGGAGTGTATTACTATACTCTAAACAGTATGTCAAATCATTGGATTGGAACAAAGTTTGCAAAACATAGATTTTCAGATGAAATAGAAGAGGCTTTTCCAAATCTTCAGTATACATTTCCATATAAGAGCCCGTTGTATGCAATAGTAGAATTAAATAGCAAAGGGGCTTATATTAAAGGGGAATCGGGAGAGTTTATAAAGCCAAGTCCGTTGGATATGGGGTGTGATGAGGATTTGAGTGCATCTGTACAAGATAGAGAAATCTTATGGTGATTTATATAAAAATTTTATTATAGGAAAGTAAGGAGATAAAATGGAATTAAAATTCACCGGAATAGGAGCGGCATATTACCCGGTGCTGGGAAGTAATTGTGCATTTTTTGAGCATGATAACTGTCTGTACTTAATAGACTGTGGAGAGAGTACTTTTAAAGCTATGTTTTCACGTAATGAAATATATGATTATGATAATATAGTTGTACTGCTTACACACCTTCATGCTGATCATATCGGTAGTCTGGGATCTTTTCTTTCTTTTTGTAAAAATGTACTTGATAAAAAAGTATTATTGGCAGCTGAGGAAGATACCATTGTAAATATATTGGATCAAAGTGGAGTTCACACTGATAAATATAATTTCACAACAGACTTCAAAGAATGCGAAGCGGACGGATTATCTATTTATGTGAAGAGAGAAAGCCATGCTACAGATATGTTATGTTGCGGATTTATTTTTGAATGTAATGGAGAAAAGATATATTACAGTGGTGATACAAGCAATGTTCCGTCTGATATTTTAAACGCCTTTCTATCAGGAGAAATAAAGACTATGTATCAAGAATGTACATTCCTAGATACAGACAGTACATCACATTTTTCTCTTAAGAAATTATGTGAGATTATTCCGTATGAAGAAAGACAACGTGTTTATTGCATGCATTTAGGAGATGATATTGAAGATGATATTGTTAAAGCAGGATTTCGTGTTCCGAAGATAGTATAAATTGGAATGCCGGAGGTAGGTTAGAATGAAAAATACACTTCATTTATACAATAATGATAATGTACAGGTTGTAGCTCATCGTGGAGCGGCAGGTTCCAATATTCCTTGTAATACAATACCTGCATTTGATATCGCTCTAAAAGGCGGTGCATCAATTTTAGAGATGGATCTTTTTAAAAGTACTGACGGTAAAATATTTATTTTTCATACAGGTAAAGAGCCGTATCAACTTAATAAAAATATTGATCTTACAAAACTGGACAGTGAAGAAATAAAAAAACTTCGTCTTATCAATGTTGATTTCAATCCTACACAATGGGGAATAAATTCTTTTGATGATGTATTAGAGCATTTTAAAGGACGCTGTATTTTAAATCTCGATCGTATAGGGGATTGCATACCTGATGTTATTAATGTAGTTGAAAGACATAACATGAAAGATCAGGTTTTACTTAAACATGCCCCGATTCCAAGCGTTTTAAAGATAATTGAAGATGTGGCACCTGATTATATGTTTATGCCGATATATATGGAAGAAGATAATGTTTCTGAGATAATTGAAAAAATGAATATAAATTATATCGGTGCTGAACTTGTGTTTAAAACAGAAGAGTCCCCTGTGATACAACCTGAATATATAGAGAGTATGAAGAAGAGGGGCAAGACTTTATGGGGGAATGCAGTATTATACAATTATAAAATACCTCTTTCAGCCGGGCATACGGATGATGTCTCAATTATTGATGATCCGGATAAAGGATGGGGGTGGTTAGTTGACCATGGCTTTGATATAATTCAAACTGATTGGACATATCAATGCTGTAAGTATTTAAAGGATAGAGGAATAAACCATTAATACTTACAAATCAGATTGGAGTATAGAAAATGGCAACTATAAAAGATATAGCCAAGGTGGCAAAAGTATCGCAGGCAACCGTTTCAAATGTTTTAAACGGGAAAGATAATGTAAGCAGTGATAAAATACGTAGAGTAATGAAAGCAGTTGAGGATATGGGCTATGTTATAAATGAAAAGGCTCAAAACCTCAGAAAGGGTACTGCAAAGATTTTAGCAGTTGTAGTTCCAAATTTATATGATAAAACATACATAGATTTTTTTTCCAGTTTTAAAGATTATGCGGAAAGAAAAGAATATACAGTAGATTTATACATTACAAATGACGATGATGATTATGAGAGGAAGCAGATTCAGAAAATAAAATCCAGAATGACGGAGGGAGTAGCTGTTTTTACATCCATATCAGATGGAAGTGAGGCTTACTATGAAGCAGGATTTTCAAATAAAGATGTTATTTTTATATCTAATAAACAGCCATATAGTTGTAAGTTTATCGGATATGATGATATAGAGGCCGGAAAAGAGATTGCAAAAAAAATATTGCAAGGTAATTATGAAAAAGTTGCTCTTTTAACAGGACCTCTTACATATTCAGGGAAAATGGACTTTCGTAATTCATTTTTAGAAAGTATTGGAAAATCAGATAAAATATCAGAAGTATATGAGAGAGTTACTACTGAGCAGTGCAAATATCAGAATGTAGTGAGAGTTTTTACTCATATGCAACCTGATGCAGTCGTTACCGACAGTATATCATTGGCTCAAACGGTAAAAAGTGTATATCAAAACTTCTATAGAAATAAGCCGGTAGATATCGTTTCACTTTCTCCTGTATATACTATTCCTGAAAGAGATATTATTAGGTATGAAATAGACTATAGAAAAATGGGTATAGATGCCGCTTCATATCTAATAAACCGTAACTGGGAAAATAGAAATGAACTGATTATAGAATCAAAAGGGTTTTCAGATTGGCCAAAAATAAATTCAAGAAATGAAGAAAATGTATTGAATATTTTATCTATTGCAAGCCCTACTACACGAGCACTTAAGACAGTGGTAAATTTGTATGAATTTAATACCGGAATAAAGATACGAATAACAGAATCAGACTATGAAAGTATGTATAAACTGGTAAAAAACCGGGGGGCGGAACTTCCATATGATATAGTTCGTATGGATAAAGATTGGTTTCCGGTTTTAGCTAAATCAGTATTTGAGCCACTTACAAATATAGAATCCAATATCGGTAACAGCTTAGACGGTTTTTTGCCTAATGCACTAAAAAATTATTCTTATCTTGATGGTGATATTTATGCATTACCGGGAACACCAAGTATTCAATTACTGTTTTATAGAAAAGATTTGTTCGAGGATACAAGATTAAAAAGATTATACTATGAGATGTACAAGAAATCATTAGAGGTTCCAAAGACCTTTGAAGAGTATAATCGTATTGCATATTTTTTTACAAATGAATTTAACAATGAATCTCCGATTAAGTATGGTTGCAGCTTTACATCAGGAGAGCCCGGAACTGTCGGTGTTGAATTTTTGATGAGATATTTTAGTCATTCAAAAAGATTATTTGATGAAAATGGAAATATTCTTTTAAATACTGAGGCAGCAAGAGATGCATTAAGAGAAACGAAAGACTCTTGGAATTATTCCTCAAAAATAGAGCACAATTGGTGGACAGATTCAGCTCAGGAGTTTGCGGAAGGTGATACGGCAATGGGTATTTATATGATAAATCATGTTAGTGGATTTGTCGGACCGGACTCAAAGATCAGAGGGAAAATAGGGTGGTCTATTGTACCCGGAGATAATCCTATGCTTGGTGGTAGTGTTCTTGGTATTTCTAAATATTCAAAAAATAAGGATATTGCTTTAGACTTTTTGAAATGGATTAGTCGAGATGATATAGGTACAGCTACTGTATTACTTGGCGGTATGTCTGCAAAAAAATCGGCATATGATGACACTGAGGTAAATGATGCTTACCCATGGCTTGATTATGCGAAAAAATGTTTTGAAAATGTTCAGACCAACTCCTATCCGATAGTAGATGGAGATAATATTGGATTAAAAGAGTTGCAGAATTTACTAGGTGTGGCAATAAAAAAAGGTATAATGGAGAATTTAGATATTGATGAAATACTTGAAGCTGCTATGACCGATTATAAAAATTTAAAAAAGAAAAAACTTTGACAGATAGAGGAGGCTTTAAATGTCGGATTTTCCTTATAAATCAAGCAAATATAGATATACAGCAATAAGATTTATTAAAAGTAAAAAAGGTATATTTGGAATACCGAAGATTAATATAAGTGCAGATTTTGAATGTGAGATTACAAAAGAAAACGGTTTATATTATGAAACGTATGGGGAAATTGTAATTTATATAAAGCATTTTATCTTAAAGGATGCTTGCTTGATTTCTATAGACGTAGAAGACAGTGAAGAATATGAAATAAAGTATATATTATGTGAAGGCAAATATATAGCATTTGATCACAGTAATAACAAATATATATTTCAAATTGAAATTAGTGGACTTCTTGGTCCGACAAGAACATTATATGCACATAGTATTTTAAGAGAAGACGGCATTACTCTTAGAGTTGAAGAGAACGATATTGGAAGGTGTGCGGGAAAATATGATAAAGATACATATCCGCAAACTCAAATCGATGCTTCGGTTCACTATACATTTGCGGCAAGAGAAGTCTTAAGGCATATGGGTATAGGAAAATATTTGCATGACAATCATCTCGGATATATATTGCTTCTTGGATTTGAAACATGTAATGAGTTACACCCTGATTATCCACCGCATTGGCATTTGATATTCAGATGGCCATATTTTTGTGGCTCACAGGCACCTCATATATACATTGATAAAGAAGGAAAGATGGAGTCAAATGTAACTTATATTGACGGAATAAGTGGAGTATGCAGAAAGTATCAGACATTAGAATGGTGCAAGATTGTTGATATGTACGGTGCGGATGTAATTGCTTTTAGACTGGTAGAAGATGGAGGTATGGAGCTTACTTCTCCCGGTGGAAATACCTATAAAATTGCCCCTTATAGTATGGAAGACGGTGTAAAAGTATATTGTGATGAAAGGTATATTGGTAATATTACCGTAAAAAATGACACTGATAACGGACAGATTAAGTTATTATGGAATAACAGCGATTGTATTCAAGGTTCTTATAAAGAGATTATAGAATATGATCAATATACGGGAACTATTACAAAGATTGAATTTGACGATAGTAAGTAAAGACGATAGTAAGTAAATATGAGGAGATGATAAATGGAAAAATATGTAATTAATGATAGTATTTTTTTATTTCAGCTTATATGTGCCGGACTTTGTGGTACAGCTTTAGGAGTGGAACGACAGAGTAGAATGAAGTCTGCCGGAGTAAGAACACATTTCATAGTATCCGTAGCATCTGCACTTATGATGATTGTATCAAAATACGGTTTTTTAGATGTTATCTCGATTGAAGGTGCAAGTGTGGATATATCCAGAGTTGCAGCAGGAATTATATCAGGTATAGGTATACTTGGAGGAGGATTGATTTTCATCAGCAAACAAGGGCTTGTTCGAGGTATGACAACTGCTGCCGGAATATGGATGACAGTAGGCATTGGTATGGCTATAGGTGCAAGAATGTATATACTTGGTTTTGAAGGTACAATCCTTATACTTATTATGCAGTGTTTATTCCATAGAAAACTCGAAATACTAAAAGATCCTTTACGAGCAAAGGTAATGTTTTTGGTTGGAGACAGAAAAGAAGATGTAGAAACAGTAGTTCAAAAGCTTGAGGATATTGGTATGGAAGTAAGTATGATAAAGGTTGAAAGAAAGGGAGATAAAAACTTTCAGATGAAATGTGAAACTGTGCTTCCAAGAAATATGGAAAGAGACGATTTTACAGAAAAAATTGTGGGAATAGAAAATTTATTATCTTATGAGGTTTAAACCTCATATTTAGATAATTACAATGTAAACAGATATAGAATGGTGGGAGAAATGATTTCTTTTAATGATGTATATCTTAATAATTCAATTAGGAAAACAGCAATACGTATAATAAAAAAATGTCCCGGTATATATGGGATGATTAAAGTGGGTATAAATGCAAATTTTGAAGTTGGAATTTCAAATGAACCTAATTTATGCTATGAAGTACCAAATGAATTTGTTTTTTATATTGAACATGAAAAAAAACATGATAAAGGGGATGTACATGTTTCGTTTGAACTTAAAAACGAATTAGATATAGAAGCAATATTGGTAGAAAAAGATTACATACAGTTTGAAAAAAATGGAAATCAAATATTATTTAAATTTGATATTAGTGGGTTTACAGGAAGTACTACAACGCTTAGTATACATACTCGGATTGAAGAGCCGGGTTTAAAAATTAGATTAGAACATAATCATATTGGAAGAAAAGCGGGAATGTACAGAAATATCAATTATCCCGGAACGCAGATTATTGCCGCACACCATTATATAATGGGTATGAGAGAAATTATAAGGATGCTAAATTTGCCATCATATCTAGCAAATAATAATTTAGGATATATGTATATTTTGGGGTTTGAAACAAATAATGAAATTCATACTGATTATCCTCCACATTGGCATCTTATATATCGTTGGGAAACATTTGTCGGTTCTCAAGCTCCTCACTTATATTTAGGAGAAAATGGAGAAACATTATATAATAAATGTTATATCGACGGTATAGAAGGTGTTTGTAGAACTTTTGAAAATGGAGAATGGTGTAAGTTTGTTGACTATTTAGGAACGGATGTATGTGCTTTGTGTGTTAAAGATGATGGCGTTTTTGTAACTAAACCATATGGTGATGTCTACCATATGAGTAATTTTGAAGAAAATAAGGTTGTGATTAAAAAAAATGATGTAAAAATTGGGGAAATAGAAGTAGCAGATGATGTTAAAAAAGGAATATATGAAATAAAATGGACAAAGTTATCCGGTATAGAAACACCTGGGAGTTATGTTCAAAAAATAATATATGATCCGTTAACAGGTGTATTTTTTGAAAGTCATGTACACAATTTTGGTTTATAATTTTTATTCACTATGAACGTTAATAAAAAGTATTAAATGAAACAGAGTCTTTAATAGTTAAAGATTCACATAAAAATATTTCTTTAAGGAGGAAAAAATGAAGAAGGTTGTAAATTTATTTTCGACAGTTGCATTATCTCTATGCTTTTTGTGCGCATGTGGTGGGAACAGTGCGACAACAAGTGGAGGTGATGGTTCTGTAAAATCGGGAAGTGGAAATGAGAGCTCTGAAAACGCTACTCCGGAAGTCAAGCAAGCAGATGCAGGTAGCAAATTAAACGCAGACATAGTATATTGGTCATCATATACAGAGAGTTCTAATTATGGTCAAAGTATTAAAGCAGCAGCAGATGCATTTATGAAGGAGAATCCCGGAGTAAAGATTTCAATTTCTTTCCAGGGAACTGATATTTCATCTACACTTACTCCGGCACTTCAGGCAGGTAATAATATAACAATGTTTGAGGCAAATAGCGATAATGTTGTTCGCCTATGGAAAGACTATCTAATGGATTTGGGTGAGTTTTACGAAAAAACTTATCCTCAAACAGGTGGAAAGTCTTATGCTGACAGTATTCTCCCTGCATATGAAAAGCTGGCAAAGACACAAGGAGATGGGAAATATGTATACTTTCCTTATACTCCACAGTTCTTAAATGTATGGTATAACAAAGATATTTTCGAGGAATGTGGCATAACCGAAAAACCAAAAACTTGGGATGAAATGATGGAAGTATGCGCTACGCTTAAAAAGAATGGTTATACTCCATTTACTTCTGATCAAAATCATATTGATTATAATTTGAGTCTTTATTTGGAACGTCTTTTAGGTGCTGAGGGAACTAATGAGTTAGCGAATGGTGATGGTTCTGCATGGGATAATCCGGAGGTTTTAAAAGCTGTAAAGAAATTTGAGGATGCTGCAAGTAAGGGGTATTGGGCCGAGAATATTATGACAGTTGTTACTCCGGAAGCACAGCAAGAGATGGTTCTTGATAAGAAAATTGCTATGTATGTATGTGGTTCTTGGATGCCTAATAATGTACGTGAATCAGCAGGGGATGATTTTAGATGGGGTAGCTTTACATATCCACTTGTTGAGAATGGTGCTGATGATGGCTCTTCTCTATGTTATGGATGTTATGGTATAGCAATAAATAAAAATGCTACAGCTGAAGAAGCTGAGGCTTGTGCAGCTTTTGCTACATATTTAACACTTGGTGAATGGGGAGATTATATGGTTAAGAATTGTAATGCAATCCCTATTACTAATGATCCTAATGTTAAATGGCCGAAGATGATTGCTGACGCTGAGCATATTTATGATGGAATTACTAATAGGTGGCCTGCACATGGACATATGAGAACTAATGGTGATTTTTTACCTGTTTTTCAGTCTGCATGTACTAAGCTTTATGGTGGTAAAATGACAGCAGAAGAATTTATTGCTGAATGTAAAGCGTATTTTAAGTAAAGCACACATAGACTGTTAATTATTTAAAATAAAAGTTGGTATCTAATTTTAGGTACCAACTTTTATAGAATATGAATTAATTGTATATAGGAAGTGAGAGGTGATTAGATTGAGACAAAAAAAAACCACAATATTTATATTTATTGCTCCTGCTATAATTCCTTTTCTTGCTTTTTTTTGTTATCCGGTTCTAAGAACTTTTTTGATGAGCTTTTTTGATGTTGAGCAAATTAGTAGTAAGATTGTGACTTGGAAGTTCGTAGGTCTAGATAATTATTTTACATTAAAGGCAACAAGTTTTCCTAATTCATTGATGATGTTATTTAAAGTTTGGCTCTGCTGTGGTATTGTTGTTTTTATACTTTCATTATTATTTGCAACTATGTTAACATCAGGAGTATATGGAAAAGGCTTTTTTCGCTCAATGTTATATTTAACAAATGTTATTCCACAAATTGCACTTGGATATATGTGGACATTATATGTATTTAGTTCACGCTTTGGAATGCTAAAAAAGCTATTTAATTCTGTTGGATTAGAAAAGGCTGCAAGTTTTGCTTGGACATCTCCCGATAATATGTTTATTTCTATGTGTATTGCGTATGTATTTAGTTGTACAGGATATTTTATGCTTCAATATATGGCCGCAATTGAAGCTATTCCTAAAAGTCTCTATGAGGCAGCTGAAATAGATGGTGCTACAAAGTTTTCACAATTTTTGAATATTACTTTTCCTCTAATTCGTAATACGTTAGTTACTTCATTAACATTGTGGACTAGTCGTGTATGTGCTTTTTTTGCCCTGTCAAGAGTTTTTATATCTTCAAAGACGGTTTCACCATTGATGTATATATATAATGTTTTATTTGGTACAGATTCAAGTAATACGGCAGTTGGAGTAGGAGCAGCAGCATCAGTTATAGTTGCACTCATTGTTGTAGCAGTATTTATGATTTCCAATCTTATTCCAAAGAATAAGGATATTGAACTTTAGGAGGGGATTATGAATAATAATATAAAGACGAATAATATACGACTACGTCAACAAGTAAGGTTAATTCCGGGATATATCCTGCTTATACTTTGGTGTTTATTTATAGTTGTAATGTTAGGTTGGATAGTTATAGCAAGTTTATCAACAACTAAAGAAATCTTTTCAGATAATCTACTTAGAAGCGGACCACATTGGGATAATTATACACATGTAATAAAAAATGGACATTTAGTTACTGCATTTTTGAATTCACTTTTATATAGTGCATCATCAGTATTCTTTAGTATATTGATTTGTGCTCCGGCCGCATATGGGCTGGCAAGATTTAAATTTAAATTTAGTGAAGCGATAAAGCGCTTGCTGGTAATAGGTTTAGGTGTGCCGGGAGTTATGATTATAATGCCGCTATTTTCGCTTGTAAGTGCACTAAATGTGAGTAATTCAAAAATTACACTCATAGTAATTTATGTTGTCACATCTATTCCGTTCTCTACATTTTATCTTCTTCCGGCCTTTACTGATATATCAGATAGTTATGAAGAGGCGGCTGCAATTGATGGATGCGGTCCACTACGAACTTTTTGGACCATTGTGTTTCCACTTGCCGGTAATAGTATTACAACGTTGGTAATTTTCCAGTTTATTGGAAAATGGAATGAATATTTTATGGCACTTATATTTGCCGGAAGTACAGAAAATATGTCGTTAAGTGTCGCACTTTATCAACTTATCGTTGCTATGACAAGAGAAGGAGGATGGAGTGGAATGTTTGCTGCTGTTACATTTGTTTCAGCACCTACGATAATTATTTATATTTTATTGTCTAAAAGATTAATTGGAGGAGCTACAGCCGGAGGATTAAAAGGCTAATAAAAATTCAATTGAAATGAGGTTAATATGAAAGATATAATGGATTTGCATACACATACAGTTGCTAGTGGGCATGCCTATAATACGATATATGAAATGGCAAGAAGTGCTTCAGAAAGGGGATTATCTTTACTTGGTATAACTGATCATGGACCGGCTATGAAATCAGGTGTGCCGGCAAATTATTTTAATAATTTTAAGATGCTTCCAAGAGAATTGTATGGAATCAAATTAATGTTTGGATGTGAACTGAATATTTTAGATTACGATGGTAAAATCGATTTACCACAATCTATGTTGGAAAAACAAGATTTTACTGTAGCGAGTATTCATAAACCTCTTTACACTATTGGAACAGTATCACAAAATACAAAGGCATATATAAGTGCTATGCAAAATCCATATATTCAGATTATTGGACATCCTGATGATGCAGACATTCCTGTGGATTATGAAGAACTTGTTTGTGCTGCAAAAGAAAATCATGTTTTGTTAGAAGTAAATAGCGAATCTCTTAATCCTAGATGTGTGAGAAATAGTGGAGCAACTAAGAATTACATGAAAATGTTAGATTATTGTAAGACATATAAGGTTTCTATTGTATTAGATAGTGATGCTCATTGTGAAATAGATGTAGGAAATCATGAAAAATCAATTGCTTTACTTGAGAGCATAAGTTTTCCGGAAGAGTTGGTTGTGAATCGTTCTATTGAGGCTTTATCAGAATATATTATGTTACCAACACAAAAAATCGGCAATAAAAAATAAGATGTTGAAATCTAAAATTTAATATGTTAGACTGAAAGAGGCAAATGAAGTTAAGATATGTAGTCGGATAGTGCTACAATAAGAAAGCCACGAGCTCGTATCTCGTGGCTTTTTCCGTTATAGTAGTATATGTCATTTGCTATTTACAAATGAATGGAGTAAAATGAGTTTTCATATAATAAAGAGCATTGCCAAAGGGTCTATAGCCGAGGAGCTTGAAATAGAGCCGGGAGATAAGCTTATATCTATTGATGGTAATGAAATAAAAGATGTATTAGATTATAGATATTATATAAATGCCGAAGAGTTCACCATGGTGATTGAAAAAGCAAATGGTGAAGAGTGGGAGCTGGATATTGAAAATGACTATGAAGATATAGGACTGGAGTTTGAAGAGGGACTTATGAGTGATTATAAATCCTGTACAAACAACTGTATATTCTGCTTTATAGACCAGATGCCACAGGGAATGAGAGAGACACTTTATTTTAAAGATGATGATTCCAGACTTTCCTTTTTACAAGGGAATTATGTAACACTCACAAATATGAAGGATGCGGATATTGATAGAATAATAAGGTTTAATTTGGCACCTATCAATATATCAGTACATACTACAAATCCTGAACTTAGAAAAAAGATGCTTCACAATCGCTTTGCAGGAGAGTCACTAAGGTATATAGATAAGCTTTATGAGAAAAATGTACCTATGAACGGGCAGGTGGTTATGTGTCCGGGGTATAATGACGGTGAAGAGTTAAAGCGTACATTAAATGATTTATTAAAATACGCACCTACAATGGAGAGCGTATCGGTAGTGCCTGTAGGTGTTACAAAGTACAGGGACGATTTGCCAAGACTTTCACTTGTGGATAAGGCTAAGGCAATAGAGACCATAGAAATTATAGAGGATATTCAAAGAAAAGCTATGGAAAAATGTAATATACATTTTGCTCAGGCAAGTGATGAGTTTTATCTGATTGCAGAAAGAGAAATGCCCGGGGAAGATACCTATGACGGGTATATACAGCTGGAAAACGGTGTGGGAATGCTTAGACTTCTGAGTGAGGAAGTACAAGATGCAATAGAAACCTTGCAAATAGATAAAGCGGATATGAAAAAGGAAGAGGTTATAAGTATCGCAACAGCCATTTTGCCTGCACATTCCATGAAGAAACTGGCAAAAAAGGTTGAGAAAAGATTCCCGGCAAAAAAGATAAATTTCTATACCATAAGAAATGATTTCTTTGGAGAGAGGATTACCGTTGCGGGGCTTTTGACCGGAGTTGATATAATAAATCAGCTAAAGGGAAAGGATCTGGGCGAAAGACTTTTGCTCTCTGTAAATATGTTTAGAAGTGGAGAAGAGGTATTGCTGGATGATTTAACCAGAACCGATATTGAAAGAGAATTAAATGTCAAAACAGTTATTGTCGGTCAGTCAGGTTACGATCTGGTAAATGCCATAGTATCTGACAGTTATATAGAAGAAAATGCCTATAAGGCATATGAAAAAGGAGTTAATAATGAGTAAACCCGTAGTTGCCATTATAGGCAGGCCGAATGTAGGAAAGTCTACATTGTTTAACGCCATAGCAGGGGAGCCTATTTCCATAGTAAAGGATACCCCGGGAGTGACAAGAGACAGAATATATGCCGATTGTACATGGCTTGATATGAATTTTACACTTATAGATACAGGTGGAATAGAGCCGGACAGCAGTGATATCATACTTTCACAGATGAGAGAACAGGCTGAGATAGCTATAGAGACAGCAGATGTAATAGTATTTATTACAGATGTGCGTCAAGGTCTTGTGGATTCTGACTCTAAGGTTTGTGATATGTTAAGAAAGTCAAGAAAACCGGTTGTACTTGCCGTAAACAAGGTTGACTCAATGGCTAAATTTGGAAATGATGTATATGAGTTTTACAATCTGGGAATAGGAGATCCTGTACCGGTATCAGCGGCATCCAGACTTGGTATAGGTGACTTACTTGAGGCTGTAGCGGCACATTTTAAGAGTAGGGACACTGAAGATGATGAGGATGATGACAGACCGAGAATTGCCATAGTCGGAAAGCCAAATGTAGGTAAATCATCTATTATCAACAGACTTACAGGTCAAAACAGAGTAATCGTATCGGATATTGCAGGAACTACCAGAGATGCTATAGATACTGTAGTTGTAAACAATAAGCAGGAATATGTTTTTATAGATACAGCAGGCCTTAGAAGAAAATCAAAGGTAAAAGAAGATATTGAAAGATATTCAATAATTAGAACTGTAACTGCTGTAGACAGAGCTGATGTGGTAATACTTGTTATTGATGCAAATGAGGGTGTTACAGAGCAGGATGCAAAGATTGCCGGAATAGCACATGATAAGGGTAAGGGTATTATTGTTGCTGTAAATAAATGGGATCTTATTGAAAAGGATAATAAAACTATTTATGAGTACACCAATAATATAAAGAGAATACTTTCATTTATGCCATATGCGGAGTTTGTCTTTATATCTGCACTAAGCGGTCAGAGACTTCAAAAGCTTTTTGAGATGATAGATATTGTCAGAGAGAATCAGACACTCAGAATACAGACAGGTGTTTTAAATGAGATTATCTCAGAAGCTACAGTAATGCAGCAGCCACCATCAGATAAGGGTAAGAGATTAAAGATATTCTATACCACACAGGTAGCAGTAAAGCCGCCTACATTTGTTATTTTTGTAAATATAAAGCAACTTATGCATTTCTCCTATCAAAGATATTTGGAGAACAAGATTAGAGAGGCCTTTGGATTTAAGGGTACATCTATAAGATTTATTATCAGAGAAAGAGGAGAGGACAATAAATAATGATTAGAATTCTTCTTTTAATAATAGGATATATTATCGGAAATATAGAGACCGGATACATATTCGGAAAACTCAATAAGATGGATATAAGAAATTATGGTTCAGGAAATGCCGGTGCAACAAATACTCTTAGGGTACTTGGCCCAAAGGCAGGACTTATAGTTTTTTTAGGAGATTTTTGTAAATCCTTGATTCCCTGTTTGGTTGTAAGATATATTTTTAGAGATAATGTAAGTTTAAGCTATATGTATATGCTCTATATTGGACTTGGTGTGGTACTTGGTCACAACTTCCCATTCTATCTTGGGTTTAAAGGTGGAAAGGGAGTTGCTTCCACAGCAGGTATTATAATGGCTTTGGATATAAGGATTGCAGCAGTCTGTCTAGCTGCATTTATAGTTATAGTTGCTTTTACAAGATATGTGTCATTGGCATCAATAGTTGTAATGATTATCTTCATAGGTATGTCACATCTGTTGGTAAAGACAAACTACGGATTTGCCAATGGAAGTTCACCGATGGAATTTAGACTTTTAGTTGTTGTTATCGGATTTTTATCAATATTTATGCATAGAGCAAATATAAAAAGACTACTTAGTGGTACGGAGAATAAAATAGGGAAAAAGGTGTGAAAATGAATATTTCAGTTATTGGTTCAGGTACTTGGGGTATGGCACTTGCAAGACTCCTATTTGATAATGGACATAGTATAAAAGTGTGGTCTGCAATTGAAAGCGAGATAAAAGAGCTTAGAGAAAGCCGTACACATAAAAATCTTCCGGGTGTTGTATTTGATGAAGCTATTAGATTTGAAAGCGATTTGGAAGTTGCTATGGAGGGCTCAAAGATTTGTGTGCTTTCAGTACCTTCTATTTTTACTAGAAGCACTGCAAAAAGGATGGCACCATTCTATAAAGATGGCCAAATAATTGTAAATGTTGCAAAGGGTGTTGAAGAAAATACTCTTAAAATACTTACAGAGCAGATTTTAGATGAAATAAAGAATGCAAATGTAGCAGTACTTTCAGGACCAAGCCATGCAGAAGAAGTGGTAAGACTTCTTCCTACAACCTGTGTAGCAGGAGCAAATGATTTAAAAACTGCAGAGCTTATTCAGTCAGTGTTTATGAGTCCGGTATTTAGAGTATATACTTCTACAGATATGCTTGGAATTGAGCTTGGCGGTTCACTAAAAAATGTTATAGCTTTGGCAGCAGGTATCTCAGATGGACTTGGTTATGGCGACAATGCAAAAGCAGCACTCATTACCAGAGGAATTGTCGAAATAAGCAGACTTGGTACAGCTATGGGAGCAAATCTGGAGACTTTCTATGGACTTTCAGGTATTGGTGATTTGATAGTTACTTGTGCAAGTAAGCATAGTAGAAACAGAAAAGCAGGTATGCTTATGGGACAGGGAAAGACTATGGATGAGGCTATGAAAGAAGTGTCAATGGTTGTAGAAGGTGTATATTCTGCAAAGGCTGCCAAATCTTTGGCTGAAAAGTACAATATCTGTATGCCTATTGTTGATGAAGTGAATGCTGTTCTTTTTGAAAATAAGGATCCAAAGCAGGCAGTGGATGCACTTATGCTTAGAGACAGGATTTCAGAGAGTATTGGAATGTAAAGATAAAAGGGCTGTTATTGAAGATAATACTTTTTTGTGTTGTATTTCAATAACAGCCTTATAAAATTATTTTACAAGTTGTAAATCAGCCTTTGGTGTAGCTATCATTGACCAGTTGGAATGATAGATTACAAAGCCGGGAGCTGCACCTGCAACTTTTTTTATATTTTTCTTTTGTATATAGTCCACTTCGACCTTCTCGGAATCTTTTGCCTTTGAATAGAAGGCAGCGAGTGCGGCAGCTTCTTCATATACTCTGTCAGGAAGTTCCTCTTCATTGTTTGATTTTAAAATTACATGTGAACCCGGTATACCCTTTGCGTGAAACCACCAGTCATTTCCGGTAGCGACTTTAAAGGTAAGCTCCTCATTCTGATAATTATTTTTACCCACATATATATCATAACCGTCCGTTGAAATATAGTGATATGGATGAGAGGTACTCTTTTTTTGTTTTACTGAAGAATGTTTTTTGATATAACCGAAATCTACAAGCTCCTGACGGATCTGTGAAAGACTCTCATCATCACTTGAAACCTCAAGTGCAGTTTGAATAGAGAGCAAATGTTCAATATCATTTTTTGTATTTAAAATTTCTTCACTGAGTGCCTTTGTGGTTCTGCTAAGTTTTGCATACTTATCATAGTATTTTTTTGCATTTTCTTTGGCAGTCTTGTTTTTATCCAATGGAATTGTTATCTCTTTATTTTCATCATAGAAATTTTCGGTTGTAAAGGAACTTTCTCCTCCTTTAAGGCTGTATCCGTAAGTATTTAAAAGGTCTCCGTATATTCTGTAAATATCTTTTTTATCAGCATCTTGAAGCTGCTTTTCCTGAAGGTCATACTTTTTACTTGCTCTTTCCAATGCAGTATTTACAATACGACGTAGATCTGAGCTCTTTTGCCTGTTAAGCACAAAGGATTCTCTGGAAGAGTAGAAATCATATAACATCTTACTGATAGAGTCATAGTACGTATTTTTATATTCATCACTTTCATATGAATAAAGCTTGACAGAAGAAAACTCAATAGCTTCTTCTTTTCTGTATACTATATTTGGTGAGAAGTTGTGAGAGCTTATATCATCAAGTAAATTCTTTATTGTATGAAAAAGATGAGTATATTCAAGTTCACTTAGTGATGTGGAAGGAGCTTGTGAGGAAAGAGAAGCCCTTAAAACTATTTCCTCAGCAATAAGCGGACTGATACCTGCAAAGTTCATATAAATGGACTTTGACAGAGCATATTCCTTTGATTTTAAAATCTCTATAAACTCCTCAAGTTCAGTATTTAACAAATCTTTTTTCTTTAATTCATCAGGCAGGAAGTATTCCCTTCCCGGAAGTACTTCCCTTAAAGAACTCATATTTGCGGAGATCCTCTTGATAGAATCGATTATTTTATTATTTTCATCGGTAAAGATTATATTGGAATGCTTACCCATTATTTCCACATACATGCATTTATGACTCAGATCTCCTAGTTCATTTAGATGTTCAAGCTTAAAGCAGAGTATTCTCTCAAGTCCCATTTGAAATATATCAGTTATTTTTGCTGTTCCGATATATTTTCTAAGCAACATCAAAAAAGCAGGAGCAACCTTTGGAGCAGGTTTATTTACATCGGTAAGATAAACCAGTGGAAGAGAAGCACTTGCAGAAATTAAAAGTCTGTAGGTCTTTGCATTGTTTTTTATTGTAAAAATAAGCTCATTTTCTTCAGGCATTGATATCTTTGATATTCTTCCGCCCACAAGATTTGTATTAAGCTCGTATGATAAATTTGATATGACTATACCGTCAAAAGCCATGTTGTACCCCTATTCTAAAACATATATTGATAGTAATTTTTTAAACTACATTATACCACAGAATATCAACATATACTGCAATATTAAATAAGGCTTTTATAGTATAGAGTTAATACAAATTTACAATAAAGAAGAAACTACCTAAAAAATATTGACTACAGTAAGCAAATTAACCATATCAACATGTACATTGAGTTTTAGCCATTATTGTGATATTATAAAAGCAGTTTTGTCCATAAAATAAAGGGCATTGCCTAAGAATAAGTGAGGTGTATTATGGCTGTTTTGTTGTCATCATTTATAGGAAGTTTAGTTAAGGCTGTTGTATTTGGAATATTGGCTTTTGTGGGTATAAAACTAGGCAAAAAAGTAAGAGATATGAGAAAAGGAAAGTAATAGATATATGAGTAATACAAGTATTAACAGTGAAAAAGGGGTGAACCAAATAAGAAAGAAATTCCTTGACTTTTTTGAGAGCAAGGGACATTTGGTAATGAAGAGTTTTTCTTTGGTTCCTCATAATGATAATTCACTATTATTGATCAATTCAGGTATGGCACCGCTTAAGCCGTACTTTACAGGTCAGGAAATACCGCCAAGAAGAAGAGTATGTACTTGTCAAAAGTGTATTCGTACAGGAGATATTGAGAATGTAGGAAAGACAGCAAGACATGGTACATTCTTTGAGATGCTTGGAAACTTCTCATTTGGAGATTATTTTAAGCATGAGGCTATAGCTTGGACATGGGAGTTCTTGACAGAAGTAGCAGGTCTTGATGCTAATAGACTTTATCCTTCAGTATATTTAGAGGATGATGAGGCATTTGAGATTTGGAATAAAGAGATAGGGATTCCGGCTGATAGAATATTTAAGTTCGGAAAAGAAGATAACTTCTGGGAGCATGGAGAGGGACCTTGTGGACCTTGTTCAGAAGTATACTATGACAGAGGTGAGAAGTATGGCTGTGGTAAGGAAAGCTGTACAGTAGGTTGTGACTGCGACAGATATATGGAAGTATGGAATAATGTATTTTCGCAGTTCAATTCAGACGGCAAGGGTAATTACACAGAGCTTATCCAAAAGAATATAGATACAGGTATGGGACTTGAAAGACTTGCGGTAGCACTTCAGGATGTAGAGTCCATATTTGAGGTTGATACTATAAAGAATCTGCTTGACAGGGTTGCAGATTTGGCAAAGACATCATATAAAGAGGATGCAAAAAAGGATATATCACTACGCCTTATTACAGACCATATCAGATCATGTACATTTATGATTTCAGACGGTATTATGCCAAGTAATGAGGGTAGAGGTTATGTTCTCAGAAGACTTTTAAGAAGAGCCGCAAGACATGGAAGGATGCTTGGAATAAAGGATACTTTTTTAGCTTCTCTTGCAAATACCGCAATAGAGCTTTCAAAGGACGGCTATCCTGAGCTTGAGGAGAAGAAGGAGATGATCCTTAAGGTTCTTACTGAGGAAGAGAATAAATTTGATAAGACTATAGACCAGGGACTTTCAATCCTCGCAGAGATAGAAGAAAACCTTGCTAAGAGTGGTGAAAAGGTAATTTCAGGTGAGGATGCTTTCAGACTCTATGATACATACGGTTTCCCTCTTGATCTTACAAAAGAGATAATAGAGGAAAAAGGTTTCAGTGTAGATGAGGCAGGATTTAATAAGGCTATGGAGGCCCAGAGAAATCAGGCAAGAGCAGCCAGAAAAGCTACAAACTATATGGGAGCTGATGTTACAATATATCAATCGCTTGACCCTAAGCTTACTACAGTATTTGAGGGATATGACAGCCTTATTGATACAGGAAATATAACAGCGCTTACCACAGAAGATGAAATAGTGGAAGCTATTGCAGAAGGAGATCATGGAACTATTATTCTTGATAAGACTTCATTCTATGCTACTATGGGTGGTCAGAATGCAGATATAGGTTTAATAAAGAAAGATGATGCAGTATTTAATGTAGTGGATGTTATCAAGCTTGCAGGTGATAAAATAGGTCATGTAGGATTTGTAAGTCAGGGTATGTTCAGGCTTGGAGATACAGTGGAAACTGTTGTAGATCCAGATAATAGAAAGAAGACAGCAGCTAATCACTCTGCAACTCACCTTTTACATAAAGCACTTAGAGAGGTGCTTGGAAACCATGTAGAGCAGGCAGGAAGCTATGTAGCAGCGGACAGACTCAGATTTGACTTTACACATTTTAAGAGTCTTTCAAGAGAAGAGATTGCAGCGGTAGAGGCACTTGTAAATACAGAGGTAAATAAAGCTCTTCCGGTAGTTACAGATGTGATGAATGTGGAAGAGGCTAAAAAGAGTGGTGCTATGGCACTCTTTGGTGAGAAATATCAGGGTGATGTAAGAGTCGTAAGCATGGGAGATTTCTCAAAGGAACTTTGCGGTGGTACTCATGTACATAATACATCAGATATCAAGCTTTTTAAGGTGCTGTCTGAGAATGGTATTGCAGCAGGTGTAAGAAGAATAGAAGCTCTTACAGGTGATGGGGTTATCGAATTCTATCAGGAAATCGAAAGCAGAATGCAAAGAATAGCTGAGCTATTAAAAACAGGTGAATCTGATCTTATTACAAAGACTGAGAGCTTGCTTGATGAGATGAAAGCTCTCAAATCTGAGAATGAGAAGCTTAAGGCAAAGCTTGCAAGTGAGGCACTTGGAGATAGTGCTGAAAATATTGAAACAATAAATGGTATCAAGTTTATTGCAATGCAGGTAAGCGGTGTTGAGATGAATGAGCTTAGAAATCTTGGAGATAAATTAAGAAATGATGTGGATGACGGTATGGTCGTACTTGCATCAGATGTTGACGGTAAGGTAAATCTTTTATGTATGGCAGGTGACAATGCTCTTAAGGCAGGAGCACATGCCGGAAATATCATCAAAGCTATTGCTACACTTGTAGGTGGAGGTGGAGGCGGTAGACCAAATATCGCTCAAGCAGGGGGAAAGAATCCGGCAGGTATCAAAGACGCTCTTGAGAAAGCAAAAGAAGAATTTAAATCACAGTTAGCATAGGGGGGAAAATATTATGCGAATTTTATGTGCAAAAGATTATAAAGAAATGAGTGAAATGGCAGCAGACATAATAGGTGCAGAGATACTTTTAAAGCCTGATGCTGTACTTGGACTTGCTACGGGTTCAACACCAATAGGAACTTATGAGGAACTTGTAAGAAGATATGAGGCAGGCAGACTTGATTTTAGCGAAATAAAGACTGTAAACCTGGACGAGTACAGAGGACTTACAAAGGAAAATGATCAGAGTTATTATTATTTTATGCACTCACATCTTTTTGATCATGTTAATATAGATAAAAATAATACGAATGTACCTGATGGTATGGAGCCGGATGCAGTAAAAGCCGGACAGGACTATGAGAATATTATAAAAAATTATGGTGGAATAGATTTACAGCTTTTGGGCCTTGGAAATAATGGACATATAGGTTTCAATGAGCCATGTGATGAGTTCATTGATGAAACTCATGTAGTAGATTTGACACAGAGTACAATAGAGGCTAACAAGAGATTCTTTGCAAGTATAGATGATGTACCAAAACAGGCATATACTATGGGCATTGGAAGTATTATGAGAGCAAAACGTGTACTTATGGTAGTAAATGGTAAGGGAAAGGCTGAAATAGTAAAAGAAGCATTCTTTGGACCTATCACACCGAAAGTGCCTGCATCAATACTTCAATTACATAATGACTTTATCCTCATCGTTGATGTGGAGGCTTTATCATGCTTATAAAAAATGCTATTGTATTTGATGCTGATAGGGTATTTAGAAATAGAGAGATAAATATTTCAGGAGAAAAGTTTGTAGAATCATCATTTATGAATATAGGATTTACATCTGAAGAAGACAAAAAGCATGTGGATGCCACGGGGCTTTATGCTATACCCGGACTTGTAGATATACATTTCCATGGTTGTATGGGTGATGATTTTTGTGATGCAAAGGAAGATACAATAAAGAATATAGCTGAGTATGAGGCTAAAGTAGGTGTAACAAGTATTTGTCCGGCTACAATGACTATTTCTAAAGATGATCTAAAAGAAATTATGAAAAAAGCTGCTGAGTATACCGGTGATACAGGTTCCAAGCTTGTGGGTATAAATATGGAAGGACCTTTTATAAGTGAAGCTAAAAAAGGTGCTCAGTCATCAAAATATATTTTAAACTCTGATGTAGATTTCTTTAATGAATTAAATGAGCTGTCAGGAAATCTTATTAAGCTTGTAGATATCGCTCCCGAGGGAGATGGCGCTATGGATTTCATAGCAGGTGTTAAAGATAAAGTTGTAGTGTCTATTGCACATACTATGGCTAACTATGATATAGCATCCAAGGCCTTTGAAGAGGGGGCATCTCATGTTACTCATTTATATAATGCTATGCCACCTTTTACACATAGAGAACCCGGAGTAATAGGTGCAGCTATTGACAATGATAGAGTGTGTGTAGAACTTATTTGCGACGGTATTCACATTCACCCGGCAGTTGTGAGGGCTACATTCAAGATGTTTGGAAATGAGAGAGTCATACTGATAAGCGACAGTATGAGAGCCTGTGGACTTAGTGACGGAGAGTATACACTTGGTGGTCAGAAAGTATTTGTCACCGGAAGAAAGGCTGTTCTTGATGATGGAACTATTGCCGGTTCTGTTACAAACCTTTTTGAATGTATGAAGAGAGCGGTACAAGATATGCATATTAGACTTGAGGATGCTGTAGCGGCAGCTACTATAAATCCGGCAAAACAGATTGGAATATATGATAAAGTTGGAAGCATTGAAGACGGAAAGTATGCAGATTTGGTTCTAATGGACAAGTCATTAAATATAAAAGCTGTATATGTACATGGTAAAGAAATATTTAGTGAATTATAAATTGTGCAAGGCGAAGTAAAAACTTCGCCTTTTTAAATTATGTTATCAGAATATATACAATTTATCTAATATTATTCAGATATTTTAAAGAAAGTACTAAAGTGAAATAATGTATCATTTGGTTTTGATAGGATTAGATAAGCAAATAATATTAATTATTACATAAAAAAGTTGTACATTTGTTTGAATTGTGCTAAAATTTAAGTGTGAGCTTTATTGAAAATACATTGTTTTCTAAGGGGAGGTTTTCTTGAATGAGTGTACAATTATTGGATAAGACTAGAAAGATTAACAAGTTATTACACAATAATAATTCACAAAAAGTTGTATTTAATGATATATGTGATGTATTATCAGAAATACTCGAAGCAAATAGTCTTGTTATTAGTAAAAAGGGAAAGGTATTAGGAGTTGGAACACATAAGGGTACATCTGAGATTACAGAATTGATTGCTGATAAAGTCGGAGGACTGATAGATGAAATGCTCAATGAAAGACTACTCTCAATATTGTCCACAAAAGAAAATGTTAATCTTGCAACACTTGGATTTGACGAAGAATATGTCAATAGGTTTCAAGCTATTATAAGCCCTATTGATATTGCCGGTTCAAGACTTGGCACTGTATTCATCTACAAAGAGGAAAATGGCTTTGATATCGATGACATAATATTGAGTGAATATGGTACGACAGTGGTAGGACTGGAAATGATGAGAAGTGTAAATGAGGAGAATGCAGAGGAAAATAGAAAGATAGCTATTGTAAAGTCTGCAATATCTACATTAAGCTTTTCAGAACTAGAAGCTATAATACATATCTTTGAAGAGCTGAAAGGTAGTGAAGGTGTGCTTGTAGCAAGTAAGATAGCTGACAGAGTTGGAATCACCAGATCGGTGATAGTAAATGCACTAAGAAAATTTGAAAGTGCAGGTGTAATAGAAAGCAGGTCATCCGGTATGAAAGGTACTTACATCAAGGTAATAAATGATGTAGTATTTGCAGAACTGGAAGAGATTAAAAAGGATCAAGGTATTAATTAAAGTAAGCATATAAGGGACCGGCAAAGCCGGTTCTTTTTTGGAGGTATAAAATGCTGAAGATAGGTGAAAAGTACCGTTTTGAAGATGATTTAAGTGACAGACAGAGTTGCCTTATATTTGATAAAGATAACGGTGCATGGTCTGTAGATATAGGGTTTAAAGATGGGAACTTTCGTGGTGAATTAACAGCTCCGTCTATTTGTATAAACAGTATAGATTCAAACAAAAGCAGTGTAAAAGATCTTGTAGGAGAAACTTTTAGTGTAAATACATTGGAAGAATGTGATGAAAGAGAAGATACATTTTATATTTATGAGTCGGAACCTATGGTCTCATATAGGCTTGAAATTATAGAGATAAAAGATGATAATGCTCATATAAGATGCACCGGAGTATTGATTGTTGACGGTTATGCCGACCCTATTGAAAAAGAATATTTTGAAATTGACAGTCTGATACCGATAATAGAATCAGTGGATGATTGGAAAAAGTTCGAGCTATAAAATATGAGGTAATACCATGGATAATATAAATTTTAAACTTCCAAAAATATATGAAAAGTTTTTAAAGGAAATAAGAGGGAGTGAAGGATTTGCAATAGAAGATACAGGTGTGATACTTTATGAAGAGGAAGATTTGCCGGAAAGAAATCTGACATATGAGGTTTTTGAATATGAGCCTGATTTTTTCATGATCGGTCAGGACGGAGATTTGGCTTTCTTTATAAAACAGAACTCGGATGATACTATATATAAAAATGATTTGGGAGCACTAGGATCATGTGAAATGGAAGAGGTATCTAAAGATATATATAAATTTATAGAGTTTGTAAAAGAACACTATGACACTCTTTGATTATATAAGGATGAAATATGAACGAATTTTCAAAAGAATATATCAGATTAAAAGAAAACTTCATAAAACAAAATGAGAGTAGTGAAAGTGTATTGGCACTGTATGAATTTGCAGATAGATTGTCAAAGCATACTGAAAAAGAAGCTATAGAAGTACTGGTTGATGTCTATCAACTGCTTTATAAGATGGAAAGTGCATATAAACTGTATGAAAATATATATGATAAATCTGACAGAAAAAAGATTAAAAAGTTTTTAAGTTTAAAAGATTTAAATGAGAGTCATGGTGACAGATTTGCAACACCAAGGCCGCTAAATAAAGAGGAAAGGCTAAAAAGGGAAGAACGTAAAAAATTATTGCCGAAATTCAGATATCATCCTGATCCTTTGGAGACAGGTTCATTTATAGAAGGTGAAGCAAAGATATGTCCTTGTTGCGGTAAAGAAAGTAACACTTACTATGTAAAAAGGCCATATGCTGTAGATGATTTGGATTATCTTTGTCCTGTATGTATTTCAAACGGAGAAGCCGCAAAGAAATATGATGCCGATTTTATTCAGGATGTTGATGATGACTTTGTACCGGATAAGGAAAAGAGAGACGAACTCTTTTATAGAACACCGGGGTATTTGAGCTGGCAGGGTGAGTATTGGCTTTATTGTTGTAATGATTACTGTGCATATCTTGGCAGCGTAGGAACAAAAGAATTAAAAGAAATGGGAATTGCAGAAGAAGTATTTGAAGAGTACAATAAACGAAACGAGTTTAATGATATAGAAGAATATCTTGAGAAAGACGGATCAATTTGCGGATATTTATTTAGATGTTTACACTGTGGAAAATATCATTTGTGGGTGGATGTCGACTGATATTTTTGATCGTGAGATTAGAGCAGATTTAATATCATAAAAGGAATAATCAAAATGGAAAATTTAGAGATTTTTGAAAATGCCTGTAATTACTTTTCGGATAATATCGTCAAATTTAAGGATATATTGACAGAAAAGGTAGATGCACTGAAGGATAAGGAATGGGTATTTGATAAGGGCAGTACAAAAGTATTTAAGGCTGATGAAACCGGAAGAAAGAAAAGGTGCAAGGTCAGTATCGGATATTGTCTAAAGGTGGAAATTACAAAAGCTGATGCACTAACCGTTTGGGATGAATTTAATATGTTTTTCAAGGAAACATATGTAGCAGATATTGAAAGAATTTCAAATAATGAAGAACTGGGAAGATATGAGTTTATTGCAAAAAATACTTTAGGTGATGAAGTCAGATGCAGCATCTATCTTGCAAATGAATGGAATATAGCTCAGATTTGTATTTTAGGATATGTTTCCGGAAGATATAAAAAAACTGATTATAAATAGGAGTAAAAGAAAAATATGGATTGGGGTAATATGCGAACCGGACTTGAGGCATTATATTTTCTTGACAATGCCTTGACTGACCCATCTGAGGAATACCTTAGAATAATTGATAAAGATGAAAATGAAACTTATTTAAAGTATATTGTTGATAACGGCTCCGGCGATACTCTCAATGTCATTTTTACAGAAGATATAATCCTAATAAAGGGATTTTCACATGAAAGCAGTTTGAGTCAGTTTGCTAAGAAAGAATTTGACAGAAGTATTATACAAAAGATATATGACGGTGTTGATGAAAAATATATTTCGCTCTTTGATGAATGGGAAATAGATGAAACAACATTTTTCATTTGGTATGACGGGAAAATTCATCAAAATAAATTGTCTGATGATGACGGAAGCAAATGGATGATGGGATATATATGTGAAACATATGATGACTTCAAGGAGTTTGTAACAGACTATTATGAAATAGATTTTGATGAAAATTTGCTTGAAAAGTTATATACTGACGGTAAGCTTGATGAGAATGAATTATCACAGCTTATAGGGGGTTGACCTTAATGGAACTCATTGATTATATGAGAAAAAGAAATCAAATGACTAAGAACGAATGGGAAAACTCTTTTGAAGAAGAAGAGCAGGAAATACTTGTACTTAGACATGAAGGTGATGTTACAAGTAAGAGAAACGGATTTTGGGAAGTAGCAATTTGCTGCCTGGGCTATATAGATTGTGAAACAGGAGGGCTACATAAAGAAGAATGTAGATTTGTATTTGCAGCAAGTGAAAAAGAGTATGAAAATCATTTGATACCGGAATTTGATAAAGAAACAGTTTATCATTTAAAGGTGCGTGAGAAATTACCTGAGGAATTGCCGGAGATTATGATAAAAAGAATTGATTTTCTTTTAGTGGATGTAATAGAAAAAAATTTACAAAGTCCGGAACTTGAAGAAATTCTTGCAGAGTACAAAAAGCCTATAATCATAGAGGATGATATATTGGGTGAGCTTTTGTATGATAAAACTATAAACAGCTTTGAGGGGCATATTCCTTGGCTTGATAAAAAAATTGATATTTCTTTGGATGTTGATAAAGACAACAAATCGGGAATCACAAAGGCAAGAAAAGCTATGAAAGAATTGTACTTAAGTGATGAAAAATGGGATGCTAATATGAGAAAATTTGCAGCAGAAAATCTTATAGATCTTGCAAGAGATTGGTGTGAATCCGAGGAGGAAGCCGCAAAAATTACAGAAGAGAGCTTTGCCGAGAGAATAGGCATTGAGACAATTTCTATTACATCCGGCGGTTTATTTAGTGCATATTTTAGAGATGATGATATTTTTGCAGGACATTGTATTATTGTGAACGGAAGCTTGAAAAAGGGTATTCAGTATGCAAGAATGGGCGGTTGAGAGGATAGTTTAACATATATGATAAGAGAAATTAATATATCAGATGCACAAGAAATACAAAAAATATGCAAAGTTGCCTTAGGTTATGATGTTGATATAAGCACAGTAAGGAATCAAATAAATAAATTATCTTGCGATAACAAACATCATATTATTGCGGTATATGAAGATGATAATATACATAAAGTTATCGGATTTGTTCATGCCCAAGTGTATGAAAGCGTGTATAGCGATCCCGGACTTAATATATTAGGATTGGCTGTTGATCCACAATTTCAGGGCAATGGAGTCGGCAAAAAGTTAATGTGCTGTATTGAAAAATATGCTATGGATAACAATATGGCTTTTATCAGATTGAATTCAGCAAATTATCGTTTGGAAGCACATAAATTTTATGAGAATATAGGATATACATCGGATAAACTACAAAAAAGATTTATAAAAATATTTTAATTTTAAGGAGAGTAAAATGGGACTTAGAGCAAATTATCAGTATTTAAGTGATAAGGATTTGGTAGCACTTAAAAAATTTGACAATGAGGATGATATTTTTGAAACAGTGGAAGATTGGAATGATGAGGCCGAAATACTTCTTGATATAGATAAGAACTGGGATCTTCTTCACTATATGCTGACAGGAGTAAGTGCGTCAGACCCTATATGGGAAGATCCACTTAGTGAAGCTGTAGTAGGTGTGACTTCTATAGAAAAAATAGAAGATTTTATAGCCTATATAAATAAGGATAGAGTTTCCGATATATTAAAAGCACTTGAAGACTTTGATATGGAAAGTGCCTTAGAAAGCTTTAGCTTGGAAGAAGGTAAAGAAGCGGAACTTTATCCGGATATTTGGGATTATGACGATGAGGAAGAAGAAATAAAAGAAGATCTTCTTGATTGTTTTGAAAGAATGAAGGAGTTCTATAAGGAAATTTTGGAGGCGGACGGAAATGTCTTGGTTACAATCTATTAAGGATTTGAGATATTTATTGTTTTTTCTTGTACCTGTGGGAATATATCTGATGGTTATCAGCATTAGAAAGATAACTGCATTTGCCAAGGCTAAGATGATATATGAAATTCCTGTCAGTTCTATAGACGGAAGCTTTACACTTGAGGATGGCGGTAAATATGATATATGGCTTTCAGGAAAAAAGTATTCAGTATCTCCTATATATAATTTAGATATTAAACTTAAAAATAATGCTACAGGAAATTTTGTACAATTATATCCGGATTTTTTTAGGACTACGACAAGCAGTATTAAGGATTTCAGAGTTAAGCTGTCTACATTTGATGCGGATAGAGGAAGCTATAATATCTCATTAACGGACAGTGTAGAAGAAAGGGAGAATATTATAAATAACAGGGTTATTGATTATAAGAAGTTCTCCATACAGATTCGTGAGAATGTTAAGACCGCAACTATATTCGTGGGTGTTTGGGGTATTATACTTGGATTTATGGCTATTCATGTCGGATTGGCATTTTCTATTTTATATAAATTTTAAGGAGAATAGTATGCAAATAAAAGTCTATATGGGCAGGAGCAGTGTTTGTATGGGAGATGATGTTAATGCACCTAATCCTGATACATTTATTTTGCCGGATACCTTGGCAGAGTTTGTAAATATTGTGTATGATAAGTTGCCTTTTGGAAGGTGGGATTGCTATTTGGGAAAATATATAAAGACCGATTCACCTGATTCAGGGCTTGAGGACGGAATATTGGTTTGGAAAATAAAATCCGGAGAGAGTGCACCGATAGTTGCAAGGTGTTATGATGAAAATGGAAATGTTATAATAAAGCATGATGATAACTGGCATGAAGAGATTGTAAACTACCCATATTTATATTTTTATAAGAGGGACTAGTAATGAAAACAGGCAATACATATATTGTCAGAAAGAGTATTTTTAACTTTAAGGTTGGTCAGATATTGACTCTAATAAGATACGGCTACCAAGCTTACTTTGGTGAGTATAATTTTGTGTTTGCAGATATGGAAAATAAAAATATTTGTGTGGTTCTAAGAGGCGATGATGAAGAGGATATGAAAATATATCATAATTTAAATGAATATTTTGAGGAGCTTTATGATAACACGAATTTATAGTTTGGAGGGAATATGTCAAGTTGGAGCGGTATTAGAAAAAGAATGGAAAGCGAATATCTGGCGGAAAGTTTAAAGGGAGATATCAGCTATTTTGCGACATCTTATAGCAGATCCTCGGATCATGAGGGCAGGGCAGCTATAAGATATAAAGGTAAAGAGATTATAAAGGGTTGTTATTATCATAATTGGACAAAAGCGGAGTCATTTCCCAAAGATGAAAAATATGAAAGACGTATGAGCGAAGAGTTTGCATTTATGGACGATACCGCCATAAAGCTTGGAGTGTTCGATCAAACATGTTTTTATAAGGCATTTGATGAGTTTGATAATCAGAGCATTGAAAAGAGTTTGTATAGCGATAATTTACTCGTGAGGATATTTGCTGTTTTGGATAGAAGAGTCGGAAAAAGGAAACTTATATCCATGAAAGAAAGTGTAGAAAATGAACCTGATTCAATTAAAGAGTTCTTTGCCATTCGAATGAATGCGGAGGGGATAGTATAGACTTTGAAAGGAAATATATGGATTTTATAATAGCCGAAGAAGGTGTACCTGTAAGTGTAGGTTGTTACGGGGCAACAATTGCTTATTTTGGAAGTGAGATTGAATTAAACTATGAGACTGAGCCACCGATGGGGGATTTTATTTTCTCTGCAAAGCTTCCACTGTTAGATAGAGAACTACCATTTTGGATGTATGGAAGAAATCTTGTATTCTTAGACGCATATTATGTAATTGTAGAGAGTGTTAAAAAGAAAACATGGGATCCAATAACTACTTTAATCGTTGATATTCACAGAGGAAAATATGCAAGTCTTAATCATTGGTATACCGATATATCTGTGGAAGATGAAGTTATACTTAAAAACAGGTATGACAAAAGTGTACTTACATTAAAGAGCGTAGACGGATTGGAATGGATACAATTATATTTATAAGGGGCGATTATCGCCCCTTATTTTAAAAATCTCTTGTAATATTTTTCAGCCATTTATAGCTCTTATAATGCTTATATACAGAAGGAATCTTTACAAACTCATCAGTACAAATAAGGAAATATACCCACATTGGCGGAAGCTTAAGAACAAAAGCCGATATAAAGCCAAGCGGAACAGCATATCCCCACATATCTATTATGTCGCAGAAAAATCCCCATTTGGAATCACCACCTGATCTGAACACTCCGCAAATCATTGAGGTATTGAATGCCTGACCTACTATATAATACATATTTATAAAAAGCATTATACTAAGGTACGCTTGTGCGGTAGTGGTTAAAGTAGCCATAGAAAAAAATACCGGTCTTAAGAGAAAAATAACTATACCTCCAATGATTGCAGACATACAAGTTATTTTCACAAAATGTGAAGAATCTGATTTTATAGTATCGGTGTTTCCTGAACCTATTGATTTACCAAGAATTATAGCACCTGCATCAGCTATACCAAAACAGGCAACAGTTCCAAGGTTTCTTGCAACTATAACAACAGCATTTGCAGCCACTATATCACCACCAAGATGTCCCATAATTACTGAGTACATAGAAAAGGCTATTCCCCAAACTATTTCATTGCCGAAAGCAGGTAGTGAATATTTTAAGAAGTCAAAAAACAATATTTTATTTACCTCTAAAATATTTTTCATATGAAAGTGAATGGATTTAGGTATAAGGTTATCAATAACACATATTGTAAATTCTATGCCTCTTGCAATTACAGTTGCCAGTGCAACACCAACTATTCCAAGTTTTGGAGCTCCCATAAGTCCAAAAATAAAAACAGCATTTAAAATAATATTTAAAATAAGTGCAATCGCATTTGCAACAGTGGAGAAATGAACTCTTTCTATACTTCGCATTGCACACAGGTATACTTGTGAAAAACTCATAAAAAGATAAGAGAAGCTTACCATTCTAAGATATGGTATACCGGCAAGAATTAAATTGCTATCATTTGTAAAAATTTGCATTAAAATATTTGGAAAAAAGAAAGCTAATATAAAGAAGACAACGGATATCGATACCGATAGCTGCATACCTATGCCCATTATATGTTCAATAGTTTTAGTATCTTTTTTACCCCAGTATTGTGCGGCAAGCATGATAACACCGGATGAAATACCGGTATATACCAGATTTAATATAAACATGATCTGATTTGCTAGAGATCCTGCTGCCAGTGCATTTTGTCCAACAAATCCAAGCATTATAACATCTGCTGAATTGACTGCAGTAGTAACAATATTTTGTAAAACTATAGGAATGGCAAGTCTTAGTATATCTTTATTAAAAGACTGGCTGCCCTTGGTAGCGGTATACATATAAATCCTCCATTATTCTAAATATATTATAGCAAGTATTTAGAGTGATTGTACTATTATAGGGGTAGTAGAAATACAAGTCAAATGATTACAAAAAATAAGTTAAAATTCATTTTATAGAATATTCATTTAACTATGCTATAATAGTGATTAAATAATGTAAAATTTAATTAAAGTATAAATATATGGGGAGATTATGGAAAAGATAAAGCGATTTGAAGTAGAGAAATTAAAGAAAATTCAAATATTTACAGGAGCACAGCTAAAATATATAGCATTTCTTTCTATGCTCATAGATCATGTTAACAATGCCATTGTTACACCTTTGCTGGATGGCGGAGGATTTTTATTGTATTTGTCAAATATATTTTCAATTTTGGGAAGGATTGCTTTCCCTATTTTTGTGTTTTTTATAGTGGAAGGCTTCTTCAAAACAAAAGACAGAAGAAAGTATTTGCTTACATTGATGCTCTTTGGAGTAATATCGGAAGTACCATTTGATATGTTTACATCAAAGACCTTTTTTAATCTATATTGGAATAATATGATGTTTACTTTAGCTCTTTGCCTTGTCACAATATGGATAATAGACATTATTAAGAGAAAGATTACTAATAAAGCTTTGTGGTATATAACTTCAATAATCATTGTAATCCTTTTTTGTTTAGTAGCTATGGGGCTTAGTCTTGATTATGATTATCATGCTATATTAGCGGCTTATATCTTTTACATATTTTATGATAAACCTTTAATTGGAGCAGGTCTTGGATATCTGTCAATTATAAAGGAGCTTTACTCTATCTTGGGCTTTGCTATGACAATAGGATATAATGGGAAAAGAGGTAGACAGTACAAGTATCTAAACTATCTATTTTATCCGGTTCATATACTTATATTGGGAATATTGCGTTTTTATTTTAATATTTAGTTTGTGAAGTAAGTTACTGTGTAATATTTATTTCAAACTTTAGTTATACTCTAAAACCTTTGTAAATAAAGCTTTTTTATAAAATTACACTAAAATTACACATGGGAAATGTAATAGAAGGGTATTCTATTTTAGTATTAGAAAGGTTAAAATAATGACAAGATATTTTGCTCTGAGCAAGAGAAGGAGGGTGTATATTATGAGTGTAAGAAAAGAAAAAAACTCAATGAGGCTTTTGAAAAGAGTGGCAGCATTATCATTTGCGTTTTTGTTAAGTGCGGGAGGGTTGTTTACATCATTAGCTAATACAGGTCCGGGAGTGGAACAAATTCGCTTAGAAACAAATACAACAGTGATTAATGAGGAATCAAAATCTACGGATGCAAAACAGGCTGCCTATGATACAAATATTGATTACAGAGTAGAAATGAATAGTTCTGAAAGATATCCTAAGAGTATATGTATCAAGGGAAAGATGCTTATTGTAGAAAAAATACCTGTGATACCAATATACAATTATATTTGGCTTATACTAAAAGATAGTAACGGTAAAGAGGTATATAGTAGTACAAGTAGTAATACTAACGGAAATATAAGCTTTTATTTAGATAAAATATCTGAGGGAAAGTACTCTGTGAATTTATACTCATCTTCTGATAAATATGGTACATATAAATCATTGGTATATGGAAATGATATTGAAATCTTATTTAAAGATGGAAAGTTAAGTCTTGTACCATATCCATATTTTGATCATAATATGGCTGTAGTAAATAATAAAAGAACAGATGAAAAGGCTTTGGCATATTATAGACAGCCATCTTACAATATTCAAAGTGACAATCAGGAAATAATAGATTTGGCAAATAGTATTACAAGTGGAATTACTAATGACTATGATAAGGCAGTAGCAATACATGACTGGGTATGCAATAATATTTATTATGATTGGGATAGATATTCAAGTAAAAATTATACTGGAATGGATACTTCAGCACTTGGAACATTGCATTCAAAAAGAAGTGTTTGTGACGGATATGCAAACCTGACAGCGGCACTATTAAGGGCAGCCGGAGTTCCGGTAAAAAAAAATTCCGGATTTGCTTTGGGTGTATCAAATGATTATTGGCCTGAAAACTATGATCCGAATAAGGATACCAATCATGCCTGGAATGAGTTTTGGGCAAATGGAAGATGGGTAATACTTGATACAACCTGGGATAGTGATAATGCATGGAGAAACGGAGGTATTGAAAAAAATACCGGATTAAGAGGATATCACTATTTTGATATAAATGTGGGATTACTCTCAGCAGACCATGTAATAAAGGATTATAATGAGGCGGATGTTCCACAGCCATAAAAAGCGGTAATGACTTACAATACAGTAGTGTGATGTCTTTGATTAATATTATAAAGGAATGTTATATGATAAAAATAATTGATGATATAAATTTTATGCCTGATATGAAAAAAAGTATCCACTATATTTCATGGACTCCATACCATATTATGAGTATTTCGGATTATGCATCATTGTCATTTGTTTATGCAATAGTATATACTAATTTGCCTGATTTAAATACTGATGAACTTTTTAGAAAAGTTGATATATCAGGCGAAGTGTGTACCTTATATCCTAGGGCTAATATTACAATTATACCTACATATAGAGCAGAATATTCGGATGAAGAGATATACAGATATTTTCATGATGCCATGAAAGCACAGCATATGTATATAAATGCTGATAATATCATATTTGATATGAGATTTTATCGCTATTTTAATCCACATACAGATAGTTACGATAATTTAGAATATCTTAATATGTTAGATTATAATCTTAAACTATATAAAAATGTGTATGTGATTTACACAGGAAATGAGAAAGAGCTTTTTGATTTAGCAAGCAAAGAAGAAATAGATGCATTAAGACTACATAAAAAATAGAGGATTAATCACTCCGACATAAAAACTCTATTGACAAATATACACCATTGCTGTAGAATACATACTTGCAATGTGTGTGTAGCTCAGCTGGATAGAGCACTTGGCTACGGACCAAGGTGTCGGGAGTTCGAATCTTCTCACGCACGTTATTAGAGCCTCAGCAACCTTGCTGAGGTTTTTGTTTTATTAAGAGCAAGTAAAAGGAAAATATGGGAATAGTAAAAGCAACAAAGCTTATATTTGAGTATATAACAAGAGATGAAGAAGATAATGTAGAGGATGTAAAAAGAGCTATCAATGATTTGAATATTGATATTACTCAGGGAGATTTTGTAGCTGTTTTGGGGCATAATGGCTCAGGTAAATCTACATTTGCAAAACATTTAAATGGTATACTTTTGCCAACTGAAGGAACTGTATTTATTTCAGATTTGAATACAGCAAATGATGAAACTCTTCTTGATTTGCGAAAGATGGTAGGAATGGTATTCCAAAATCCTGACAATCAAATCATTGGCAATGTAGTAGAGGAAGATGTAGCGTTTGGTCCGGAAAATATCGGTATTCCGACAGACGATATGTGGAAGAGAGTAGATAATGCTTTGGAAGCAGTAGGAATGACCGCTTATAGATATAAATCTCCAAACAAACTTTCAGGCGGACAAAAGCAAAGAGTAGCAATAGCCGGCATTATGGCAATGAAGCCAAAATGTATAGTACTTGATGAGCCGACAGCAATGCTTGATCCAAATGGTAGAAAAGAAGTTATAAAGACAGTACTTGAATTAAATAAAAAAGAAAATATCACAGTGATACTTATTACTCACTATATGGAGGAAGTAGTTGAAGCTGACAGAGTTATAGTTATGGATGAGGGTAAAATTGTGATGGACGGTGCACCTAAAGATGTATTTTCACATGTAGAGGAACTTAAAAAACTTAGATTGGATGTACCAAGCACAACAGAACTGGCGTATGAGCTTAAACAATCAGGAATTGATCTGCCTGATGGCATACTGACATTGGATGAGCTGGTAGACAATCTTTTGCCGATATTAAAATAGAAAACTATTTGGAGATAATAATGCAAGAAAATATGCAAATAGAAGCAAAAAAATTGAATTTTATATATGGAGAGGGAACGGCATTTGAACAATATGCCCTAAGGGATGTATCATTTACAATAAAACAGGGAGAGTTCATAGGTATTATAGGACATACAGGTTCTGGAAAATCTACATTGATACAGCATTTGAATGGTCTAATAAAGGCTACATCAGGTGATTTATTGTTTAAAGGTGAAAATATATATGCTCCAAAGTACGATATGAAGCTTTTGAGGCAAAAAGTAGGCTTGGTATTTCAATATCCTGAACACCAGCTTTTTGAGGTGGATGTACTCTCAGATGTTATGTTTGGACCAAGAAATCAAAAACTTTCTGAGGAAATAATAGAAGCTCGTGCCAAAGAGAGTCTGGCATTGGTTGGACTGGACGAAACTTATTATAAAAAATCACCTTTTGAACTTTCAGGAGGACAAAAAAGAAGAGTTGCCATAGCAGGAGTTTTGGCGATGAATCCGGAAGTTCTTATATTGGATGAGCCTACAGCCGGACTTGATCCAAAAGGAAGAGATGAACTTTTTGAAGAAATCATTGAGCTGAAAAAATCAAGAGATATGACCATTATTTTGGTTTCACATAGTATGGAAGATGTAGCAAAATATGTGGATAGACTCCTTGTTATGAATAATGGAGAACTAGTGCTTGATGGAACTCCTAAGGAAGTTTTCAAGCAGTATAAATTCCTTGAAAGTATTGGACTTAGTGCACCGGGAATAACCTATATAGTTGAAAGATTAAAAAAAGAAGGTATAGACTTGGGTGACGATATTACCACAATACGAGAGGCAAAAGATGCAATATTAGAATATATCAGGAGAAAGGATAAAAATGCTTAGAGATATTACATTGGGACAGTATTATCCCATAAATTCTGTAATACATAGACTTGACCCAAGGACCAAGCTTTTTGGTACAATGATTTTTATCATTTCTCTATTTATAGCAAACTCTTGGTTGGGGTATGCACTTGCGACAATGTTTTTGGTACTTGCTATAAGTTTATCAAAAGTTCCGGTAAAATTTATGTTAAAGGGACTTAAGGCAGTACTGATACTGCTTATTATAAGTGTAAGTTTTAATCTGTTTTTAACTGATGGTGAGGTTATACTTAAGCTTTGGATATTTAAGATAACCAAAGAGGGAGTTAGAGTTTCAATATTTATGGGTCTAAGATTAATTTTTCTCATAGTGGGTTCATCCATAATGACTTTGACTACAACTCCAAATGCATTGACAGATGGACTTGAAAAAAGTATGGGTTTTTTGAAGGTTATAAAGATACCGGTACATGAGATATCTATGATGATGTCAATTGCTCTTAGATTCATACCTATCTTAATAGAGGAGACTGATAAGATAATGAAAGCACAGATGGCAAGGGGTGCTGATTTTGAGTCAGGAAATATTGTACAAAAGGCAAGGGCGATGGTGCCTCTGCTTGTACCTCTGTTTATTTCTGCAATGAGAAGGGCTACAGATTTGGCAATGGCAATGGAAGCCAGATGTTACCATGGTGGTGAGGGCAGAACCAAGCTTAAACCTTTAAAATATAAGAAAATTGATATACTTGCATATTTATATTATTTAATATATATGATTATATGTATTTCTATAGTTTTTGTTTTTAGAAAGTAGGGTAATGAGAAGAATAAGACTTATAGTATCCTATGACGGTACAAATTATTGTGGCTGGCAAAAACAGCCAAATGGTATTACAATAGAAGAAGTACTTAATAATGCTATTTCAAAGCTTACCGGAGAAGAGATAGAGATAATAGGTGCTTCAAGGACAGATTCCGGAGTTCATGCCTATGGAAATATAGCTGTATTTGATACAAATGCCAGAATGGCGGCAGATAAGTTTGCATTTGCTATAAATCAAAGACTTCCGGATGATATTAGAATACAACATTCTGATGAGGTTGAAGCAGGTTGGCATCCAAGAAAGAATAACTGTATAAAGACTTATACATATAGAATTTTAAATCGTAAGATTGATATACCTACAGAGAGACTTTATGCACATTTTTGTTACTTCAATCTGGATGTTGATAAAATGAGAGAGGCAAGCGGATACTTTATAGGAACACATGATTTTACAAGCTTTTGTTCACAAAAATCTCAGGCCTCATCACCTGTAAGAACTATATTCTCTTTAGAAGTATTACAGGATGAAGATATGATTACAATAGTAATACGAGGTGATGGATTCCTCTACAATATGATTCGTATCATAGCAGGTACTTTGATAAAGGTGGGGATGGGAGTTTATCCGCCAAGCCATATAGTGGATATAATGAAAGCAAAGAATAGAAAACTTGCAGGGCAGACCATGCCTGCAAAGGGACTGACTTTGGTAGAAATTGAATATATTTAAGAGAGATGCGAGATTATCGCATCTCTTTTTTTGAAAAAAATTATAAATAGCAAGATATGTAGAAAAAAGGCTATAAACAGCAATAAATGTGTAGTCAAAATATTAAGATAAATAGTACAATAATTAAAATTAAAGGAGGAATATGTTGTATTCAGCAGGAATTAAACATGATAAGAATAGTATTATCAGTTTATTTATAACAGAGTTTAGAATTTACGAGAAAAGAACTGTATTATTCAGACTATTATTAGGAGCAATATTTATAATAGCTGCAATATTTCTTAATGTTGCTACTCCGATAAAGGGAATAATGATTGCTATAGGAGCGTGGTTTATATCAAGTACAGATTTTCCGGCAAGACTTAGAGCTGATGAAAATATAAGAAAGTTTGGAAATGAATTTCCTATATTCAAGTATGAGTTTAAAGGTTCATATTTTATAGTTAAAGAAAAGAAATCAATGAATATAGATTATTCAAAAGTAGAACATTTAGTCTTAGATGGGGAATATATTTATATTTTTATGGGTAGATCAAATGCCATAATACTTGATAAGAAAGAAGTTAAGGGATTTTTGAAAAATACTTATACAGATACTATTGAATCATTCAAGATTTTTTTGGAAGAAAAAACGAAAAAGAAATTTGAAGTGTCAAAAAGTCTTATTTTTCTCAATATATTTGATATAGTGGATATTTTCAGAAAATGAAAATAATGACAGATATATGGTGGGTTCATATATTTGTATTATATAGGAATAATGTTCCGGATAAAATTTAGGAGGTTATTATGGTAATAAAGAAAATTATTACTAGCGTGCTGGCAGGAGTAACGGCATTGTCACTTGCAGCTTGTGGTGCACCAAGATTTACAGTAAATGATGCAGGTGAAAAAGTATTCAACTTAAAACTTGGTCATAATATGGCTGAGGATCATACTGTACATATTGTTTTATCAGAGTTCGTGGAGAGTGTGAGAGAGAAGTCGCATGGTACTATCAATATCACAATATTTCCGAATGGAACTCTGGGTTCTGAAACTGATATGATTGCTCAGATTCAAGGCCAGGCACTTGATATGGCAAAGGTTTCAGCATCAACATTGGGAAATTTTTCGAAACTGTATAATGCGTATGCGGTACCATATGTTTTTAATGATAAGGAACATTATTTTGGTGTAATGGATAGCGATATAGCAAAAGAAGTGTATGAGTCGACAGAAGCTGACGGTTTTAGAGGACTTACTTGGTTAGATTCAGGTGCCAGATCATTCTATACAGTTAAGCGACCAATAAGGAAGCCGGAGGATCTAAGGGGACTTAAGATAAGAACTATGGATTCAAAGATGGCTATTGATATGATGAAGGCACTTGGAGGTTCTGCAACTGTTATGGGATATTCTGATATTTATACAGGATTGCAGCAAGGTGTAATTGATGGTGCAGAGAATAATGTTACAGCTATGAGAGACCATGGAGAAGTGGCACATTATTATTCATATGATGAGCATACCAGAATCCCTGATATTATAGTTATGTCAGAAAAGATCTGGGATGAAATGAGTGATGAACAAAGAGCCGTAATGACTGAGTGTGCAAGAGAGGCATCACAGGAATATATAGGCAAATGGGCAGAATTCGAGAATAAGGTCGTAGATAAGGCAAAAAATGAGTTTGGTGTAGAATTTGTTACAGATGTTGATAAAGCTGCATTCCAAGAGGCTTGTAAACCAATATATGATGCTTTAAAGACTGAACAGCCTGAAGTTTATAATATAGTTGAAAAGATACAAAATTTCAAAGTACAGAAATAGGTGGAAATATGAAAGCACTTGATAAATTTTTGGATAATGCCATGAGGTTTTTGATGGCTATAGCTATGGGTTCACTGGTAGTTGGTGGAACATGGCAGATTTTTACAAGATGGATTTTAAAAAATCCTTCTACATTTACTGAAGAGTTTATGAGATATATGCTTATATGGGCAAGCATGATTGGATCTGCATATTGCTTTTATAAGGATAAGCATTTGGCACTTGATCTTGTAAAGGATAAGCTTAAAGGTACCCCTGCAATGTGTTTATCAGTTTTTATTGAAGTATGTATACTGACATTTTTATTTGTAGTATTTGTTTATGGTGGTGGACGTATGGCAATCAGCTCTACTAACTATTCACCTGTAATGCATATACCTTTTAAAGTTTTGTATATAGTGCTTCCATTGTCAGGCATATTGGCAATACTGGGAAGAGTTTTAAAATATATTCAGTATTTTAGCGAAAGAAAGGCAGGTAAATAAGTGGTTATACAATCGGTTTTAATGCTCTTTGGCGTATTTTTTGTAATGTTATTTGCCGGAGTTCCTATTTCAGTTGGTATTGGTATAGCTTCCATTGCAACTGCTTTGGCAAGTTTTGATCCAAATCCGGGTATCGGGGTTTTATCATTTATAGCAGCACAGAGAAGTTTCTCAGGTATTGACTCATTTTCATTATTGGCATTGCCATTCTTCACATTGGCAGGAAATATAATGAATAAAGGTGGAATTGCAAACAGACTTGTACGACTTGCAAGACTCTTTGTGGGCTGGATTCCGGGATATCTGGCGGCTACAAATGTACTGGCAAATATGTTTTTTGGTGCTATTTCAGGTTCATCGGTTGCGGCTACATCTGCCATGGGAAGTATTATGAGCCCGCTTGAACTTGAAGAAGGTTATGATCCGAACTATTCTGCAGCTGTAAATATTTGTTCTGCACCTACAGGAATTATTATTCCGCCGTCAGGTCCGCTGATTCTGTATTCAATTACAGCAGGCGGAGTTTCAGTTGCGGCACTTTTTATGGGAGGATATCTTCCGGGTGCATTACTGGGTATTTGTGTTTTGATAGTAGCAATGTTTATTGCATATAAAAAGGGATATAAATCATCAACCGTAAAAGAAGATGTACCTGCAATCAAGATAATAATTGATGCAATACCTTCATTACTTGCAGTTATTTTGGTTATGGCAGGAATCCTGCTTGGATGGTTTACCGCCACAGAGGCAGGAGTGGTTGCTGTACTTTATTGTGGAGCACTTGGATTTATATACAGAGAGCTTACATTAAAGAATGTATATGAGCTTTTGGCAGATACTATGATGAGTTCAGCAACAATACTTTTCCTTATATCAACATCTACCATTATGTCATATGTAATGACAGTTTCGGGTATACCGGGAGCTATCAGCTCTATGATAATGGGAGTTTCAGACAATAAATTTGTAATTTTACTCATTATGAATGTATTTTTGCTGGTTATGGGAATGTTCCTTGATCTTACACCTGCAGTACTTATATTTACACCTATATTCCTTCCGATAGTAAAGAGCATTGGTATGAGTCCTGTGCATTTTGGTATAATGTTTATTATGAATCTTGGTATCGGATCTGTAACACCACCTGTAGGCTCTTGCTTATTTGTAGGTTGTGGTGTTGGTAATGTTAAGATTGAGGGTGTAACAAAATATATTATTCCAATGTTTGTAGCCATGGTTGTGGCACTGTTACTTATCACATATATACCGTTTATATCACTGGGAATACCTTATCTGGCAGGACTTGTGTCATCAATTTAATAGGAGCGTTTATGCAAATTGTAAAAAAATTTGAGTCCTTATCTAAGGATGGTAAATTTTATATAGTACATACTAATAATGCAGATATAAAGATTTATTTTCTTACAGATGAAATCATAAGAATAAGAGCATCTTTTGATAAGAATTTTAAGGAAGAATCATATGTTCTATCAACTCTAGGTTGGGATGACAGACTTGATATTGTATCAGGAGAATATAGAAAGAAAATAGATCCTATTGAGCCTGATATAAAAGAAGACGAAGACCAAATATTATTCGAAACTGAAAAACTAAAGCTGATTCTTGATAAAAAAAGCATAGGATTTTGTCTGTATGATATAGAGGGAGATTTACTATACTCGGATTTAAATGGCAATCCTTTTATACTTGATTCAAACAATAGAGTAAATCATTATTCAAGGATGGAAGAAGACGAATGCTTCTATGGCTTTGGTGAAAAGGCGGGAATCTTAAATAAGAATAAGACTTTCCTACGAGAAAGAGCCACAGATGCCATGGGCTATGATGCTGATAAGATGGATACATTATATAAGCATATACCATTCTATATAAGAATGAGGAGAGCAAGTAAAAAGGCTGTAGGACTTTTCTATCACAATTTCTATGAATCTGTCTTTAATATGGGCTGTGAAAAGAGTAATTACTGGCCCAGATACACATATTTTCAGGCAGACGGAGGTGATATAGATCTCTATCTTATTGGTGGTAACAGTATCAAAAGAGTAGTGGATAATTATACTTTATTGTCAGGAAGACCTGCACTTTTGCCAAAGAGAGCACTTGGATATCAGGGCTCATCAATGTATTATCCTGAACTTGAAAAGGACTCTGATGACGCAGTGTTAGAATTTATTGATACCATTAAAGAAGAGGGATTTCCGATAGATGGATTTCATCTCTCAAGTGGTTATACAAGCTATAATAATAAAAGATGTGTATTCACCTGGAATTTAGACAGATTTAAAGATCCTAGAGATTATTTCAAAAAAATGAATGATAAAGGAGCACAGAATGTTCCTAATGTAAAGCCCGGAATACTTTTAATGCATCCCAAATTTGATGAGTTTGTAGAAAAAGATGTATTTGTAAAAGACTCTGAAAAAGATACATACGCAATAGGAAGTTGGTGGGGAGGAGATGGAGCCTTTTGGGACTTTACAAAGGCTGATGCCAGAAAAGCTTGGAAAGAGTACCTTACAGAGAATGTAATAGATATCGGTACAGACTCTATTTGGAATGACAACTGCGAGTACGACTCACTCTTAGATAAGGATACAAAAGTAGATTTTGACGGAGAAGGTGGAACGATAGGAGAATTAAAGCCTCTTATGAGTACTATAATGTGTCAAATAGCAAATGAAGCGGTAGTTGAACATAATGAAAATGCCAGACCTTATGTGGTTTGCAGGAGTGGAAGTGCCGGCATACAAAAGTATGCACAAACATGGTGTGGTGATAATCTCACCAACTGGAATTCTCTAAAATATAATATTCCTATTATCACAGGCATGGGGCTTTCGGGTCAACCAAATGAAGGTGCAGATATAGGAGGATTTGCAGGCCCTGCACCGAGTGAAGAACTCTTTGTACGTTGGGTACAAAATGGTATATTCCAGCCTAGATTTTCGATCCATTCTGCAAGCAGTGATAATACTGTAACTGAACCATGGATGTTTAAAAATTCTACTGATATTATCAGAGATGCTATAAACTTTAGGTATAAGCTAACACCTTATTTCTATTCTTTGGAGTATGAAGCAAGCAGGCATGGCAGTCCAATAATGAGACCATTGGTATATGAATTCCAAAATGATGAAAATACTTTTGATGAAAGTTTTGAATTCACATTGGGAAGAGATATTTTAGTGGCGAATGTACTTGAAGAAAATGCAAGGAGCATTGAAGTATATCTTCCTAAGGGTAGTACATGGTACGATTACAATGATAATTTTAAGAAATACGAGGGTGGACAGACTATAGTAATACCGGTTGATATTTCCACTATACCTATGTTTATCAGAAGTGGTGCTATTATACCTATGTCTGGAAATAAGCTTACAAGTATGGCGATGGATAAGGTTGAAGCTTTGGAGCTTTTGGTGGCTACAGGTGAAAATAGAAGCTTTGTACTATATGATGATGACGGTGTAAGTAATGACTTCAAAAAAGGTGTATTCAAAAAGACTACTATAGAGATGTCGGGAGATGAGATTATAAAGCTTAACTTTAAGTCTGAGGGGGGCTATAAGGACAGCATAAAAACTGTAAGGACAAATATCATTAAGAAAGAAAAGAGTCCTTTCCATGTTAGTCTTGCAGGCAGAAAGCTGCCACATTTCTTAAACAGAAGAAAATTTGATGCATCAAGTGAAGGTTGGTATTATTCACAGACAAATAGAAGCGTTGAGATAAAATATGATAATCCGGAAAGTGATTATGAGCTTATTGTATCTTTTGAAATGTTTGATTTGATAGGTATGTAAATGATAGTAAAAGGCTTTGAAAAATTAATTGAAATCGAAAACGGTTATATGATAGAGGCAAAGAATGCCTCTATCAAGGTTATTGCACTTACTGATGAAATAATTAGAGTAAGAGTAAGCTTTGACAAAAAATTTATAGAAACTTCTTATGCTCTGATAACCACCGCTTGGGAAGATAATCTGGATGAACTTTTTGTAGATGAAAGGACAAGGATTGAAGCAGCCAAATTGGACTACAAAGAGGATGATAAGAAGATAGTATTTAGAACAAAGAAATATATACTTACACTTAGAAAAGATCCTCTTTCTTTCAGTTTGGAAGATGTCTTTGGAAATGTTATATACAGAGATTTGAAGGAGAGGGCTTTTGATAAGGACTATCTTGGAAGAGTCTCACATTACTCACTTTTGGATTTGGAAAAAGATCATTTCTACGGTTTTGGTGAAAAAACGGGTCATCTTGATAAAAAGGGCAGAAGGCTTAGGATGAATCCAAAGGATGCTATAGGTCATAACCCCGAAAACGGAGAGCCTTTATATAAGCATATACCTTTTTATATAAGAATAAATGAGGATATTAAAAAGCCTCTGGGATTATTCTATAACAACTCATATGATGCTGTTTTTGATATGTGCAATGAAATAAGCGGATACTGGGACAGATATACATATTATCAGGCTGAGGGCGGTGATATAGATCTTTTCTTTATATGTGGAGAGAACATAAAGGATGTTATAGATAATTATACATATCTTACCGGAAGATCTGCAATGCCTACAAAGCAGGAAATGGGATTTACCGCATCTACAATGTACTATGCAGAATTGGAAGAAAATTGTGATGAGGAAATATATAAGGTAATCAAAAAGCATTTTGATGAAAATATATATATTGATAATTTCTGGTTGGCATCAGGGTATTCATCAGGCGAAAAAGATAATCTAAGATATACATTTAACTGGAATAAAAAGAGATTTCCGGATCCTGAAGGATTTTTTGAAAAGATGAATGCCATGGGAATAAATGTTATTCCAAATATGAAGCCCGGAATATTGCCAAATCATCCATATATGAAGGAATTTGTAGAAGCTGATGCATTTGTAAAAGATTCTGAGGGAAAAGAAGACTATATAGGTCGCTGGTGGGGTGGTTATGGAAAATTTATCGACTTTACTAAGGAAAGCGGCAGAAAAGTTTGGGGTGAACTTTTAAAGAGAACCTTACTTTTAAAGGGTTCAAAAACTGTATGGAATGATAATTGTGAGTATGACGGTGTAGAAGACAGACTTGCAAGAGTGGACAATAACGGTCAGGGTGGAAATATGGCTGAACTAAAAATAATCCACTCAAATATGATGGCATATGTGGCTAAAAAAGCGCTTGCAGAGGTTTATCCGAATGAAAGACCATATATTATAAACAGGGCAGGATTTGCAGGTATACAAAGATATGCCCAAGTTTGGGGCGGTGATAATCTTACATCCTGGGATACACTAAAATACAATATTGCAACAATAATAGGAATGGGACTTTCAGGAGTTGCAAATATGGGATGTGATATCGGCGGTTTTGCCGGAGGAGCACCGGAGGGAGAACTTTTACTTAGGTGGATACAAAGCGGTATATTCCAGCCCAGATTTTGTATGAATTCAGCAAATAATGATAATACAGTTACTCAAGCCTTTATGTATGATGAATATATGCCTGAGGTGATAGAAGCATATGCTCTGAGATATAGAATGATTCCATATATGTATTCACTTATGAGAGAGGCCAATTTAAAGGGCACACCTGTAATGAGACCTTTATTTATGGAATTTCCCAATGATATAAATACATATAATGATAAGAATCTTACATTTATGTTTGGCAGCAGTTTACTTGTGGCAAATGTATTTGAAAAGGGAGCCAAGATTAGAAAAATATATTTGCCTGAGGGTTCAAGCTGGTATGATATAAATGATAGCTTTAGAGAATATCAAGGTGGTCAGACTATTTATATTGATGTAAACAGTTACAGTATACCTATGTTTTTAAGAGACAGCGGTATTTTCTTTACAACAAATGATATACATCAGGCGTCAAGAGATATTGCAAAACAGCTTGATTTTACTATATCTGCCAAGTCAGATGTTGAATTTTTTATATATGATGATGACGGACACTCCAAAGACTATGAAAAAGGAAAATATCTAAATACTTTGGTCAAGGTAAAAGCCGGAGATATTACTACTATTTCCTTTGAAAAGAGCGGTGATTATAAGGAAAGCATAGAAAATATTACTTTAAAACTTGTAAGTAAGAAAAAAGGTGCCTTCTATGTAAGTGCAGATGATAAGCTTTTAAAGAGATTTCTGGTAAAAGATAACTTTGATGAGGCAAATGAGGGGTGGTATTATAATCTTTCAGACAGAACCATAATGGTAAAAACTAAAAATCCAAAGAATAAAAGCTTTGATATAAAGATAAGTACAGAGAAATTTGATCTTATAGGAATGGTATTGGAAAATGAATAAAAAAGGCTGTTGTCCGGAGACAAAAATATAGTAGTTAAGCTATATTAATTAATGTAAGTCCTCGGTACAACAGCTTTTTTCGGCTTGTTATCAAGTGTTAGAATGGGTTGATTTTCAACTCACTTTTTATATTTGTAACTAAGTAGACAATATATTCAAATTTATTTTTTTATATTTACTTATAAAAAATTAGTGTATATAATTAATAATAATAGGAATTATTATTAGTTAAAACGACGAAATTACAAAAATGCTATTGTGTATACAATTATTTTATGTTAAATATAATAGTAACAGGTTAGGGAAACCTATTATTTACCTTTCTGGTATAGTTATTTTCCTATACTGATTAGAACAAAAATATTTTATTTATATAAGGAGGCAATTATGTCATTGATTAACAAAGAGGTTGGAGAGTTTAGTGTACAGGGATTCCATAAGGGAGATTTTGTTGAAGTATCTAAGAAGGATATCTTAGGAAAGTGGAGCGTATTTTTCTTCTATCCAGCAGATTTCACATTTGTATGTCCTACAGAGTTAGAGGATTTACAGAAGAACTATAAGGAGTTTGCTGAGGCAGGATGTGAGATTTATTCAGTTTCAACAGATACACATTTCACACATAAGGCATGGCATGACCATTCAGAGCGTATCTCAAAGATTGAGTATCCAATGCTTGCAGATCCTACACATGTACTATCAAGAGATTTTGAAGTGTATATCGAGGAGAACGGTTTAGCAGAGAGAGGTTCTTTTATAATAAATCCTGATGGAAAGATCGTTTCTTATGAAGTAAATGCAGGTGGAGTTGGAAGAAACGCAGAAGAGCTTTTAAGAAAGCTTCGTGCTTGTCAGTTCGTTCATGAGCATGGTGATCAGGTTTGTCCTGCAAAATGGCAGCCGGGAGCAGAAACATTAAAGCCAAGTCTTGATCTTGTAGGTCAGTTATAATAATAGGGGATATTATGAGTAAGAACATGTATGATGCAGTCATTGTGGGTGGAGGTCCCGCAGGTCTGACGGCTGCTATTTATTTAGCTAGAGCATATTATCGTGTACTTGTTATAGAAAAAGAAAAATTTGGCGGTCAGATTACTCTGACTGCCGAAGTTGTAAATTATCCGGGTATTGAGCATATTTCAGGTGCAAAGCTTGGCGAGCAAATGAGAAAACAGGCTGAAAACTTTGGTGCTGAGTTCTTGCTTGCTACAGTAAATTCCATTGATATGGATGGTGATATCAAAAAAGTTCATACATCAAAGGGAGATATTGAGTGCTTTGGAGTAATACTTGCAACAGGTGCATCTCCAAGAATGATAGGATTTGAGGGAGAAGCTAAGTTCAAGGGACATGGAGTTGCATATTGTGCAACATGTGATGGAGAGTTCTTTAAAGGAAAGGAAGTTTTTGTTGTAGGCGGAGGTTTTGCTGCAGCAGAGGAAAGTGTATTTTTAACAAAGTATGCAAGCCATGTGACTATTCTTATAAGAGAACCTGACTTTACCTGTGCAAAGACTACAGCTCAACATGCCTATGATAATGAAAAAATCACAGTACTTACACATACTGAAGTAGTAAAAGTTGAAGGTAATGATGTTCTAGAGAGAATTGTTTATAAGAACAATCAAACAGGCAAGGAAGAGGTCTTTGAAGATAAAAATGGATTTGGAGTGTTTGTATTTGCCGGATATGAACCTGCGACTGCTATTGTAAAGGTCTTTGGAGTATTGGATGAAAGAGGATATGTGATTACAGATGCATCAAAGAAAACTTCAGTTGAAGGATTATATGCAGCAGGAGATGTCTGTATAAAGCCTCTTAGACAGGTAGTAACTACTGTTGGAGATGCAGGTATTGCAGCAACAGAACTTGAAAAGTATATTTCTTCAATGCACAAAAAGACAGGTATTAAGCCTATAGTTCCTGTTCGCCAGTCAGGTGCAGGAAAAGGAAGTTTACCTAAGGAAGAAGTTAAAGAAGAAGGACTATTTTCATCTGATATGCTTGCACAGTTAAATACTGTGTTTGGTAAGATGGAAAAAGATATTTTACTTAAGGTGTATGTGAAAGATGATGACACCTCAAAGGAACTGCTTTCATATATGTCAGAGCTGAGTAAGCTTACAGAAAAAATATCTCTAGAAGAAATTCATGATGATTCCAAGGCACCGCTTGTAGAAGTATGCAAGGATGGAGAATACAGCGGTTTAGCTTTCCATGGGGTACCCGGAGGCCATGAGTTTACTTCATTTATTCTTGGTATATACAATGTATCAGGCCCGGGACAGGGATTAAGTGATGATATCAAAGAGAAAATTCTTGCGATAAAAGAAAAGGTTTCATTTAAGCTTCTGGTATCATTAAGCTGTACTATGTGTCCTGATTTGGTTGTAGCGGTGCAAAGAATAGCTTCATTGAACCCATTGGTAGATGCTCAGGTTTATGATATAAATCATTTTGGAGACTTGAGAGAAAAATATCATGTGATGAGTGTGCCATGTATGGTAATGAACGAAGATAAAGTTTTCTTTGGCAAAAAGAGTATAGAAGAAGTCCTTGATTATATAAACAACTAAATACTGAAAGTCATTGAATTTAAAAGGCTGAACTATGTTATAAAAGTCAAGTTTTGTAACGGTTCAGCCTTGCTTTTTATATAGAAAAAATGATAAAATATTGAATGTCTGACAGCGTGAATTGTAGCATATTCCGAAGTTGGAGTTGTAGCTTTTAAGTATTGTTTATTAAAGCCTTTCAAGGTTAAAACAAGGGGAATAATAATGAAACTCAATCAAAAAAGTATTTTAGAAAATACAGCAAAATGGAAAGAGCTTGGCTATGCACTACCGAAGTATGATAGAGAAGCCGTAAAAAAGAATACACTGGCAAATCCAAACTGGATACATTTTGGTGCCGGAAATATTTTTAGAGCTTTTCAGGCAAATGTACTGAATAATCTTTTAAATGAAGCTAAAACGGATATTGGACTTGTAGTGGCTGAGGGATTTGACTATGAGATAATAGACAAGGCATTTAAAAAATTTGATGATTTGACAATATATATGAAACTCTGTTGTGACGGAAGAGTTGAGAAAAATATTGTAGGATCAGTTGTAGAGTCTTTAAGAGTTGACCCTGACAATGTAGATTATGAAGCGTTGAAAGAGCTTTTTAGAAAACCTTCACTTCAAATGGTAAGCTTTACCATTACCGAAAAAGGATATGCTATAGTGGATGGAAATGGAAATACTCCATACGGAATTGAAACGGACTTTAAAATAGGTCCTGACAAAGCTACAAGTTATATGGGCAAAGTATGTGCTATGCTGTATGAGAGATTTAAGGCAGGTGCTATGCCTGTAGCTATGGTAAGTATGGATAACTGTTCACATAATGGTGATAAGTTAAAGGCTGCAGTAGTGGCGTTTGCAAAAAACTGGTGTAATAATGGTGTTTGTGATAAAGGTTTTTTAGAATATGTAGAGGATGAGCATAAGGTAAGCTTCCCATGGTCTATGATTGATAAGATAACACCAAGGCCGGCAGATTCTGTAATGGATATGCTCATTAAAGATGGCATAGAGGATGTAGACTTTGTAAAGACAAGTAAGAATACATTTGTAGCTCCTTTTGTAAATGCAGAAGAGACAGAATATCTTGTAATAGAGGATAGCTTCCCAAATGGCAGACCAAAACTTGAAGAAGGCGGTGTAATGTTTACAAGGCATGAAGTCGTAGATATGGTAGAGAGAATGAAGGTATGTACCTGCCTTAATCCACTACATACAGCCCTTGCAATATATGGATGTCTCTTAGGATATGAAAAAATTAGCGATGAGATGAAAGATGAGGAACTTACAAAGCTTATTAAGACTATAGGATATAAAGAAGGTCTTCCTGTAGTTACTGATCCGGAAATTATAAATCCGAAAGACTTTATAGACACAGTTGTAAAAGTAAGACTTCCAAATCCTTTTATGCCTGACACACCACAAAGGATTGCCTGTGATACTTCACAAAAGCTTGCAATAAGATTCGGTGAGACGATCAAAGCTTATGTAAAGTCAGATGTTTTGAATGTAGCTGATTTGAAGCTTATTCCTTTGGTATTTGCAGGTTGGGCAAGATATCTTATGGGAATAGATGATAATTTAAATAAATTTGAACTTAGTCCGGATCCATTACTTGAAAAGGTGGTTACTATTTTAGCAGATATCAAGATTGGTGATAGAGATGTACATTCAAAGATTGAAAAGCTCTTTAGTGATGCTTCCATATTTGGAGTAAATCTTTATGAAGTAGGATTGGGCGAAACTGTTGAGAATTATTTTGTGGAACTTATAGCAAGAAAGGGTGCAGTAAGAGATACATTAAAGAAGTATGTATAAGGGCCAAAAGGTTCTTTTGATAAAATATAAGCATTAAGTAAGGAGAAATGTATGCAAATGACTTGGCGTTGGTACGGAGAAGGGAATGACTCCGTTACCTTAAAGCAGATCAAGCAGATTCCGGGTGTTGAAGGCATTGTATGGGCATTACATAATAAGGCTGCCGGAGAAGTTTGGGAAGTAGCTGAAATAGAAGAGGTAAGAAAACAAATTGAGCCATATGGCTTTAATATGGATGTTGTAGAATCTGTAAATGTCCATGATGATATAAAAATAGGCTTGCCCAGCAGAGATGCTCTTATCGAAAATTACAAGATAACTCTTAGAAATCTTGCAAAATTCGGTGTAAAAGTAGTGTGTTATAATTTTATGCCAGTATTTGACTGGACCAGGACTGATCTACACCATGAGCTTCCGGATGGATCGAATGCCCTTTTTTATGAGAAGAAAATTATTAAAGAAGATCCTATGGAGATGGCAAAATATATTATCGAAGGTTCGAAAGGATATACTATGCCGGGATGGGAGCCTGAGAGACTTGAGCATTTGCAAGAACTTTTTGATGCATATAAGCCGGTGACAAAAGAGAAACTTTGGGAAAATCTGAAGTATTTCTTAGAGGCTATTTTGCCAACATGTGAGGAATGTAATATTAAGATGGCCATTCATCAGGATGATCCGCCATGGGATATTTTCGGACTCCCAAGGCTTTTGGTAGATGAGGCTGCTATTGATAAATTTTTGAAATTGGTAGACAACCCATATTCAGGACTTACACTTTGTTCAGGTTCACTTGGAGCAAATGAAAATAATAGAGTTGCAAATATAGTAAGAAAGCATTGTGACAGAATATATTTTGCACATGTACGAAATGTAAAGCATTATGAAGGTGGAGATTTCTCAGAAGTTTCACATAGAGATTGCGATGGAGATGTAGGAATACTTGATATTGTTAAAGCATATCATGACTGTGGCTATACTGGATATATTCGTCCTGACCATGGAAGACATATCTGGGATGAAAAAAGTAGACCGGGATATGGACTTTATGACAGAGCACTTGGTGTTATGTATATCCTTGGTATATGGGATACACTTGAGAAGTTTGATAAGAAATAAAGTATCTTTTTAGGAGGGCTTGTCCCTCCTTTTTTGGTAGAAAAAATTTACATGTGTTAAGTATTAGTGTATTTATTTAGAATATGTTTCTTCGATTGGAATTTGATTGTAAGAAAATTGTAATTTTTTAGAAAGATAAATTACATTGCATTATTAGAGGGATAGTGATATTATCCTTTATGTTTGGTTAAGAAAATATTAATTTACGAATATGGAGGGATATATGAAGAAATTTTTAGCAACAATAACATTAGGAGTAGCATTAACAGTTGGTGCAGCATTTGCAGCTGTAGCAGCTCCATCAGTGATAGTAATACCATCAAAAAGCACAGCTACAGTAACAACAGCAACGCCATCAACAGCAACATCATCTGTTGCAACACCATCAACAGCAACAGGTTCTAACTCAGGAAGATCACGTGGTTCTTCAGGTGGATCATCAGGTGGTTCAGGATATAAGTCAGCAAAGAGCTCAGCTCAGAGTGTTTCAAATTCAGCAGGAACATGGGTTAAGGATGCTAATGGCTGGTGGTTAAACTATGGTGCAGGAAATTATGCAAAGAATACTTGGGTATTTAAGGATTCTAACTGGTATTATTTCAATGCAGATGGTTATATGTATACTTCATGGTTATATATCAATAACAACTGGTACTACTTACATGATGACGGTCATATGAACATAGGTTGGTTGCGTACAGAGGATACAAAGTTATGGTATTACTTTGATGCCAATGGTGCTATGTGGTACAATGCAACAACTCCTGACGGATACTATGTAAATAGTGACGGAGTTTATGTAGAAAGATAATTATATAAAATTGTAAGGTGGATAGATCTTTGGTCTGTCCACCTTTTTGCTTTTAAGTTCTATATCATTTAAAACACAATTTTTGCACTTTAAGTACATATTCTGAACATAAATTTAAGGGATAATACAGAGCATAGATATCAACCCCATTTTAGAAACGATGTACAATGTGAAAAAGAACAAAAAGAAAATGAGTGCTTGGCTTATGACTATAGCACTTGGTTTAGCAATAGTAGGATGTTCAAATACAAAACAACAACTAATACAACAACTATAGTAGCAACAGATGACGGCCTAAATGCAAGAGGTCTTATAGATGACAGTGCGTCAGATGCAGAGAAAGAGGCATATGGTGAGGAAAACCAGGCTGATACATATCTGAAAATTACAGGAGGTGTTGTAAATGTAGATGCCAAAACTTTATAACCGCATATTATTCAAGTACACTTGAATCAGGTACAGAGATTAAGGTAACTGATAAGGATGGAAATTTAAATATATTGATAAAAATATATAAAATGATAAACTTAAATGGAAGGGTTGTACTCTTCCATGTTTTTTATTGAGGAGATTTATGGATATATATATGGCACCGATGGAGGGTGTAACAAATTATGTTTTTAGAAAAGCATATATAAAGCATTTTAAAGGTGTAGACAAATTTTTTACACCTTTTATAACACCACATATGAAAAAGGGCTTTTCAAAATCTGAACTTATGGAATTGAATGCGAATTATAACAAAACACAGTATCTTATACCACAAATATTGACAAACAATTCTGATGATTTTTTGAAGCTTGCATATGAGATAAAAGAGATGGGATATAATGAATTCAATATAAATCTGGGATGCCCGTCAGGTACGGTAACATCAAAAAAAAGAGGATCGGGATTTTTGCAGGATGTGGTGGCTTTGGATAGATTCTTTTATGATATTTTTGAGAAAAAGGATGATATAAAAATATCTGTTAAGACAAGAATTGGATTTTCAGATTATGATGAATGGGAGGATTTGCTAAAAGTATATGAAAAGTATGAATTTTGTGAAATAATAATCCATCCAAGACTTAGAAGTGATTTTTATAAGAACAATATTCATATGGAGGCTCTTTTATCTGCATGCAAAGAGTTAAAACAAAAACTTATATACAATGGAGATATAAATACATTAGAAGATAATGTTATTTTAAATAAAAATCTGCCATCAAACAGAGTCTTTGGAATTATGATTGGTAGAGGTCTTGTAAGAAATCCATTTTTAGCAGAGTCAATAAAGAAAAAAGATAATATTTATGACATTGATAAAGCTGTAGAATTTCTTAATGATATAGTAAATGAGTACCTATCACTGGATTTTGGTGAGAGAAATACATTGTTCAAGCTTAAAGAAATCTGGGGAATGATGTTAGGTGATAATGAAAAATATACTAAGATATTAAAAAAGATAAGAAAGTCAAACACTGTTAAGGAATATAATCTGGTTGTAAATGAATTTAAAAATATGGAATAATATATATTAAAATATTCCCTTCTAAGTACCAAGCATTTTTATACGTAGAAGGGAACATATTGGTAATTGTTTTAGATATAGGGAGATTGGTTATTTTATGTCCATCCCCCATCTATGGTTATAATTTGACCTGTAATATATTCAGATATTGCTATTCTATAAACCAATTTTGCAACTTCTTCGGTTTTTCCGGCTCTTCCCATTGGTATTTCATCAAATATAGCATTTAATTCTGCCGGTTCAAATGAATTATTCATTTCAGTATCTATAAACCCCGGGGAAATAGCATTTACATTTATATGACTTGGTGCTAATTCTTTTGCAAGAGCTTTTGTGAATGAGTTCAGTCCGCCTTTTGAAGCAGAATACGCTGCCTCCATAGATGCTCCGACATTTCCCCATACTGAGGATATATTTATAATATGACCTGCTTGACTTTTTAGCATATGTGGAATAACATATTTTGATGTCAAAAAAGCTGAAGTCAAATTGGTATTGATTACATTATTCCACTCGTACAAAGACATATCTTGCAGCAATCCGATGTAGGATATACCTGCATTATTTATTAAAATATCTATAGGACCTATTATATTTGTTGATGAAAGTATAAACTTTTGAACCTCATCCTCTTTTGCGACATCGCATAGATCTATATAGCAATCTACACCTAAATCTTTACACTGCTTCTGTGTATTAGTTAATCCATCAAAGTCGGATCTCGCACATCCTATAATATTACATTTATTTTTTGCAAACTCCAGTGCTATTGCTTTTCCAATACCTTTGGAAGCCCCGGTTATAAGTACATTCATATGATTCTCCTTTAAAAAGATAAATATAGTAGTTTATACCTAAAAAACAGTAGTTTGTACCTTTTTAAGTAGATTTTATAGAATAGCCGGTATAATTGCAACTGTTAGAGAAATCAGATGATAGAGTGATATAAAAACCAATCAGGTTGAGAGTGTATAGGATATCATAGTGTAGGGGCCGTCAGAGATGATGGCTCTTTTGCTTTAAAAAGATATTTATGAGTGTAAGATAGACATATAAATGTATGAAAAAATAATATATTTTAAATAACTGCAGTTTATACCATAAAAACCGCAGTTCATACTTTTTTTATAAAACTTTATTAAAAAGTGCTATAATCATAATTGTCAAAGACAAGAGATGTTTGGGACACAAACCTTTCATAATATCAATGAGTTAGAGTTTTTAGAGAGCTAGGGTGATATTAAGGAGTGTGCTATATAAAGAGTGATATAGCAAAGTTAGAGTGATATTTTAACACAAAGGTTAGAAACTTTAGAGTGATGTAAAAATTAGAGTGGTATACAAACGCAAGAATTTTTAGAGTGATAAAAATGTTAGAGTTATATAAAAGGTATGGCAATTGAGCCATACCTTTTATATTGTTTTATATTGGATTAATTGATTCGAGTTCTTTCTCTCTTCTTCTTATATCGAGTTCATCTTCAACCAGATCTTGAAGTGAAATATTGTCGACTACATTGTTAATGGCATCCTCAACTTTTTTGAAAAGATTTTGGGTGACACAAAAATCGGAGTGCACACAAAAACCATGACCGTCAAGGCAGTCTACAGGAGATAGAGATCCCTCAGTAAGTCTAAGAATCTCACCGACTGTATATTCCTCAACAGGCTTGATAAGGAGATATCCGCCTTGAGCACCACGAATACTTTTTACAAGCTTCGCCTTAGAAAGTATGGAAACTATCTGCTCTAAATATTTTTCGGAAATACCATAAGATTTGGAAACCTGATTTACCTTTGTAGGAGAGTCTGAGTTTATGGCAAACTCCACCATCATTTTTAATGCATATCTACCCCTAGTAGAAATTTTCATTTCAATCCTCTTTTCTATTTAAACTGAAGACATTTAAGAGTTTGAGCCATATCATCAGTCTTGTCTTAGTTAATGCCTAGTACACAACTAGGAATTAATACTATAATATCAAATATAGAAATAAATGTAAACCAAGTATGGTGATATTATTAAAAATATATGGTATAATAGAGACTTTAAGAGAGTTTATAAATTTATACATATTATGTTTGAAATAGAAAGGGCAGATATGGAGAAGAAAAGTCAATTTTTTGATAATGCCGAAGCTATATTTAATGGGATGAACACCTTTCTCACCACAAAGACAGTAGTAGGAGAGCCGATTGTTGTGGGAGAGACCACTATAATACCATTGGTGGACGTAAGTTGCGGAATGGCAGCAGGTACATTTGAAGAAAGTTCAAAGTCAAAAGGTGGCGGTGGAATGAGTGCAAAGATATCACCTACTGCAATGTTAATAATTCAAGATGGTAGAACTAAAGTTGTCAACATAAAAAATCAGGACGCCATCAGCAAGATACTTGATATGGTTCCTGACCTTATAAATAAGATAACAAATAAGGCGGATGTCGATAAGGAAGCTACAAAACAAGCTGAAACAATATTAAATGAAAGTGAAAGTAAATATATTGATTGACATTTGCTATGGATTCAGTGTATAATAAATAAGTATGCCGCTCAATGTTGGTTTCAAGCCTGTTTCAGGCACCAATTTTGGCGAGTAATGATAAGAGGAGGTATCCTTATGTACGCAATTATTGCTACAGGTGGTAAGCAGTATAAGGTTTCAGAAGGAGATATCATTAGAGTAGAGAAACTTGGAAAAGCAGACGGTGAGGCTGTTACATTTGATCAGGTTCTTGCACTAAACGATGGAGAACTTAAAGTTGGAACACCTACTGTAACAGGAGCAAGTGTTAGTGCATCTGTTCTTAAAGAGGGCAAGGCTAAGAAGGTTATTGTATACAAGTACAAGCCTAAAAAAGGTCACCACAAGAAGAACGGTCACAGACAGCAGTTTACAGAAGTTAAGATTGAAAAGATTAATGCATAATCTTTATGATTAACGTCATTGCATTTGCTAAAGATGGCAAATATACCGGTTTGAAAGTTTCAGGTCATGCAAGTTTTGGTGAAGAAGGTAAGGATATAGTATGTGCTGCGGTTTCAGTACTTACGCTGAACTTGTCAAATTCTATTGAACATTTTTGTGATGATGACTTTATAGTCGATTCAGATGATGGTTTTTTTCATCTTACTTTGCAGGATAGAAGTGAGAAATCGGGAGTATTACTGGATTCATGTATTCTTGGTCTTATGGATATAGGGGAAGATTACAGAGATTTTATCAAGATTAATTTACAGGAGGTCAAGTAAATGTTAAAAATGAACCTTCAGCTTTTCGCTCATAAAAAGGGAGTTGGATCTACAAAGAACGGTCGTGACTCTGAGTCAAAAAGACTTGGTGCTAAGAGAGCAGACGGACAGTTTGTTTTAGCTGGAAATATACTATACAGACAGAGAGGTACAAAGATTCATCCGGGACTTAATGTAGGTCGTGGTGGTGATGATACTTTGTTCGCTACAGTTGATGGTGTAGTTCGTTTTGAAAGAAAGGGCAGAGACAAAAAGCAGGTTTCTGTTTACCCAAGAGCTATTGCTGAATAAGAGTTGAGATGGGAGGCTTCATACAGATGTATGAGGCCTTCTTTAATACAAAGAGGTATTTATGTTTGCTGATAGTGCAAAAATTTTTATAAAATCAGGTAAGGGCGGAGATGGCCATGTAAGCTTTAGAAGAGAGCTTTTTGTGGCTGCCGGTGGTCCTGACGGTGGAGATGGTGGAAAAGGTGGCGATATCATCTTTGAAGTGGATGAAGGCCTGAATACACTCACCGACTTTAGAATGAAGAGAAAATATGTGGCAGGAGATGGTGAGCCGGGTGGTAAGCGAAAATGCCATGGTGCAGATGCCAAGAGCCTTACACTTAAGGTACCTGAGGGTACTGTAATAAAAGACTTTGAAACCGGCAAGGTAATTGCCGATATGTCAGGTGAAAATAAAAGAGAGGTAATTCTTAGAGGCGGTAAAGGCGGATTTGGAAATATGAATTTTGCCACAGCTACTATGCAGGTGCCAAAGTTTGCCAAGCCGGGTCAGCCGGGAAAAGAGATGTTCGTTCTCTTGGAGCTAAAGGTTATAGCGGATGTAGGTCTTGTAGGATTCCCTAATGTAGGTAAGTCAACACTACTCTCCAGAGTAAGTAATGCAAAGCCTAAGATTGCAAATTATCATTTCACTACACTTGATCCTCATCTAGGAGTAGTAGATGTAAAGGGTGCAGGCGGTTTTGTTATGGCAGATATCCCCGGACTTATAGAGGGTGCCAGTGAAGGTGTAGGTCTTGGGCATGATTTTCTAAGACATATAGAAAGAACTAAAGTACTTGTACATGTAGTAGATGCAGCTTCTACTGAGGGCAGAGATCCGGTAGAGGATATAAAAACCATCATGAATGAGCTTAAGAGTTATGATGAGAGTCTTCTTGAAAGACCACAGCTTATTGCCGCAAATAAAATAGATGCAATCTATGACGAAGAGAACAATGAAATAGAGAGAATAAAGGCGGCTTTTCCGGATATTAAAGTATTCCCTATATCAGGTGTAAGCGGCAAGGGTATACAGGAACTTCTCTATGAGCTGGTAAATGTTCTCAGTACAATAGATAGAACCGTAAAGGTTTTTGAGAAAGAATTTGAAATAGACTATTCAAGCGATAAGAATCTTCCGTTTACAGTTGAGATTGACGAGGACGGAGTATTTGTGGTAGAAGGTCCAAGAATAGAGAAGATGCTTGGATATACAAATCTGGATTCTGAAAAGGGATTTGATTTCTTTCAGAAATTCTTAAAGACATCAGGTGTTTTGGAAAAGTTGGAAGAGGCCGGAATAGTTGATGGAAATACTGTTCGTATGTATGGCCATGAGTTTGACTATTATAAGTAAATAGGAGAAAAATGAATAGTAGACAAAGAGCATATTTAAAGGGATTGGCAATGAACCTTGACCCTATAATGCAAATAGGTAAAGCTTCCCTTACAGATGAGAGTGTTGCAGCTGTTGCAGAGGCCATGGAGCCTAGAGAACTGATAAAAATTTCAGTGTTAAAAAATTGTGCAGATGATCCTAAGATAATTGCAAATGAAATTGCAAATTTGACCAGAAGTGAAGTGGTACAGGTTATAGGAAAGAAGATTATTTTGTACAAGCAGGCTGATGAGCCTAAAAACAGAAAGATAAAACTTCCCAAATAATATGAGAAGGATCGGTATTCTGGGAGGTACATTTGACCCTATACATTTGGGTCATCTAATACTTGCAGAGAAAGCAAAAGATAAATGTGGTCTTGATGAAGTGTGGTTCATGCCTGCAAAAACACCACCGCATAAACTTGATAAAAGAGTGAGCGAGTTTTCAGATCGAAAGGCTATGATTGATTTGGCTATAGAAGAGTATAAATATTTTTATTGTTCTGACTTTGAGAATACCTTAGAGGGGAATTCATACACTTATAATACACTTGAAAGGCTTCAATCAGAGTATATTGATGATGAATTTTATTTTATTATGGGTGCTGATTCTTTTTACGAGATAGAAAGTTGGAGAAATCCTGATATTATATTGAGGATTGTAAAACTTATAGTGGCATCAAGAGATTATAGTAATGAGAATCTTACATTAAAAAAACATTTTGAATATCTAAAGAGTAAATACGAGATTAAGGGTATTTACTTTTTGGATACCATGGATATTGATATATCGTCAACCAAGATAAGAGAATTGCTGAAGTTGGGAGATGATATTAAAAACTATGTTCCGGAGAGTGTTTGTAGGTATATAAAAGAGAAGAAAGTATATGTTTGATTTTAGTCGAGAAAGAATAGATATCATAAAGGCTGATTTAAAAGAGAAATTACCAAAAAAGAGATATGAGCATACCTTGGGAGTAGCTTATACATCAGCAGCTTTGGCTATGCGTTACGGAGAGGATATCATAAAGGCTGAGCTTTCAGGTATTTTGCATGACATTGCCAAAGCCAAAAAGTTGCCAAAGCTAAAAGAACTTATGATAGGATTTGATGATCCATATACTGATGCAGGTTATGTGGAAATGGTATCAGATAAAGCACCTCAGATCCTGCATGCGATATATGCACCATATCTGGCAAAGAAAAACTATAACATAGAAGATAAAGATATTTTATCTGCAATAAGATGGCATACTACCGGGAAAAAGGATATGTCTATCTTAGAAAAAATTGTATTTGTGGCAGATTATATTGAGCCAAATAGAAAACAACTGCCAAGTCTTGATGAGATAAGAACATTAGCATTTCAAGATATAACAAAGGCGGTAGAAAGAATCGCAATGTCAACCATTGAATTTTTAAATGATCAGGATGTATACATAGATAGATATATATATGAATTGATAAGTGATGAGGTGTAGATGGAACTGAAAGAAATTGTAAAGAAGATTTATAATATAATTGAAGAGAAAAAAGGTGAAGATATCAAGGTTATTGATATTGCTAAGGTGAGTACTATTGCAGATTATTTTATAATAGCCAGCGCGAACAATATAAATCAGGTGCAGGCTATATCAGATGAAATAGACTTTATTCTTGGTAAGGAGGGTATTATGCCAAAGGCTATAGAGGGCAATAAAAATGCAAGCTGGATGCTTTTGGACTATAATGATATAGTAGTTCATATCTTCTTGAGAGAGGATAGAGCATTCTATGATCTGGATAGAATCTGGAGAGACGGAAAAGAAATAGAAATGTAGAAAAAAGCTGTCACAAGGTATGTGGCAGCTTTTTGATTGGAAATCATAAGCTCGCGATCGGACTCGAACCGACGACCTACTCATTACGAATGAGTTGCACTACCAACTGTGCTACACAAGCATATCTTGATAATATAAACAAAGGAAGAGTAAAACTCTTCCTTTTGATGACCAATCCGGGAATCGAACCCGGGTTTGTGCCGTGAGAGGGCACCGTCTTAGCCGCTTGACCAATTGGCCGAAATAATCGGATATTAACTTTTTGATGACCAATCCGGGAATCGAACCCGGGTTTGCGCCGTGAGAGGGCGCCGTCTTAGCCGCTTGACCAATTGGCCTTATAAAATCGAGGTGACAAGATTCGAACTTGCGACCTCAGCGTCCCGAACGCTGCACTCCACCAAACTGAGCCACACCTCGAGAAACAAAGCAGGGGAAGAGGGGCTCGAACCCCCATTTACGGTTTTGGAGACCGTTGCTCTACCATTGAACTATTCCCCTCTGCAAGGTACTTTGATACTATATCAGTAAAGTATGAATATGTCAACAAAAATTTTTGTATTTTTTATAAGCCTATAAGCCATAAATGATAAAGTCCTAGTATACCACAAATAAAAATGTCCCACTTATGGTAGAATACTATTTTGTATATTCTAACACTAGGAGGAACTGACTTATCAGAAAGGTTATTTTATCAATGGATGAACAAAGAAAGTATGAAGTTATCAAAGGTCTGGTAGATCACCCCGATACAGCTAATAAGGATAGAGCTGCTCTTATCCTAGGATGCACCAAAAGGCATATAAACCGTATGATACAGGGTTATATTAAAGATGGTAAGGCATTCTTTATTCATGGTAACAGAGGCAAAAAGCCGGCTACCACTATCTGTCCTGATATCAGAAGTCAGGTTCTTGATCTATACAGAACTAAATACTACGAAGCTAACTTTGAACACTTTACAGAGCTTCTAAAAAAGCATGAAGGCATAAGTATCTCTTCTTCCTCTGTAATGAGTATTTTGGAGTCAGAGTACATTCTATCTCCAAAGGCTACAAAAGCTAAGCGTAGACGCATTAAGCAAACTCTCAGAGCTAAGAAGGAAGCTGCAACATCAAAAAGGGAATTATCACAGATACAAGCTAACTTAGTAGCAGTTGAAGATGCTCACAGTCGTCGTCCAAGATGTGCTTATTTTGGTGAATTGCTTCAGATGGATGCTACCCCTTATGAATGGGTGCCGGGACAGATATGGCATCTACATTTGGCTATTGATGATGCCTCAGGTGTTGTCACAGGTGCCTGGTTTGATACTCAGGAAACTCTTAATGGATACTACCATGTATTTGAGCAGATTCTTACTGATTATGGTATTCCTTATAAGTTTCTTACTGATAAACGAACTGTATTTACTTACAAGAAAAAAGGTGCCTTATCTGACGACAAAGACACCTATACACAGTTTGCATACGCCTGTAAGCAACTTGGCACACAGCTTGAATCAAGCAGCGTACCACAGGCTAAAGGACGTATAGAACGATTGAATCAGACTTTACAGTCACGCCTGCCTATTGAGTTTAGACTCGCAGGCGTAACCGATATCCATAAAGCCAATGAATTCATTTACCACTACATAAAAGAATTCAATGAGAAGTTCGCACTTCCACTTTATGGTATCAAATCTGTCTTTGAAACGCAACCATCTAAAGAAAAAATAAATCTTACTTTGGCGGTTTTAACTGAGAGAACTGTTGATGCCGGACATGCGATTCAATTCGAGAAGAAATTTTATAAGATGATAGATAATAAAGGATTGCAGACCCATTATCGAAAAGGTACCAAGGTTATGCTTATCAAGGCATTTGATAGGTCTATGTTTGTGTGCGTAAATGACAAAGATATTTATGCACTGGAAGAAATACCGGCTCATGAGCATAAATCTAAGGACTTGGACGCTGACTACAAACAGCCAAAACCTAGAAAGCCTTATATACCTCCAATGAACCATCCTTGGAGATTGGATGCCTTTAATAAATTCGCACACTCACAGCCACACAGAATTGAAGAAGACATAAAAAGTGCATAATAAAAGCCCCTTTGTGGGGGCTTATAAATTAATTATTTTGGGACATAATCATTTATGCTTGACACAAAAATTTTTGTATTTTTCTAAAAAATTTTGATTGAAAAAAAATTTATTAGTATTATAATCAAAGTAAATATGTAAGGGGTGCTTATACGGCTGAGAGAGGTGTTTACCTTAACCCATAACCTGATCTAGGTAATGCTAGCGTAGGTAAGAAAACAGACTGCCGTATAGCAGTCTGTTTTTTTGGAGGTAGAGATGAATGCAAGTGTAGCTATACAAACATTACCGGAAGTTTATGATAATGAGGAAATTGTAAGAATAGTTGATGAGGTAATAGCATATATAAAGAGCACAGGCTTAAAATATTATGTTGGACCATTTGAAACTACAATAGAGGGGGATTATGATGAGTTAATGGATATTATAAAGGAATGTCAGCATGTAGCGATAAGAGCAGGTGCTCCGGGAGTGATGGCATATATCAAAGTAAGCTTCAGACCGGATGGAGATTTACTTACTATAGATAGAAAGGTAACAAAACACCATTTAGATGAGAAATAAAAGAGATAATATATACCCAATTACCTTTGGTATTGTATTTTTATTACTTTGGCAGATATTTTGTACATTACAAATAATTCCGGTATATCTGATGCCATCGCCTCTTCAAATAGCAAAGGCAGTGATAGGAGATTTTCCTTTATTGATGTATCATCTTTTGTATACATTGTCAGAGAGTATAATAGGTTTATTTGCAGGAGTGGTATTGGGGCTTTTGTTTGCTTTAGTAATGGATAGATTTGCAAGAGTCTATAAAACATTTTATCCTATCATCATCATCAGCCAGACAATACCAACTATTGCTATTGCACCACTATTGGTATTATGGTTCGGATATGATCTTTTACCAAAGGTTATATTGATAGTGCTGGTAACATTTTTTCCTATTACGATAGGTGTACTGGAAAGTTTCAAAAGTACAGATAGAGATGAAATAAATCTGCTTAAGTCTATGGGGGCAAGTGAGTTTGATATATATAGATATATCAAATTGCCATCATCAATGGGTAAATTTTTTGCAGCATTAAAAATTTCAGCTTCATACTCAGTTGTAGGAGGAGTTATATCAGAGTGGCTTGGAGGTTTTAGAGGTCTGGGAGTATATATGACCAGAGTAAGAAAGGCATATGCCTTTGATAAGATGTTTGCAGTGATAATCATTATTTCAATACTAAGTTTATTATTATTAAGGGCAGTGGATCTATTACAAAAGGTATCCATGCCATGGGAGGAAAGACGTGAGAAAAACAATTAGAAAAATTTTGGCAGTAGTTGGTTTAGGTGCACTAGTTTTGGCAAGTACAGCATGTGGAGCTAAAAAGCCTGCAAATACAGATAGTAAGAAGCTTACATTGGTTCTGGATTGGACACCTAATACAAATCATACAGGATTTTATGTAGCATTAGAAAAAGGATATTATAAAGATGCAGGTATAGAACTCGAAATAGTACAGCCACCTGAGGATGGTGCAGAGGTATTGGTTGCAAGCGGCAAGGCAAATTTTGGTATATCCTTTCAAGATACTATGGCAGGAGCGCTATCAGGTGACAATCCATTGCCTATAAAGGCTGTTGCTGCAATAACACAGCATAATACTTCAGGAATAATGTCTAGAAGAGGTGATGGTATTACATCTCCAAAGGGACTTGAAGGAAAAAATTATGCCACTTGGGATATGCCTATAGAAAAGGCTATATTAAAGAATGTAGTAGAAAAAGACGGAGGAGATTTCGGCAAGGTAAACCTGATACCGTCAACTGTTACAGATGAAGTTTCAGCCCTTAGCAGTAACCAGGTAGATGCAATATGGGTATACTATGGTTGGGCAGGTATTGCAGCCAATGTCAAGGGTTTTGGGTTTGATTATTTTGCATTCAAAGATATCAATCCTACATTTGATTACTATACTCCGGTTTTATTTACAAATGATGATATGATAAAGAATGACAAGGAAACTGTAAAGAGCTTTATTGAGGCAACAAAAAAAGGATATGAGTATGCCGCAGGTAATCCTAAGGAATCGGCTGAAATACTTTTAAAGTATGCACCTGAAATAGATAAGGAACTTGCAATGGCATCACAGGAGTATTTATCTACTTGCTATATAGATAATGATATACCATGGGGCTATATAGATGCGACAAGATGGGGAGATTTTTATAGATGGTTAAATGAGAATAATCTATTGGAAAGCCCTATAGATGAGGGAGCAGGACTTGATAATGAATTTATCACAAAATAGTGAAAATATATTGGAAGTGTCAAATGTAAGCTTTGGATATGATGAAAGAAATATCATCTCAAATATAAATTTGACACTGAGGGAGAATGAATTGATCTCACTCCTTGGAGTAAGTGGCAGTGGAAAGAGCACATTGTTTAATATAATATCAGGATTGCTAAAGCCAAATAATGGGCAGGTAATATACAGAGGTAAGGATATTACAGGAAAAACAGGGCTTATAAGTTATTCGTTTCAAAAAGACTTGCTTTTGCCATATATGACTATTGAAGAAAATGTGTCATTGCCTCTTTTGATAAAAAAAGAGAAGAAGACAGATGCTATAAAAAAGGCAAATGAGATGTTGAGAGAATTTAAACTGGATGCCTATGCCTCAAAATATCCAAAAGAGCTGTCCGGTGGTATGAGACAAAGGATTGCACTTATCAGAACATATCTTTTTTCAAAGGATGTATCTTTGTTAGATGAACCATTTTCCGCTTTGGATGCTATCACAAAGGATGAAATGCATGAGTGGTATATGAATATGAGAAATAAATACAATATTTCAACTATATTTATAACACATGATGTGGATGAGGCAGTGCTTTTATCAGATAGAATATATATACTTGGAGACGGTACCATAAAATCAGAGCTGAAAATAGAGGGAAAGAGCAGAGACAATTCATTTAAACTGAGCAAGGAATTTCTTGACTATAAAAAAGAGGTATTGAGTTGCCTTGAGAGCAGTAATGTGCTTATAAAAAGCTAAAACAGTAGCAAAAGAACTTGGTAGAGAATGCCAAGTTCTTTTTTGATATTTGTATAATAATAATATAATATTTATGTCTTAGCTTGAAATATTGGACTTTATATGGTAAAAATACAGTATACAAAAGGATAGGGTCATTTATATGAAGAGTGATTTTCTTGATTATGTTATATATAAAATAATTTTATCTATTCCAATAAGACAAGAAACTGAAGCTGAGGTTGATGAATATGTAATATGTGATAATGAGTATTTAAGGGCGACATTCTTAGGTATAGGTGATTCATTTGGGTATGTTACACTTGATGTAAAGCTTGAGAATAAGACAGATGGTGAGATTACAGTAATACCAATGGATTCATCAGTGGATGATGTTATGGTACAGTTTTTAAGTGGTTTACCGGCTACAATGCAAGGACATAAGTCTATGAACCAAGCGTGGCTAATAGGTAGTGAGCCACAAAATAATATAGAGTTTAAGTTATGGATAGTGGATGAAAATTGGAGTGATTTATACAAAACTGAAACAATAAGACTAGTAAGGTAAAAAAATGCGTTATCGCAAGGGATTAGTCCTGGCCGGTAGCGCATTTTTTATTGTAGAAAGATAGTGATTATACATTCTTACCGGTTGCATAAATGTAGTGTAATGATAGTAGGTAGAAGATTTTATATGTGATAATGTATATAGATTTTAATAATAAAAGCATTGATATTGAAATAATATTGAATTGCTTTATACTATTAGTAAGATAAAAATCAATACAAATGTATATAAATTATAAAATACAAGTTTAATCGGACTGTGGGTTTCATCTATCTATATGAGATAAAGTATGTTGAGAACAGGATTGGACAAAATATACAGGTGTATGGAAATCTTAGATGTTGAGATAAGGAGGAATGTATTATGTCTGCTATGATACTTATGGCGGTCGGTGCATTTAATGGAAGAAATAATCCCGGCATGGATAAAGGAGACTATTTTCGTGGCATTGGAAATGATGGAAAAGATGTCATTATTAATGATTGCAGATCTCAAGGAGAAAGTGTAGTTAGATATTTTTTGGAAATAATGCCTTCTGACGAAGAAGTAGATATTGTAATGCTTTGCAGTAGGAAAACTTTGGAGATGGATGAGAGAAACGGTACTTATAAAAAGGGAAATATTTATAGTGCTGTATCTTATTTGAAAGAAAGAATTGAGAGATCACCGGAAAAGGGAAAACATAAGATAAATTATAAGATAATAAAATTGTATAAGAATAAACTTCCAAATGAACATAGATTGCAGGAAGCGGATGATATAGATCCTTCGATTCCTTTGATGCCTGCAAATAAGGAAGAAGAGAGTTTCTTCCCTGAAGATGAAATTGGAGCTATTTCAAGGGCGGTAGAGTACATTCATTATAAGAAGTTACAAGAGAAAAAAACGTTTAAACTGTATATAGATACTCATGGTGGGCTAAGAGATATAGTATTTTCTATGAGTGCAGTTAATTCTCTGCTATATGTAGGAGAAGCTATCAGGCCAAAACTTATAAGTGGAATAAATATGGCATCAGCAAGAATAGAAAATCAGAGTGAAAAATTTAATGTGTTTAATTTCTTTTCAGGCATTAATGAATTTTTGCATTTTGGGAATGCAGATATATTGTCAGAATATGTTGATATAAAAAGTGATTTTTCATACCTGACAGGAGCTGATCCAAGTGTACAAAAAATTGCAAAGCAAATTGTAAAAGATATGCAAAAGATTTCTTATGGAGTACAAATGTCAGATCCTAGGGCGTTTATGGAGGGTTTGAAGGAACTTGGAAATGAATTTGAGAAAAGTAGTGAGAGCAATCTAAAAAATACTCCATTTGGAATATTAGAACAAAAGATAAAAGATGAATATGGAAGTTTATTGACAAATCCAAATATTTTAGACCTTATCATTTGGTGTGTTGAACATGGATTGATTCAACAAGCATTAACATTTGTAGAATCAATGCTACCGTATTATTATTGGGATAAGAAACTTTTGTATTTTGATAAGGAACAACTAAAAAGATTTGATGAAGACGAAAATATGGCTTTTAACAGATATATAAGCAGGTTCCGTTTCAATCAGCAAAAGACAAATAAAGAGATGAACTTTTTTGCATACCATTTGTTAGAGAACACCGGAGAATATGAGGTGACTTGGGCAAGGCCAAGAAGTACTACTTTGAGATATTATCATCCTGAAAGTGCCGCAAAGGGAGAGGACCTGGAAGCAAAAAGTAGATGGATCTACAATGATAATTATGGAAATGTGAAATTAGAGGACTTCCGCAATAAAGTATTGCCTCTATTGCAAAGCCACCGTATTTTAAAAATAAT